>NZ_BAMI01000004.1 GCF_000615765.1 Ligilactobacillus equi DSM 15833 = JCM 10991 | reverse complement strand
CTGTGGCAGAAAACAAAAAAGGATAAATATCTATATGAATGTTGAACTTAATGATAGCTTGAAAATACAAACAATCAAGGAACATTCATCTGTTTCAGAGATATTATCTAAATTAGCTAAAGAATATTTAGAAAAAAACAAAATAGCTCTTACGAGTTATCGAGTGGAGCTTATATCCCCCCACTAAAGTAGGGGGATTTACGCTCCTTTTTCATTAAAAATCCTCAGTTCACTTCGGAACCGAGGATTTTTCCTTTTTCGATTAAAATGAGTTCTTGATGGAGTCAATATTGCGTAAGACTACTTCTAAGGAACCGTCTTCTTGGTTAATAAATTCAATCACGTCTTTATTCTTCAATAATTCTACTGGCACCGTAATTTCAATACCATTATCTAGTTTTAATTTTTGTTTTTGATACTTTTTTTCAAAAATAGGCGCATTGGCTGTTACATCAACTTGTTTGGCCATCTCTTTTTTATCTAATTCTGCTAAAAATTCCTGCTTAGCTGTGTAATTTTCTTTAAAAACTGCTTGGGCTAGGGCTTCATTATTAATCTGCCTTCATTGCCAATTCCTTCGTAAACTACTGTTTGGGCTTCCGCTGCCACTTCATAAGCCGGCAGGTCATATTTCTCAGCCACACTCTTAAGGGCTTTTTTTACAGCATTAATTTCATCACTAGTCTTAACTTGTTTTTCTTTAACCTCAAGTACATTTTCTTGGAAAGACCAATTACCTTGAACGTCCTTGTATTTGCGGTCACGTACGAAACAAGTTTTTTGGTCTTTGATAATAATTCCTGTGTTCAAAGCCTGGGTAGGTGCGGGTAAAATAGCCTCATTCTTTTGAATTTTATTAACCACTTGATTATTATCATCATAATCCACCAAGTGCGTGTACTTAACAGAATAGTCTAATTTTAACATCCCCACATAATTAGCACCCATTTGGTCGACAGCTTCGATAAATAGCATATCTCCTGTTGGAACTTCCTGCCAACCCGCTAAACTCTCAAAGACGTGCTGAGTTAATTGCTCTGCCCTCATTAAAAAGTTATCTTCATCTGAAGCTAAATATAAAGCTGGTTCACTTTGTTCTACCCCAAAAGTAATGCATTCACTTTTAAGAAATTTTTCCACAATTTTTTGTACGTATTCTTGCACCAAATGTTCACGCAAAGGTAACTCTTTTTGCGAAAAAACTGCACTATTGATATTTTTATCCATAATGTTAATGACAGCATGTGTAATCTCCATAATAAATTCCTTTCAAATTTGATTCGTGATTCTATTTTACTGGATTTTCGCTATAAAGCGAATTTAATCCACCGCCAAAATTTTTTCAAAAATCATCATTTTACACTTGTGATATATCACAAATGTGGTATAATATAAATTGTAAGAGGTGAGAATGATGAAAATCGATATCAAAACCTACTTAGCTGACCAAGATTTAACTATCTATCAGGTTGCTAAAATTTCAGGTTATGGTTACACCACTTTACACAAGTCCTTCAATAAACCGCAAAGCAATGCCACTTCGCTGAATTTACGTGATTTGGATGCATTGGCTAAGGCTCGCCATCAAGCTATGTGGCAAGTCTTAAAGGAACTTGAAGAACAGTATCTGCAACTCGAGGCGGGTAACCAGCTAAATAAGTAAGACAGTCCGTATTTGTTTGTTAGTCACTAACCTTCATTTAGGGGCTTTTTAGCACCCGTCATACCACGAAAACTAATAATTCTAGGAGGCATTTATTATGGCTTACACTAACGATCCTTTTAACAACATGGATGACATCTTCAACCACTTAATGGGCAACATAAACGGCATCAACTCTGAACGACGTTATTTAATTAACGGTCGTCAAGTTACTCCGGAAGAATTCCAAGAGTTCAGACGTACCGGAAATTTACCTACCCAAGAGACCAGTCAAGAAGGTAAAACAAATGCTATCAAAACTGATGGAATCTTAGCTAAATTAGGGCGCAACTTAACCCAAGAAGCACGTGAAAACAAGCTTGACCCAGTTATTGGTCGCAATCAAGAAATTCAAGAAACTGCCGAAATTTTGGCGCGACGCACTAAGAATAATCCCGTTTTAGTCGGTGACGCTGGGGTCGGTAAGACGGCCGTCGTCGAAGGGTTAGCCCAAGCGATTGTTCACGGTGATGTCCCCGCTGCCATCAAGAATAAGGAAATTATTGCCATTGACATTTCCAATCTTGAAGCTGGTACTCAGTATCGGGGTTCCTTTGAAGAAAATATTCAAAACTTAGTTAAAGAAGTTAAGAATGCTGGCAATATTATTCTCTTCTTCGACGAAATTCACCAAATTCTAGGCGCCGGAGGTATGGGCGGTGATAATGGTTCTAAAGGTTTATCTGACATTTTAAAACCCGCCCTTTCTCGAGGAGAAATCACTTTAATTGGGGCCACAACCCAAGACGAATATCGTAACACCATCATGAAAGATGGCGCTTTAGCCCGGCGATTCAATCAAGTAACCGTTAACGCTCCAAGTGCGGAAGATACTTTCAAGATTCTCCAAGGAATTCGTGACCTTTACCAACAACACCACAATGTTGTTTTAAATGACGATGTTTTAAAGGCCGCGGTGGATTATTCCATCCAATTTATTCCCCAAAGAAGCTTGCCTGACAAAGCAATTGACTTAATTGACATGACGGCCGCACACCTAGCTGCTAAGCACCCTGTCACTGATGTTAAAGCTTTGGAAGAAGAAATCGCCCAACTCAAAGTTCAACAAAACGATTTAGCTCAAAAAGAAGACTATCAGGGAGCAGCAGAAGTCAAAACTAAGATTATCAACCTTCAAGCACAAATCGACAATAATCAAGATCAAAGTAAGGTTGTCGCTACACCTGAAGATGTGGCCCAAGCCGTCGAAAGACTAACCGGGATTCCTGTTTCTAAATTGGGAGCTAGTGACATCCAAAGACTCAAGGATATGGGCAAACGTCTAGCTGGCAAGGTTATTGGCCAAGACGAAGCCGTCCAAGCAGTAAGTCGTGCTATTCGCCGTAATCGGGCTGGCTTTGATGAAGGTAACCGTCCAATCGGTTCCTTCCTCTTTGTGGGACCCACCGGAGTCGGTAAAACCGAATTAGCTAAGCAATTAGCCTTGGATATGTTTGGTAACAAAAATAACATTATCCGCTTAGACATGTCCGAATACAGTGATTTAACCGCCGTTTCTAAATTAATTGGGACCACCGCAGGTTACGTCGGCTACGATGACAATGCTAACACTTTAACAGAAAAAGTAAGACGTAATCCTTACTCCATTGTCTTGTTGGATGAAATTGAAAAGGCTAACCCTCAAGTCTTAACCTTGTTACTGCAAGTTTTAGATGATGGCCACTTGACTGATGGGCAAGGCAACCAAGTCAACTTCAAAAACACCGTGATCATTGCCACTTCTAATGCTGGTTTTGGTAATGAGTCCTTGAACGGTGACCCACATGATCAAGCCTTAATGGACCGACTAGCCCCTACTTCCGTCCTGAATTCCTCAACCGCTTCAATGCGATTGTTGAATTCTCCCACCTAAGTAAAGCAGACCTCAAGCAAATCGTTGACCTCATGATTAGCGATGTTAACCAAACCTTAGCCAAGAAAGGCCTAGATTTAGTTGTAACTGACGAAGCTAAGGATTTCTTGATTGAAGAAGGTTACGATGAAGCCATGGGAGCACGCCCTCTACGGCGGGTTATTGAGGCTCAAATTCGTGACCAGGTTACTGACTTTTACTTGGACCACTTAAACGTTCAACACCTCAAGGCTGAAATGCAAGCCGGTAAATTAGTCATTGTCGAAAATCCGCAAGCAACAAATCATCATGCTGCCTAAAGCAAGTTATTCTGTCCCGCTGTTCATGATAACAGCGGGATTTTTTATGCTAAAACCGAACATTTTACTGCTTGGCAAAACTTTTTAGTCTCTTATCTTGAATTTTACCTGGGAAATTGACTATAATTAAAGTTGTAATAACGCACTTACTTTTTATTCTTAGAGGAGCCGTAAAATGCAAGAAAATAACGGAATTAAATTATTTGCGCTTAATTCTAACCAAGAATTGGCCCAAAAAATTGCTGCTGAAATGGGCGTCCCTTTATGTGACGCCTCAGTTAAACACTTTAGTGATGGAGAAATTCAGATTAACATCAACGAGAGTGTGCGGGGAAATGACGTTTTTATCATTCAATCAATCAGTGATCCAGTTAATGAAAATTTGATGGAATTAATGATTATGATGGATGCTTTACGCCGAGCCAGTGCTGGTTCAATTAACGCTATTGTACCTTACTTTGGTTACGCACGCGCCGATCGGAAAGCACGTTCTCGGGAACCTATCACTGCCAAGTTGGTTTCAAACTTCATTCAATTGGCTGGTGCTGACCGAGTAATTACTCTCGACCTTCACGCTGGTCAATTACAAGGGTTCTTCAATATTCCAGTAGATCACTTAAAGGCTATCTATCTTTTAGCTGACTACTTCTTGGGTAAGAAAATCGATGAAGATGTCGTTGTAGTTGCTCCTGATCACACTGGAGTTAAGATGGCCCGTAATTTAGCACAATTCCTCAAGGCTCCAATTGCCATTGTCGACAAGCGTGACTCTAGTCGTCTCTTAAATCCCGAAAACACCATGGTGATTGGGGATGTAGCTGGTCACAAATGTATTGTCTTCGATGATATGATTGATACTGGTGGTAAGATGGCTGACGCTGCATGGCACTAAAAAACGCTGGGGCTACCGATGTCTACGCTTGTGCCACCCATGCCATCTTTTCAGCCAATGCAGTAGAAGAATTAAAGGCTTCTCCATATAAGGAAGTTATTGTTACAGATACGATTGAAATTCCTGATTACAAACGTTTTGATAACTTAACTGTGCTTTCAACTGCCCCACTCTTCGCTAAAGCGATAGATTTAATTTACAACCACCAGTCAGTTGACTCACTTTTTCCTAAATATGCCGATTAAAAAATTACTCTAAAGTTTGAAAAAACACTAGAAATTATTGCTTTTAAGCATAATTTCTAGTGTTTTTTTATGATTATCATTTTTAAATTCATCGAAAAATCATGTTTCCTTGCCTCTTTTTAATATTTAGACTTGTCTACCATTTAGACTTAAAAGGCGACTATCGCAAGCCCTAGTCCAAGAAAAACTTGTATGCTTATTTTTTTTTGCTATAATAAAATTAAAACTTACGTAATAAGGGGTTAAAAATATGGCGACTCTATCCAAACAAGAAATTATCGCACAAGATATCGTGCAAAAAATTAAATTCAAACAATATAATCCTGGTGATTACTTACCTTCTGAACACCGACTATGTGAACTTTATGGTACTTCACGAGAAACAGTTCGGAAAGCCCTAGCTCAGTTAACTTCTCTAGGACTTATCCAGAAAATCCGTGGTAAAGGTTCTCTAGTCCTAGACATGCAAGACTTTACTTTTCCTATCTCTGGGATAGTCGATTTCAAGAAACGTGACCAATCTTTGGGGCACAAAGGTAGCATTGAAGTCTTAAATTTAGAATCACGGATTATTCCAGACGATTTTTCAGGTCATCCCCTTGAAGAAGCTGGTAACTCTGCTTACTGGACTGAATACTTACGTTACAAAGACGATGTTCCTGCCGTTTTAAACCAAGAATTTCTTTTCAAGACCTTCGTGCCAGAAATTAAAACCGAAGATGTTTCTAACCTATACAAGTATTTGGAAGAAAAACTTGAATTAGTAATTTCCTATTCAACCCGTGAAATTACGGTCGAAAAAGCCCCGGCAGACGTCTGCAAAATCTTAGAATTAACAGAAGGCGACTACGTAGCTGTTATTCGTAGTATGTCTTACTTAGACAATACGAGTCTCTTCCAATTAACCACTTCTTACCAACGCCCTGATAAATTTAAATTTATCGACTTTGATCGTCGGAAAAATGCTGCACGTAGCAAAAAGAATGCTGAATAAACTAAAAAAGACAGGCAATTGATGTCTGTCTTTTTGCTTACTTGCGATACATCTTTAATTCTAAGAAGTAATCATTGTATTTTTCAACCCAGCTGGGACCTAAATCTTTATAAACTTCCATCTTGCTTAAAGCTTGCTTAGTTGGATAAAATTGCTTATTAGCAGTTACTGATTTAGGCAGTAACTTTAAAGCTCCAGTATTAGGAGTTGAATAACCCACATACTCCGCATTAGCAGCTGCATTTTCCGGTTCTAACATAAAGTTAATAAAGGCATAGGCACCTTTTTTATTTTGAGCACTTTTGGGAATCGCCAGATTGTCAAACCACAAATTGGTGCCTTCTTTTGGTAAGACATAGTGAAGATGATCATTTCTATCTAGCATATCCACCGCCTCACCAGAATACGTTACCGCCACATTGGCCTCACCGTTAGCCATATACA
Organism: Ligilactobacillus equi DSM 15833 = JCM 10991; assembly: GCF_000615765.1. Taxonomy (GTDB): domain Bacteria; phylum Bacillota; class Bacilli; order Lactobacillales; family Lactobacillaceae; genus Ligilactobacillus; species Ligilactobacillus equi. The sequence continues at coordinate 65,550 of NZ_BAMI01000004.1, read as the reverse complement.
TTTTAATTTCATCAGCGACAATAGCTTTGGCGTTAGGCATCAGCAACTTCAACTTCTCATAGGCTTGATGAAGATGGTAACCGTTGGTGCTATTTAACGAATAACCTAAACTCGTCAAACCAATCCCCATAAATTCTCGGGCACCATCAATAAACATGATTTGCCCGCGGAATTTTTGGTTCCATAGCTGATTCCATGATTGAAAATCACTAGCTTGGTAGACCTGATCGTTATAGACAATCCCTAAGGTTCCCCAGAAATAAGGAACCGTATACTTATTTTGTGGATCAAAACTTTGATTCAAGTAAGAACTACTGATATATTTCAGGTTTGGTAACTGCCGATGATCCAAAGTTGACAACAAATGAGCTTTTTTCATTTTTTGAATCATGTATTCACTGGGCACGACAACATCATAGTTCGTACCTCCTTGTTGTAACTTGGTGTACATAGCTTCGTTAGAATCAAAAGTTTCATAATTCACCTTGTAACCCGTTTGTTTTTCAAACTTGGTAATTAACTTGGGATCAATATAATCCCCCCAATTATAAATATTTAAAACCTTAGCATTTTGATTGCCACTGGTCTTATTAAGTTGATAAACACCTAGCCATAGAATACCGATCAAAGCAACAATTCCTATTATTAAGGTCCGTAAACGTTTCATAGCTTACTTCCCCCCTTCTTAGTTTGTCGGTCTTTACTAATGAAGTAGTAACCCACCACTAATAACAAGGCAAATAGGAAAACTAAGGTACTCAAAGCATTAATCTCTAAACTAACTCCCTGCCGCGCCCGCGAGTAAATTTCCACAGCTAAAGTTGTAAAGCCGTTCCCCGTCACAAAGAAGGTCACTGCAAAATCATCTAGAGAATAAGTGAACGCCATAAAATAGCCGGCGATAATTCCAGGCGTTAAATACGGTAGTACAATTTGGGTTAAAGTTTGCCAATTATTGGCCCCTAAATCATAGGCCGCCCAAACTAAAGAATCATTCATTTCTTGTAAACGTGGTAAGACCATTAGCACAACAATTGGAATTGAAAAGGCCACATGGGATAATAACACTGTCAGAAAGCCTAATCTAATACCACCGATTAGTGAGCCTAAAGCCGTAAACAAAATTAAGAAACTTGCCCCAATCATCACATCCGGTGACACCATAAGCACATTATTTAAGGAAAGTAGTAGATTCTTACTTCGACTATGCTTTAGGTAAGAATAGTACAACGTGCCAAAGACTCCGATAAGTGTTGCCAGGAGTGCAGATAAAAAGGCCAATAAAAAAGTTTCGAGCAAGATAATAATTAAGCGCGTATCTTCAAATAGCTCCGCAAAGTGGACCCAAGAAAAGCCACTAAACTTTCCCATATCTTCCCCTTGGTTAAAGGCATAGAATATTAAGTAAAAGATTGGTAAATATAAACTCACAAATACTAAGGTTAAGTAGACTTTCGACCATAAGCCCTTATTCTTCATTCTTTGGCCCCCCTTTTTTTCTTTCTCCAGTTAGCAACATGACTAGCACCATGGCAAGGATTAAAATTACGCCAATGGTAGCACCCATACCCCAATTTTGAGTCACCAAGAAGTGTTCTTCAATCGCTGTTCCCAAAGTAATCACCCGATTTCCTCCAATTAAACGGGTCAGCATAAAGAGTGATAAGGATGGGATAAAGACAGACTGTACTCCACTACGCACCCCACCTAAAGACAAGGGAAAAATTACCTTCCAAAAAGTTTGGAATTTATTGGCTCCCAAATCTTGAGCTGCTGCAATAAAGGAATCATTTAATTCTTCTAGGGCATTAAAAATCGGCAGGACCATAAAAGGAATTTGAATATAAGTAGCTACTACGATAAAACTCACATCCGTAAAAAGGATTTGTTTGGGGGCAATCCCAAAGAAAGCTAAAAAATTATTCAAACCGCCATGAATACCAAAAATACCAATAAAAGCGTAGGCTTTTAAAAGTAAATTAATCCAAGTGGGTAAAATGATTAACAGCAACCATAATTGTTTGTGTTTGAGTTTAGTCAAAAAATAGGCTGTCGGATAAGAAATTATTAAGGTTACTATCGTAATTAAAAAGGCATACCAGACCGAATTGAAGGTCATCAGTAGATACTTCAATGAGCCAAAATAATTGGCATAGTTAGCTAATGTAAAATGACCAGCGGTATCTAAAAAAGAATACCCAAAAACCAAAGCCAAAGGTGCAATCACAAATAGCCCTAGCCATAAAAAATAAGGGATTGCAAAAAATGTCTGCATTTTCTTCATGGGCTAATCCTCATAACTTTCAAGCCGCGCATCGAAATCCGCTTCTGACTCGTTGAAGCGCATAACATGAATATCCTCGGGCTCAAAATTCAAACCATAAGTTTTTCCTGGCACGGCTTTACGCGTCGAATGCACCATCCATTCATTACCATCCTGATCCTGACAAATGATTTCATAGTGAACTCCTCGGAAGAGTTGTGTTTGTACCTGAACGGTTATTTTCCCTGCTTCCACCATCGTTAACGTTAAATCTTCCGGACGTAAAACAACTTCCACTGCTTCATTAGGGCGCATCCCCCCATCCACACAGGCAAAATTGTGTCCAGCAAAGTGCACCAGCTCATCGCGCACCATTGTAGCTTTAACAATGTTACTTTCTCCAATAAAGTCAGCCACATAATGGTTGATTGGTTCATCATAAATATCAACCGGACTACCACTTTGAACAATATTACCGTTATTTAGGACAAAAATTTCATCACTCATGGCTAAAGCTTCTTCTTGGTCATGAGTCACAAAAATAAAAGTAATCCCGAGTTTTCTTTGAAGATTCCGCAACTCGTATTGCATTTCCGTGCGTAACTTATGATCCAGAGCCGAGAGCGGTTCATCCAAGAGTAAAATTTTGGGCTCATTCGCTAAGGCGCGCGCAATCGCTACTCGCTGTCTTTGTCCCCCAGACATCTCATTAATTCCACGCTTTTCAAAGCCAGCTAAACGAACCATCTGTAAAGCTTCCTTGACTTTGGCATCAATTTGATCAGCTGGTAATTTCTTAATTTTCAATCCAAAAGCCACATTTTCATAAACATTCATGTGTGGGAATAAGGCATAATCCTGGAAAACCGTATTAACCTGACGCTTATTGGCCGGAATATGATTAACCTTTTGCCCTTGAAAATAGACATCTCCTTTGGTTGGCTCTGAAAAACCTGCGATTATCCGTAAAATGGTTGTTTTGCCACATCCAGAAGGTCCTAGTAAGGTATAAAATTTACCCTCCTCGATATCAAAACTCACATTCTTTAAAACTGGCTGTCCGTCATAATTTTTGACAACATTCTGAAATGAAATAATTGGCTGTTTCAAAATCTAACCCCCTCGTTTAAAAGCCGTCAGCGTGCGACTTTTCTCCGATTTTATTTATTTTGTCATTATTGACTACCAAATAATTTTACACATTTTTCTTATAATATGCTAGCAAAATCTCCATTACTATAGTTGTTAGTTTAAATTACGTTGCTACTTAAATTTAAGCCAAAAAAGCCTCGAATCACAAGACTCAAGGCTTAAAATTATTCACTTTGACTTTGCGCACTAGCTTGGCTTTCCGCTTTGGCTTGGGCTTCTGGATTGGTTAAAGCTTGTATCATAGCTAAACCAGACTTGTAGCTCGTGGTTTCTAAAGTGTAAACCACCTTGCCATCATACCATTTGATTTGACTTCCATCATTGTCAAAGCGTAAAACCCCTTTGCCATCAATAGATGGTAAACCATTTTTTGCCACATTAGTAGCTACCTTATTTGCTTTTTTAGTAGTACTATTACCAGCACCAATAACGATACTCTCCCACTTTGCACCAAAATTCCACCGTAAAGTTTGTCCGCCAGCAGCTTTAGTAATTACCGCTGGTTGGTTGTTTTTTAAGTATTGGATTTTGCTACCTAATTTTTTAGTATCAATTGTTTTAAAGCTCACTGCTGCTTTAGCTTTATCGACACTATCGTAAGTTTTCTTAGTTAAAGTAGCATACGTTTTAGCCCCCTTTAACTTATCAGTGTTAAAGTTTTGCATTTCTTTGGACTTGCTATAATAAACTTTAAAATTATTTTGGTCTCCTTCATAGCGTATATTGATTTTTTGCTTTTCGCCTTTAAAACCAACCACTTGAGGGTAGATATCATAACCTAAATTATGACGTAATAGGTAGTTAAACTGGCCCAAACGTTCCCGATTAGTCTTCCCCGAGATTCGAACTTCTCCACTGTAATCAACTGATTCTTGCGCGGCTTCAGTATTAGCATTACTTTCATCGTCAGCTTTAATCACACTCGTCGTCAAAGTTAAAGTGGCTAAAGCGGTAACCGCCATCCCCATCCATTTTTTCATACTCCAAAAAACTCCCTTATTTTTCTTTTTCCACTTTAGTATAGCATTTTTTAAAAAAAAGACCTACGCTTTCACGCAGGTCATAAGAATTATTTAACACTCATCGCAGCTTGACTGGCTTGAGCTAGGCTATCAGCTGTCACATGGTAAACTTTGCTACCTTCTTGCCAAGATAATTTAGCACCATTCGCCATGTAATCTACTACCCCAAGACTAGTTTGAGGCTTAGTTACATTAGCAACAGCTTGAATTTTTTCAGCTACATTAGCGTCGCTACCATCAACCACACTGGTGTGCACATTAGCATACCAGTTGCCAGTTTGCCAACTGTAGTAACGTTGGCCTGCTCCGGCATCAACACTGACTGTTTGACCAGCAATATTTTCTACAGGCAGACCAGTCGTATCAATCACATTAGCCTGAAGATTAGCTTGAGCTTCACTGGCACTACCGTAAGTCGTCACACTCAAAGAAACCAAAGGTACAAAATTAGGATCTGCATTTAATTCTGTAGCAACACTGCCTAAGCCGTAAGTCACAGAGTAATCATTGCGGTCACCATTGATACTTGCATTTAAGATGCGGCCACTTGGTACGTCTATATTACGAATCAAAGGTATATCGCCATAAATTTGACTAATAGCTAAATTATTTTGACTCAAACGATCCTGAGCTAGCGTTTCAGCTGGCTTAGGTGCTTGTACCTGACTACTTACAGCTGGTCCTTGAGCAACACTACTTGAAGAAGCTGTCTTAGCATTCGTATTAGTGTTTACCTGACTTGAGCTTATCTGACTGGAATTTGCCTGACTTGAACTTACTTGACTAGAAACTTGATTGCTAGTTTCTTTAGATTTTTCCTTTTGACTACTGTTCTTACTTACTTTGGAGCTCGAACTCTTTTTTACTTCGCTAATTGTAAATTCGGAACTTTGCTTGTCCGTAGTCACTTTATTAGCAACCATTGTTCCGGCTGCTAAGGTGGCTAAAATTCCACCAGTTACAGCAATTTTTTCCCAAAGTCTCATGATAATCACCCCTTAAGGTCAACTTTAACTCCATCACTTTATTGGAGTGGTGTTAATTGTCCATTTTCAACGGTGTAAGTAGCAATCACTGGATCAACAGCAGAATCAACATTCATTCCAGCTGCTGCCATCTTAGTGTGATTTTCTCTTACTTGAATTAAGTTACCATCCTGGGTAACTAATAACATTTCTTCACTGATACCGCTTTCTTTCGTAGTTTGGCTAAGTGCTTGGTCCACATAGCTGTCTTCACTCTTAGCTTGCGGAGCCACTGGAGCAGACATCGCCACTGAAGAAGTAGTTTCTTGTGAAACGGCTGAAGCAGCTTGAGAAGTTGCTTGACTAGAAGCCACTGGCGCTTGCACCTGTGCATTAGCTACGCTAGTGTTACTTTGAGGGCTTACTACTTGACTAGAACTAGCTGGGCTCTCAACGCGACTTACGGCACTTGAATTTTGATTACTTTGCACTTTAACTTCAGCATCTTTAATACTTTCCTTAGCACTGCTCTTCTTAGCTAATCTGTGACTACTACTTGAGCTTACCACCAGGCTACTTGGAGTAGCTTGCATGTCACTACTTTGGTGATGGCTTTCAAGACTTGCAGTTGCCCCAGCGCCTAAAACCAACATCCCTGCTACCGTTGCACCAATCTTTGTCCATAGTCTCATAATAAATCCCTCCTAAAAATTTATTTTTTCAATCACTTACGGTTGTTATCAACCTTTCCACACTTTAATATTACAATATTGTAACAAAAAAATCAAGTTGCTATTTCTTAAGATTTAATTTTAAAAAAATTTATCTGTGCACACGCTTACTTTATTGTTTTATAAGGAGTTTATTTTTATATAAAAATATTACAAATATTACAATAACTAATTTATACTACTGTGTAATTTGTGTTAAGAGCCTAAATTTTATTCAAAGAACAGATTTCCCCGTTACAAACTTATTAAGAAAGTTTTTGCTAAAAAAAGACCGCTTAGATACTAAAAATTACCACTTAGCATTTGAGACTTTTCTTTTTAAAACTAATTAGATACTATTAATCATGTGGGGAGGGAAGAGCAATGAAAAAAGTTAGCATTCAAATAGACCAAGAGTTAACTGAAGATGAAATCCTTGTTAGAATAAACGATGCTAAACTAGACTTTGATGCCTTGCAAAAGGTGATTAAAAAAGAACTACAAAGGCAAACTAAAGGACAAAAATTGCGTTTCCTCCAAGGTGAACGTCAGATATTCCCGAAAATTTCTGAAATTATCTTTTTCCAGACTCAAGAAGGAAAAGTCCACGCTCATAGTACAACCGAAGAAGCAGAAGTTAACTTGAAACTATATGAGCTCGAAGAAATATTGCCAGAAAATTTCCTACGTATTTCCAAGTCAGGAATTGTTAACGTTGATAAAATTTATGCCTTATCGCGAAGTTTAACTGGAAATTTACTAGAGTTTCGTCATAGTCAAAAAAGCATCTATGTTTCACGCCGGTATTTACGCATGTTAGAAGAATTGATGGAAAAGAGGTTTTAATCTATGAAAAACAAAAATATTATTGGTGGAATTGGCTTCATTTTAATTGCTTTAGCTCTCTTATTAGGAGATATTAACCTTTTTCCTAATTTAAAACTCAATTTGTGGGAACTATTAGCTAGTCTGCTATTAGTTATGGGACTCTTAGCTAGAGAATATTGGGTTGGTATTAGTGGTTTAGCTTGGTTGGGTTATTTAATACAAAAAGACTATCATTTTTATGAAATTACACCAACTACTATCTTCGTTGTCATTATGTTATTAGGAATTGGTTTTAGCATGATTTTTCGAAATACCGAAAGTTCATTCAAATTCAGCAAAGAAAAGGTAAAAATGAGTCATCACGGTCGTTCTGAAGATTATGCCAACTTATTTTCTTCGACAACTCACTATCTTGATGACCAAATCAATGATCTCGACATTGCCAATTTCTTCGGAACTTCTAAATACTATTTTGATACCCAAACACGTGACCAAGCCATTACTGTCGATTGCGTTAATCTTTTTGGAACTACCTTATTTTATGTTCCTGAAAATTGGAATATTCGTGGTAATATGATTTCAATTTTTGGTTCAGATAATGTTATTGCTAACGAACCAGCTACTAAGAATGGACCAATCCTCCAAATCAACGGTGCTAATTTTTTTGGCTCTGTTCGAGTAATTCTATTAACTGAACACTAAGAAAAAAAGATACCTGAAAAAATTTTATAAATCAAAAAGTCTTGAGAAATTATGTTCTAAAAGCATTGATTTCTTAAGGCTTTTACTATTATTATTTTCCCACCCCTTTTTGCACATTTATGATTTGTGATTAACATACGGTGCAAAATGAAAAGAAGATGACCAATGCCATCTTCTTCACTCTAATCATTAATGTGTGCTTGTAAGAAGGTATACAGCATTCCTTCTTCTAGACTTTGGGTTTCAATTCCAAGCACTTGTGCAATTTGATAAGCGTAAGCCAAAGCTGTCGCCGGGCCTCTACTAGTTATCACCTTTTGTTTTTGATCCACAATCACTAATTGATCATCATGGAAACGTGCTTCTTTGACTTGATTAGCCACTTCTTGATCAATTTCAGGATAAGCTGTGTAGTCCGTATCATCCAACAAACCATTTTTCGCTAAGGCTTTGGGACCGGCACACATCGCCGCATTCCATTTTCCAGCTTGGTGACGTTGCTTTAATAAATCACCTAATAGTTCACTATCGCGTAGGTAATCCGCCCCAGGCAACCCCCCAGGTAAAACAACCATATCGTAATCTAAGAGACTCGCATCTAAAAGTCTATCTGCTTTAAATTTAATTTGGTGACTCCCTGTTATTTCTTGACCGCTTAGTCCTACAATATCAACCTCTTGACCCAATCGACGCAAAACATCTACTGGGGTCAATGCTTCGATTTCTTCACAACCATTTGCACATACGACTGCGATTTTCTTTGCCATTCTAAAACCTTCTTTCTTTTTTTCTATTATACAATGATTTACCGAAAAAAAAGCAAAAAGCCTGCTTCAAACTGAAACAGACTTCTTTAAATCTAGAATGTTACCCGCTTAAAACCAAGTTTCTGCTTGAGGTAGTAACGAACCCCGAAACCAATAATAGCTAAAATGGTGTAAGCAATCGGACTTAAAGTACGGTTAAATTCTGTTGGAACTAACATGACTAAGTAGTAAGCCACTAACCACACGATAATCAAAGCTCCGGTGGCCCCAAACATCTTCAACCACTTGTGCTTAGATGCTGCCATCTTTTCTGGTGATAAAGCCGTGTAGAAGTAAGCCAAACCAGTCCCGGCCACTACGGAAGTTACCAATAACGTTAACCAACCATTAGCTTGAGTATTGATACTCTTTTGGTCGAAGAAACCTAACAGAGCGTACATTACACAGAATAAAATCAACATAATCAAACCATTATCTAGTGCTGTCATCCAGAATGGTTGGGGCTTGTTGGCTTCAGCTTTAGCGGGAGCTTCTACTAATTCTTTGACTTTTTCAGTCACGGGTCCGTAAAGCTTATTGGCTACGACCCCGTTTTTTTGTTTTTCTTTTAGTTCAGCCGTCATTTCTGCCACAATTTCTGCTTGACGTTCACTAGGCAAATCCGTCTTAGCCAAAGCTTTTTGGAAGTGGAACATGTAGTCGGCATTCTTGTTAGTTAATTCACTGGTTTTAGCTTGCTTTTGAACAGTATATTGAGCCACTTCTTCTTTGCGAACTTCAGCTTGTTTTTGACCGGCAGCTTCATTTCTTGGTTTCTTATCTTCCATCACAATCGCTCCTATACGTTAAATCTAAATTCAATAATGTCACCATCTTGAACTTCATAGTCCTTACCTTCAAGACGTAAGCGTCCGGCTTCACGCACGGCTTGGATGCTACCATATTTATCCAAATCATCAAAGGACATGGTTTCGGCCCGGATGAAACCACGTTCGAAATCAGAGTGGATAACCCCCGCAACTTGTGGGGCCTTCATACCTTGCTTAAAAGTCCAAGCTCGCGTTTCTTTACCACCAGCCGTGAAGAAAGTTGCTAAACCTAATAACTTGTAAGAAGCCCGGATCAAGCGGTCTAAACCTGACTCTTCTACACCCAAGTCTTCCAAGAAGAATTGGCGTTCTTCATCATCTAATTCGGCAATTTCTTCTTCTGTCCGTGCAGAAATGGCTAAAGCTTGAGCACCTTCACTTTCAGCAAATTGCTTTACTTCCTGGTAGTACTTACTTTGTTCTGGGTTAGCCATATCGTCTTCGGAAATATTAGCTACATATAAAACTGGTTTGGAAGTTAATAAGAATAAACCTTTAACAATCTTAGTTTCTTCCGGAGTAAATTCAATAGAGCGAACCGATTTACCAGCTTCTAGAACGGGCTTAATTTTTTCCAATACATTAAATTCAGCAACTGCAGCCTTATCCTTAGTCCGCGCCACCTTCTTAACCCGTTCGTAACGCTTGTTTACCGAGTCTAAGTCGGCCAAGATTAATTCCAAGTTGATGGTATCAATATCTTCTAAAGGCGCCACCTTGTTAGCCACGTGGGTAATATTTTCATCATCAAAGGACCGTACCACGTGTACAATTGCATCTACTTGACGAATATTTTCCAGGAACTTGTTTCCTAAACCTTCCCCCTTGCTTGCACCCTTCACAATTCCAGCAATATCCGTAAATTCAAAAGTGGTGTGAACTAATTTTTTAGCCGGGATTAATTCATCAATCCGTGCTAACCGCTTATCAGGAACTTCTACCATCCTACATTTGGTTCAATAGTCGCAAAGGGGTAATTAGCCATTTCGGCCCCTGCCTTGGTAATTGCGTTAAATAATGTTGATTTACCTACGTTAGGTAAGCCAACAATTCCAGCTGTTAATGCCATAATCTTCTTCCTTTTCTTTGTTTAATTTTCTGCTTTTTCAAGTACTTTCTTAATCCGCTTATTAAAATCCCGCCGGGGCATCATCAAAATACGGTCACAACCAGTACACTTAATCTTGATATCCATCCCCATCCGAATAATTTGCCAGCGATTGGTCCCACAAGGGTGAGGCTTCTTAGTTTCAATAATATCATGTAAATCGTAATCCATCTTGCTTACCTTCCTTCCAATAATTCTAATAAACGATTAAAATCAGCGACTGAAGCATAACTAATTTCTATTTTACCACCCTTTTTTTGTGGTATTAGTTTAACTTTCGTCCCTAATTTTTCTTCTAAAATCCGTACCGCCTCTGCTTGATAAGAATCAGTCTTTGAATTTGATTGTGCTTTTGTCTTTTTGACATCTGGTGGCATTTTAACTACTTGGTCAATTTGCTTAACAGTCAACCCACGATTGACAATTTCTTGGGCCAAGTGATCAATTTTTTGAGCATCACTAACCTTTAATAAAGTTCGCGCCTGTGCATAAGATAACTTACCCTCATGCAAAAGTCGCTTGGTTTTAGACGGTAACCCCAAAAGTCGTAAGTAGTTGGCAATATAGGGCCGAGATTTCCCTAATTTTTGCGCCAATTGCTCTTGGGTTAAATTCAAACGCTCAATTAATTCTTGATAGGACTGGGCTTCTTCTAAAGGACTAAGGTTTTCGCGTTGTAAATTTTCCAAGATAGCGACTTCCATCATCTCTTGATCATCCATAGAGCGAATAATGGCCGGAATAGTCGTTTTACCCGCTAATTCACTAGCTCGTAACCTTCTTTCCCCAGCAATTAATTCATAACCAAAAATTTGGGACTTGCGCACTAAAATAGGTTGAAAAACCCCATTTTGGGCAATAGACTGAGCTAATTCCTCCAATGCTTCAGAACTAAAAACTTTGCGGGGTTGATAAGGGTTAGGACGGATATCTTCAAGTGCCAGTTTATGGACTTCTTCGGACATAGTCAACTCCCCCTCATTCACTTGCTAACTTCACCTAAAGGTTGCTTAGCCGGCGTACCAGCCTTGCGTGGGTACTTCTTAGGAGTAACAGCGACCTTGTCAATGACCACGATATGCCTTTCATCCCCCGTTTCAGGTAAGGTTGATTCAAAGTCGGCACTGACCTTCCCTCCTAAGGTTTTAATAGCCACTTGGGCATTATCCATTTCTTCTTGGGTCTTTTGGGCCTTTAAAGCAATGAAACGACCATTAGGCTTGACTAAAGGCAAGCACAATTCACTTAAAACAGACATCCGCGCCACGGCCCGCGCCGTTACGACATCGAAACTTTCCCGGAATTCAGATCGCTTACCGGCGAATTCTTCAGCACGAGCGTGATAGAAAGTCACCCCATCCAAACCTAACTTAGCTGCTAATTCCTTTAAGAAATTAATCCGCTTGTTCAAAGAGTCCACAATCGTAACTTCTAAATTGGGATAAGCAATTTTCATAGGAATAGAAGGAAAGCCCGCACCAGCGCCCACATCACACAAAGTTAATTTTTCTGTCTGTAAATCTTTAATTGTTAAGGCCGGTAATAAAGAGTCGTAGAAGTGTTTTAGGTATACATCGTTTTCAGCAGTAATTGCCGTTAAGTTTAAATTTTTGTTGGTTTCGACTAAAAACTCAAAATATTGGGCAAATTGCTCCATTTGGTGGTCGCTCAGCTCCAAACCTTGAGCAGCTAAAACCTGACGAAACTGTTCTGGTGTCATTTTTTATCCTCGATTATCATTCATTTTCAACATTTTCTCTGCCATAGCAGATTTTTACAATCATTTATAGTTTACGGGAAATAGCCGGGAATTACAAGGCCAGCAACTCTATCATACTTAGGTTTTTCCTTGATTTTTACCACAAAAATGCTACAATAAAAGTGAAGATAAGGAAAACGTTTCCTTATCCTATAATCTCCCCTAAAGTCACTTCCACAAAAAGAGCCGGGCGGACCGGCTCTTTTCATATTACAATAAAAAAAACAAAATAGAAAGTAAAGACAATGCTCAAAGTTCACACAATTACCGACTCAAATTTTTTACCAACCATTGAAACTTATCTGAATTTAAATTACGGGAATTCCCCTGACCAAATCCTCCATTTACAGACTCTGACCACTAACCAGAAAAAACATCAGCCTTTCATTCTCCTCGTGCGGAGCTGTAACCAAGAAGCTTGGCCTTTCGATGCTTTTAACTCTTTGGTACAAGCTGGCTATGCTTTAGCTTATTTAGAAGTCAGTGAACATGATTTACAAGCTAACTACAAGATTAAAACCGCTACCCGCTGGCTACTGTTACACGCCTACCAGTACGGTTTAGATCCCTTCCGTTATCTTTTAGTGGGACTTGATTTCCAAGCTAATTCAGCCGTCTTAATGGCTCTTTTAAGCACTAATCACCAAGTCTTTAGTCAAGAAGACGTGCGGGTCAGTCCCCTCCATTATCGTGGCGGAGCCTTCTTTGGTGGCTGGGATGATCTTCAAGGTACCAAACTTTTTGAAAATCTCGATATCCGCAAGGTTCCTGACTTGTTTTTGGTTCAGAAATCAAGCGCTTATCCCAAAGACACGACTAACTTACTAGCACAAAAGACTGATGTTACTGTCTACCAACTTGATGAAATTTGTGCATCGCAAGTCGCTTTAACACCTTATCTCATATCCAAATTCAAAGCTTTTTGCCAAAGTGCTTTTAAGAAAAAATAATAATTAGACTAGAGCTCGGGGGTACCCCTCGAGCTTTTTCGCACAAAAAAACACCACATGTGCACCATAGTGGGCCCATGTGGAGCAATTCTTTATTCAATTAATTGAACTTAATCTTAGGTCAGATTCCCACTCGAGTTAGAATCCTTTACGGCCTAAAATCGAGCTCCACGTGGTTGACACCAAGTGGACCTAATTATTTAGCTTGGTCAGCTGCATCGCGTTCCTTCAAGAAATCAAGCACTGCTTTGTGTTGTGCACGACGCTTCTTAACGTTACTTGAGTTAACTGGGCGACGGTCGTTACCGACACCAACGTGTGTGTTTTGTGACATTGTTATGCCTCCCTTCTATTTAATCCATGCATTTATTAATTTTATACAAAAACTGCAATTTTTTCAAGACTTTTCAGTAAATTTCTTAGCTGAGGGTCAGAATTATTTTCACAACCATTATAGCCACAATCCAGCGGATAATGATAATCCCCAGAATAAACCATAAAAAAGTACCCCCTCACAAACGGAGCGGATACTTTCGGTTTCATTCTTCTTTATTCAACGGTCACACTCTTAGCCAGATTACGAGGCTTATCCACATCATAACCGCGTTGTTTACTTGTGTAGTAAGCTAATAATTGACCTGAAACCACAGAAACAAGTGGCGTCAATAATGGGTGTACTTCTGGCAAGACAATTTGATCCTTATCAGTAGCTAAACCTTCAGCTGCAATGCTGATGACGTTAGCTCCACGAGCCACCACTTCTTGCACATTAGAGCGGGTATGAGCTGCTGTCTTAGGATCTGTGATAATCGCAATCACAGGAGTTCCTTTTTCAATCAAGGCAATCGTACCGTGCTTTAATTCACCAGATGCGAAACCTTCTGTTTGCACATAAGAAACTTCCTTCAGTTTTAAGGCTGCTTCTAAAGCAACATCATAGTCGATTCCTCGACCAATGTAAAAGGCGTTACGAGTTGTGCCTAAAACATCAGCAGCTAGTTTTTCTACTTGACCCTTTTCATCAACTAAAGCTTGCATCCCATTAGCAACCTTGGTCAATTCACCTGTCAAGTCAAAGTTCTTTGCTACTTCTAAGTCCTTATCTTGACCCATGGCTTTAGCTAAGATTGCTTCAACTGCAATTTGACCTGTGTAGGCTTTAGTTGAAGCCACAGCAATTTCAGGACCAGCATGTAAGAGTAAGGTGTAGGAAGCTTCCCGTGAAAGGGTAGAGTTTGGTACGTTCGTAATGGTCAAGCTTGGGTAGCCTAACTTGTTAACATTTACCAATACTTCACGACTGTCGGCCGTTTCCCCACTTTGCGTTAAGAAGATAAAGAATGGCTTTGCAGACAACAATGGCATATTGTAAGCAAATTCAGAAGCTACGTGCACTTCAGTTGGCACACCGGCTATCTTTTCGAAAAGTTCCTTACCTACTAAACCAGCATGGTAAGAAGTCCCAGCCGCCACAATGTAGAGACGGTCAGCGGCGTTGATGGCATCACGTAAATCCTGGTCAATTAAAATGTTACCAGCTTCATCGAAGTACTTTTGTTCCAAAGTCCGCATAACCGCAGGTTGTTCGTCAATTTCTTTTAGCATGTAAAATTCGTAAGCACCTTTTTCAGCGGCAGAAGCATCCGTGTCTACATGGAATGGGGCACGTTCAACCTTGTTACCTTCAGCATCTTCGATATCAACTGAAGCTGGCGTAATAGTTACGACTTCACCATCAGCGATTTCCAAGAAGTCGTGGGTTACATTTAACATGGCCATCGCATCAGAACATACCACGTTAAAATCTTTACCAACCCAATTAAAAGTGGACTCTTGCGCTTAGCCACGTATAAAGTGTGGTCCTTAGCTTGACTATCCATTAATAAGAAGGCATAGGAAGATGAAGTGTCGACTAAAGATAATACCTTCTTAAAGGCAGCCTTGGCGTCCATCCCTTCCTTAGCGAAGTGAGCGATTAATTGTACAATAACTTCGGTATCAGTTTCTGACTTGAAGTTCACATCAGCTAAGTATTCAGCCTTCAATTGCGCAAAGTTACCAATCACACCATTGTGAACCAAGTAAAAACGACCATCTTCAGAAACGTGAGGGTGAGCGTTATCACGACTTGGTACCCCATGAGTCGCCCAACGAGTGTGCCCAATCCCTGTTGAACCATGCACATCATCACCAACTTCTTGGCGTAAATCAGCAATCCGACCTTTTTCTTTTACTAAGTAGTTTTGACCATCCTCAGCAGAGACGAAGATTCCGGCTGAGTCATAACCACGATATTCTAATTTTTCTAAGCCGTGTAATAAGATTTCCGTCGCATCTTGGCGACCAGTTACCCCAACAATTCCACACATAATGTTGTCCATCCTTTTTTCTTAAGTTTTTGTTTCATTTTCAAAATTGGTCTATTAAATCTTATCGAATCAAAATCCGATAACAACGCTAATATACACCCCTAAATATACCATGTCAAGTAACTTCATTTAAAATTGGTCTATATCTATTTTTAAAAATTAAGTCCAAGCACAAAAAATTGTGAGTGCCCTCTTTTTACGAGAACTACTCACCATTTTAGCTATTTAGAATAGATCGATTAATAGTTGACGAATCTCAGTCAAACGTGGTTGCCGTGGGTTAGCTGGGGTACATTGATCATTGTAAACCAAGTCCACTAACTTATCCAAAGCACCATCGAAGTCTGCCTTTGATACCCCATTTTCAGAAAGCTTAGTTTGCACATCTAAAGCTTCCATTAAGGATTGGATCTTCTTGCACAACGCATCTACTAATTCCGCGTCGTTCTTTCCTGTTAAACCTAGGGCACGAGCAATGTCGGCGTAGTCCTTTTGAGCCCGGTAAACTTCGTAACGTGGGAAAACCGAACGCTTAACTTGTCCATCAACCCCATTAAAGCGGATAACAGGTTGCATTGAAATTGAGATTGCCAAACCATGTGGTAGGCCGAATTCCCCACCTAACTTGTGAGCTACGGAGTGGTTAATTCCTAAGAAAGCATTGGCAAAAGCATCCCACCTAAAGTAGCAGCATAGTGCATGTTTTCGCGAGCTTGTTCCCCTTCTAAAGTAGGGTTTTGTGGGTCATACTTATAGGATGCTTCCAAGTTTTCAAAGACTAACTTGATTGCTTGTAAAGACCATGGACGAGTTAAATCAGATGCCATCACTGAAACATAAGATTCTAAAGCGTGAGATAAAGTATCTAAACCAGAAAGCGCAACAGTTCGCTTAGGTACAGTCATCACAAATTCAGGATCAACAATAGCTACTTGTGGTGTTAATTCGTAGTCAGTCAATGGGTACTTCACATGAGTCTTATCATCAGTAATTACGGCATATGGTGTCACTTCAGATCCTGTCCCAGAAGTGGTTGGAATTGCAAAGAGACGTGTCTGAGTTGCGTGGTGGAACTTCACAATCCGCTTTCTAATATCAATGAATTTTTGTTGCAAGCGGGTAAAGAGTTCACTTACTTCTTCATATGAATCCAAGAAGCCTTCTGCTTGATCAAGAGAATATTCGTAGATATAACGCGCAATCTTAGCCGCATCGAGAGCAGAACCCCCACCTAAAGCAATTACGGTATCTGGTTTAAATTGCTTCATTTGTTGTGCAATTTCAATTGATTGACCTAAAGTTGGGTCAGGACGTACTGTACCATAAACGGAAGTTACAACTTTATTTTCCCGTAGCGCCAATTGAGCAGTCACAGTGTCGACAAAACCAAATTGAACCATTCCAGGATCAGCAACAATTAAAGCACGGTTAATATCTTCAGTTTCATCTTGCAAGTAAGTAATCGCATTCTTTTCGTAGTAAATTTTTTCTGGCAAACGTACCCATTGTGGGCGGTTACGCCGCTTGGCAACTGTTTTCACGTTCATCAAATCCTCCGTTGATAGGTTGTGTGACAAGGAGTTCTTGCCCCATGAACCAGTTCCTAAAGTCAAACTAGCTTTCAAAGCATCAGTGTAAATATCACCAATCCCCCCGATGGAGTCTGGTTGGTTTACTAAGACCCGCGCCGCTTTAACTTTATCACCAAATTCACTGATAAATGGATCAACTTGAGAACCAATTTGAATAGCAGCATTGTGACCGGCACCTTGGTAAGCTAGCAAGGCAGACACAATCTTAATTCCATCTTGACGATCCTTTGCTTTATAAACTGACAAGAGCGGAGACAACTTTTCAGAAGATAACTTTTCACCAATATTTTTAGGGTCTAATTCAAATAATAAAACATCTTTCCCGGCTGGTAATTCGACACCAGCATGTTGGCAAATCCAACTAGCAGACATCCCGGCTACCGGGCCATTAACGCCATGCTTATCATTGAAGACAAAATCAGCTAATTTTTGGTAATCAGCTTTTGGTACTAAGTAAGCACCTTTCGCTTGCATTTTAGCTAACCATTCATCGTAGATTGGCGCTTCAACCACTGCAGAGTTTTCAGTTGCACAAATCATCCCATTGTCAAAACGCTTGGATAATAAGAGGTCTTCAACCGCACGGTCAAGGTAAGCGGTGTGATCCACATAGACGGCCCCATTACCGGCTCCAACCCCCATAGATGGATTCCCAGACTTCAAGGCCGCATTTACCATGCCAGGACCACCAGTCGCTAAAATTGCAGCAATCTTAGGATTTTGAATCAAGGCGCTAGTATTTTCAAGCGATGGCTTATCAATCCATTGAATAATATTTTCTGGTGCCCCGGCCTTAATTGCTGCATCATATAAAATTTGTGCAGCATGCGCAGAACACTTAGTAGCCTTAGGGTGGAAGGAGAAGACAATCGCATTACGAGCCTTTAAGGCTACCAAAATTTTAAACATCGTGGTTGAAGTTGGGTTCGTTGTTGGCACAATCCCTGCCAAAACCCCTAAAGGTGCCGCAATTTTTACTTGGCCATTAACTTTATCCTCACCAATAATTCCCACAGTCTTTTGGTCTTTAATTAGGTTGTAGATATTTTCAGTCGCAAAACGGTTCTTAGTATCTTTATCTTCCACAACTCCACGGCCTGTTTCATCAACGGCTTCGTGAGCTAATTCCAAAGCTGCTTCCGAACCAGCTAGGGCCATAGCTGCAACAATTTTATCAACTTGTTCTTGTGAAAAAGTTGCAAAAGTTTCTTCAGCCACCAATGCTTTATCAACCAATTGACCTGTGTAGGCTTGTGCTTGTTCTTGTGCTGTTAATTCAGTGTTCTTGCTTTCTTCTTTAACCATCAGGGTTTCCTCCTAAAATTATTACCAAACAGAGATTTACTTTCTTGAAACTCACTTGTGATTTTCTTCACTTATGATAATAAGCCCCTTTTTCAAAAAAATCAACCTCTTTTTGTGAAAAAAGTTCAATGAAATTTAAGAAGATTTATATATGTGAATGTTATTCAGTTCAAAAGTACCCTTCCCAGAATGATGTTTCCGTTTACAAAAAATATTATTTTTGTGATTTTATTCACCAAATTTTTCCGTCATTTTCTGTTATTTAATCGCTTTCTTGGTATAATATTAGTGAATAAGAAAGGAGCTTTTAGCTATGGTTTTGTTAACCCAAAGACAACAAGAAATTTTACACGCTATTATGACAGCTACCAACGGTATTGGCTCACATGATTTAGAAAAGTTAACCGATATCAGTCGACGGACCCTTTATCGTGAATTGGCGGATTTAAAATTTTTCTTACAAAACCAAGGCCTTAGCCTGGAAAATAAACACCGCCACTATCAAATTACTGGTGACCCAACTTCCTTGACTAAATTACAAGCTCAATTACAATCCACTACCAAGCCAACCATCACTAGCAGTCAACGGCATAATGCTATCGGAGCAATTTTACTACAAAGGGACGAACCGTTAAAAATTGCCAGTATCGCCCTCGAACTGCAAATTAGCGAAGGTTCCGTGCAACGTACTTTAGATGAGGTTGAAAAGCAATTAGCTAATTATGAATTAACCTTAATTCGTAAAAAAGGGTACGGTATTCAAGTTCAAGGCGATGAAAGCCAAAAGCGACTTTTGCTTTGCGGAATCTTGCTTTCGGAAATCAATGAATACACGTTTATGAAGTATCTAGATTCTAACCAAACAACTAGTGATAACTTCTTTTTAAGTTTATTAGATAAAAATTTACTTCTCCTCTGCCGACACGCACTAAAACCTATCCTTGATTCCGTAGCCCTTAATTCAGACCAACAAATGATTCAACTCATCATTTTATTTAGTTTAGCCATTTCTTGCGGGGGGCGCGGTCATCATCTCAAGGCACAACCTGCCGATAACCATGTTCTCGCCTACCAAGCCAAAGTTGCGGAAATTGTTAAGACTTTACCTGCTAAATACCAGGCTAACATCACCTTCCAAGACATTATTTTCTTGGCCCAACAAATCCAGGCCACAGATTATATTCCTTTGCAATTCAGTCTGGATCGTGATCAATCTTTTACTATTACCGTTCAAGTGCAAAGTTTTATCCGAGAAGTTTCGGAAAGGTTTGGACGTGACTTTCAAAATAGCCCTAGTTTTTTGCGACGTTTGACCAAACATATCTTCAATATTAGCCAGAAGAATATCCAACAACTCCCCAACGCTAATATCGAAACCTTAACGGCACTTGAAACTGACTACCCGAAACTTTTCTCTGCCATTCAATTTGCCTGGCAGAAACATTTTGGACAAATCCAGCTTTCACAACCTGAATTTCAGCTCCTACTCCTATATTTTGCTAATGAATTTCAACGCTTGAACCAAAATAGTCTCAGTGCCCTGGTCATTTGTGAAAATGGTATTAGTGCGTCAGCCATGCTCATAAGTCAATTAGAAAAAGAATTTGGTGAATTTAAAAAGATTACCCCCCTAAGGGTTTCAAATCTAGCTACGACTAACCTAGATGAGTATGATATTATTCTCTCGACCCTTAAATTACCAGGTTTTAAGCACGAATATCTCTTGGTTAGCCCTTTGATTACTCGCCAAGAAAGACAAATGATTCGCTCGGCTCTGGCAGAGTTACAACCGCAAAAAAAAGCCGAGATTACTCCTATTGTGCAACACACCGCTTTTGAACTTCTTGCTAAAGAAACCAATTTCTTCGACCGAGCCAAGGATCTCTTAGCTTTGACTAGCTTGAGTCAGCTCAACAACCAGGATCTCGATTTAAAAGCTAGCATTGCCTTAATTAGCCAACAAATTCCTACACTTATTACGACTCAAGTAGATGAGATTGGACAGGCCCTCTTTAAGCGTAGTCAATTGGCGCCAATTGCCCTTCCTAATTCTCGGATTGCTCTACTGCACACCAGTAATCCTCACATTAGACACTGTTATTTCAGTATCTTTGATCTTAAAGAACCTCTCACCATGATAACCATGGACCAAGAATCAACTCAGGTCAGTCGTTTCCTATTAATGCTAGGTCCCACCGACATGGATGAAAATCAAAGTAAACTTATGTCCTTAATTTCTAGTAACATTATTCTTAACCAAGATAATTTACGTCTTTTTGAACAGGGGAACCTTCATGAAATTCAAGACAATTTAGCTCAAAGGTTCATTGAATACTCGCAAAAAATTATTAAAGATCACCAAAGCTAGGATTTTATCCTAGTTTTTTTATTTTGGCACAATTTACTGTGCCAAAGTGCCATTTTCATTTTATTGTAACCGTTTAATGAATGCGCTAACATATACTTGTAGATAATAAAAGGAGGAAAAAGACGATGGATAACACAAAGTCAAAATCTTCATTTAAAGCGAAGATTCAAAAGCTTGGTACTAACCTTTCTAGTATGGTTATGCCAAACATCGCAGCGATTATCGCCTGGGGGTTAATCACTGCCTTATTCATGAAGAGCGGCTGGATACCTGTTGCGAAAATTGCCGAATTAATCACCCCTATGCTTAATTACCTATTGCCATTATTAATTGCCTACTGCGGGGGCCGGTTAGTCTACGAAGAACGTGGGGCCGTTGTCGGGGCCATTGCTGTGATGGGGGTTATTGTCGGAGCCGACATTCCAATGTTCTTAGGAGCTATGATTATGGGACCTCTTGGTGGTTGGTGTATGAAGAAATTCGACCAACTCTTCCAAGAAAAGATTCGTTCCGGTTTCGAAATGATTTACAACAATTTCTCCGCCGGAATTATTGGGATGTTACTAGCCATCTTAGGAACTTACATCGTTAACCCATTGGTTACCGCCGGAAGTAACTTCATGGCTAAAGGGGTTGACTGGATTATCTCCATTCACATGTTACCTTTAGCTAATATCTTCATCGAACCAGCCAAGATTTTATTCTTGAACAATGCTATTGGGAACGGGATTTTAGTTCCTTTAGGGGTACAACAAGCTGCCACTGCTGGCAAGTCTGTTTTATTCTTACTCGAATCTAACCCTGGTCCTGGTTTAGGGATTTTATTAGCTTACATGTTCTTTGGTAAAGGTTCATCCAAGGCTTCTGCTCCTGGGGCAGCCATTATCCAATTCTTCGGTGGGATTCACGAAATTTACTTCCCATACGTTTTGATGAAACCAGCCTTGATCTTAGCTGCCATTGCTGGTGGGGTCAGTGGAACTTTCACCTTCCAATTATTAGGTGGTGGTCTTAAAGCTGCTGCTTCACCTGGTTCTATCATTGCTATTCTTTTGATGACCGCCAAAGGTGCTTACTTTGGTGTTATCGCTGGGGTTTTAGTTGCAGCTGTAGTTTCTTTTGCAATCGCTGCTATTATTTTGAAAGCCGATAAGTCTGAAGACGACGACTCTTTCGCTGAAAAGCAAGCCCAAATGCAAGAAATGAAAGCTGAATCTAAAGGTCAAAGCGTTATGTCAGCTCAAGCAGCCCAAACTTCCGTAGAAAGCTACCGTGATGTTAAAAAGATTATTTTCGCTTGCGACGCTGGGATGGGATCTTCTGCAATGGGGGCTTCTCTCTTACGCGATAAAGTTAAAAAGGCCGGCATTGAAAATATATCTGTCACAAATACAGCCGTTAACAAATTGCAAGACGAACAAGGCCTTTTAGTCATTACTCAAGAAGAATTAGCTGAACGGGCTGCTGAACGGACGCCAAGTGCTATGCACGTTGCCGTCGATAACTTCTTATCTAGTCCACGTTATGATGAAATTGTGGCTAACTTGAAGGCCTTAACTCAAATTGATAGTCAATCAGCTACTGAAGAACAACCAAAGAACCAAAATTCAACTGACAATGTTGATAATATCGATGTAAGTAAAGTTAAAGAAGTAACTTATGTTCGTCACGACCAACACGTCGGAACAGCTACCATGGCCGTTGCTTCACTACAAGCTTTAATGCATAAAGCACAAAAAACTACCAAAGTTACCGCCACTGCTATTGACGATATCCAAGACGATGCTAGTTACTTAGTTGTGGCCACACCAGAAGCTGCTAAGAACTTGCGTTTACGCTACACTAATTTACAAGTCTTAGTCGTTGACAATTTATTAACTTCTGACCAATACCCAGCTTTGGTTGACAAATTAAACTAGGAAAGCGGTGAAATGAAATGGAATTACAAAAAGATATGATTACGTTAAATGCCCAAGCAGCCACTAAAACCCAAGCTATTCGCATGGCTGGTCAGCTCTTAGTTGATGCTGGTTGCGTGGAACCTGAGTACATTGACTCCATGATTGCCCGCAATTCCGACGTTTCCACTTACATGGGGAACTTTGTCGCTATTCCTCACGGTACCGATGAAGGAAAAAAGTTTATCAAAAAAACCGGAATTTCTATTGTCCAAGTTCCAATGGGGGTGGACTTTAGCGCTGACGACTCCGATGAAGCTAGTGTGGTAACGGTAGTCTTTGGTATCGCTGGTTTGAACAATGAACACTTGAGCATTCTCTCCCAAATTGCCCTTTTCTGTAGTGATATTAATAATGTGGCAAAATTGGCTGATGCCCAATCAGAAGAAGAAATTATTAACTTATTGAAAGAGGTTGAATAAACATGAGAAAAGCAGTTCACTTTGGTGCAGGTAACATTGGTCGTGGTTTTATTGGAGAAACCCTAGCCGCAAATGACTTTGCAATCGACTTTGTTGATGTTAATGAAACAATCATCGATGCATTAAATCAACGCGGTGAATACACAATTGAATTAGCTGCCGATGGCCAAGAAAAAATTCATGTTGCTAATGTTGACGGAATTAACAATGGCAAGGACCCTGAAAAGGTCGCCCAAGCTATCAAAGATACTGACTTAGTAACAACTGCTATCGGTCCTAAAATTTTACAATTCATTGCCCCATTAATCGCAGATGGTATCAAGTTGCGTCAAGCTGCAGGTAAAACTCAAACGCTTGATGTAATTGCCTGCGAAAACATGATTGGTGGTAGTCAACACCTTAAAGAAGAAGTTTACAAGCACTTGGAAGGTGAAGCTAAAGACTTTGCTGATCAATACATCGGTTTCCCTAACGCAGCTGTTGACCGTATCGTACCTTTACAAAAACATGATGACCCCCTCTTTGTTTCCGTGGAACCATTCAAAGAATGGGTTGTTGATGAAAGTCAAATGGCTAATCCAGACCTTAAATTAGAAGGCGTACACTACGCTAGCGACTTGGAACCATTCATTGAACGTAAACTTTTCTCAGTTAACACTGGACACGCTACCGTCGCTTACACGGGTCAAACTTTAGGTTACAAGACTATTGACGAAGCTATTCAAGACGAAAAAGTGCTTAACCAATTAAAGCGGGTCTTAAAGGAAACAGGTGACTTGTTAATCGCTAAGTGGGGCTTTGACCGAGCAGAACACGAAGCTTACCAAGCTAAGATTATTTCTCGTTTCCAAAACGCCTACATCTCCGATGACATCGCTCGCGTTGGTCGGACACCAATTCGGAAATTAGGTTACAACGAACGCTTCATTCGTCCTATTCGTGAAGCTAAGGGTCTAGGCCTTTCCTACCAAGCCTTACTCGAAACAGTTGGGATGATTTTCAAATTCGACCAACCAGAAGACGAAGAAAGTCAAAAGCTTCAAGCCATGCTCAAGGAACAACCTCTAGCTGATGTGGTTAAAGAAGTTACCGGCTTAACCTTAGTTGATGAAATTACAAAAGTTGTTAAATAATTTCTCTAAGGCGCCTTACGGGGCGTCTTTTTGTGTGCTTACTATCTAAGCTTGTTGTCATAGAAAAGATAGGTTAGAATATGAATACAGGAGGAAAAAATTATGAAAGAAAAAATTCTTAACTGGATGTATGCTTTAACTACATTCCAATTAGTTATCTATTTATTAGGGTTCTACAACTTTGCGGCTAAAATTACCAACCATGCACCACTTTTCTCCAGTGATTTGGACACCCTCTCTGGGATTTTCTACTGGTCTTTACTCAGTATGGTGTCGGTTGTCGGGATTGTGCTTGCAAGTTACCTTGTCTTTAAGCACTTTTTCAAAAACAATGTGGGTTTAGTCCTCAGCATCATCGCATTTGCTTCACCACTGATTTTCATGCTTTTCTTAATCATTCCCGCAACATTTTGTCTTTTAGCCATTATCTTCTTAAAAATTAGCGTCAGCGATGAGGGTGAAGCTCATTATGAAAACTAATAACAAAACTGAAAAAGTTTCCTTCAAACAAGCTTTTATTGATTACTGGAAAGGTTACGTCGATTTCCAAGGTCGAACAACACGAGCAGGTTACTGGTGGATGCAATTAACTTTTTTCTTATCGGGTTTGGTTTTTATCGTAATTATTTTCAGTCAAGTAGCTATAAGCGATTCAATAAATGACGATTACGAAACTGATATAGCAATAATGGTTTTTCTCGCAGTTATACTTTTAACTTGGCTAGTTTTATTTTTACCCTCTTTGGCACTAACAATTCGGCGCTACCGCGATGTTGGCTACGGGGGCGTGGTTTCTTGGTATTTTTAGGCGCACAAATTATTCTAAATATTTCAATTTTTGTCGAAATTGTCAATGTTTTCGATAATTTCGACACCGATTTTAACTCACCCCTATACTCGGTCGGCATTTTGGGCATAGCATTGATTAACCATCTCATCAGTATTGCCCTCTTAATCTTAACTTTACTTCCAAGTAATCAACTCACCATCAGTCCTGAGAGTAACGGTTTTATGAAGTTCTTCTTACGTACTAAGGAAAGTGAACTTGATAACAAAGTAATTAACACTGATTCTTTGGTAATCACCACTCCAAGCAACGCACAAATAACTATGTCTGAAGAAAATTCTTCAAGTACAACTGATAGTGATAGCTAAATAACTAAAAATAGCATAATAAAACCGCTAGAAACCATCAACAGCACTTATTACATGATGATTTCTAGCGGTTTTACATTGAGGAAAGGCTTTTAATTTAGATAGTAATTATCCCCACGCAAAGACCAATTAAAGCAATCAAAGCCAAACAAGATATTATCGCCATCCAACCTTTTTCCAATTTGGTTAAAGAACGATTTTCTTGCCGACAAACCTGGTCAAAGAAATAAAAACCAGGTATAAAAGCAATGGTAATCAACCATAACTCTTGGAGACCAGCCAGTAAAATGGCCGTTAATTGAAAAATACTGGCCCCAACTCCAATCACCGTTTGGCCCCACTCGCGATTTTGCCATGAGTACTTCACCTGGTATAACGTAACCAAAAGATAACATAGCATATAAGCTGACGTACACAAGGTGTAAGCAAAGGTGTAAGCCTGACTGGTAAATAACATAGATAAGACAAATACTGTCTGCATAATCCCTGCAATTACCAAAGAAAAGGTTGGCGCTGCGTAATTATTAAGTTTACCCCAATATTGAGGTAACAAGCGATTTTGTGTCATTAACGTGGCCACTTCTGCAGGTAATAAGGTCCAAGATAACCACGCTCCACCAACCGAAATGATCAAGCCTAAATTGATAAGATTAGCCCCCCATTTACCAACAACAGCTTGCAACACGTCCGCTAAGGCAGGCTGCCCTCCTTGAGCTAGCTGTGCTTGACTAAGTACTCCGTAAGGCAAGATTGAAACTAACATGTAAATTACCAACAATGCCAACAGGCCAAGGTAAGTAGCCTGATAAGCGTCATTCCGGCGTTTAGCTCGATTAGCTAAAACAGTGGCTCCTTCCACCCCAACAAAAAGCCACATCATAACCATAATACTCCCACGTACCTGATCAAATAGACTACCTTCTTGAGTTTTTAGATTCGTAGTCACCTTTAGCCAAAAATTTTGGTGAAACATCTCCAATTTGAAAGCCAAAACCATTGCTACCACAAAGACGAATAACGGAATTAACTTACAAATCATGACCACTGTATTAATCAGAGAGGCACTTTCTACCCCTCGGTTAACTAATACAGTTAGTAACCAAATGCAAACTATCGCTCCCAGAACCGAAGCAACATTTTGACCATTACCGAAAAGTGGAAAAAATTTTCCTAAAGCACTCATCATCATGGTGGCCAAAGCAATATTACCAATTCCAGCAGCTAACCAATAGCTCCAACCACTGATAAAACCTGCTAAACGTCCAAAACCAGCTTGGGCAAAAACAAAAAGTCCGGCATTCAAATCATCCCGCTTTCGCGATAAATTTAACAATGACATCACAAAAAAGAAAACACCTAAACCGACAATCCCCCAAGCAATCAGAGCTGGACCTCCACTAGCGACACGCGCCAAATCACTGGTAATTCCAAAGGCTCCAGCACCAATCGAAGAAGAAATAATTAGAGCAATCAAGCCCAATTTACTAATGCCCTTTTCTTGATTATTATTCATTTTCTAAACTTCCTAAATCTAAATTACTTGATACAAATAGTAATTTTACGGGAGATAGCTATAAAATACAAGAATATTTATTCAAATCTAAGCAAAAAAGAATCCTCTTGCCAGGATTCTCATTACCATATTATTTACTTACCTTTAGGTTTAAATTCACCTTCAATAATCGTTTCGTCTTCTTCACGATTGTCATCGTAACCTGCCTTATCAGGCATAACCATGGCAGCAACTACATAAAGTAAAATTCCTAAAAAAACATTCCCTGGAAAAATTATTAGTACCGCCCCCACTAAACGAGTTAAGGTTTTTTCCCAGCCAAAGTACTCGGCAATCCCACCAAATACCCCGGAAACAATGCGATCATTAGACTTCATCAATTTCTTTTTAGCCATAGTTTTTTCCTCCTTAATTTTAATTGACATGAATATCGCCTGAATCAGCAACTAATTCAAGTCGATTAGCTGCTTGAACATTTTGGACTTGTTTACTTGAACTAGGTTTTCCAAATAAGAAAACATCACCATCTATACTGCGCGCTTGATAACCATCGGCTTTAGTCTGGCGACTGGTTAAATCTCCATCTATACTGTGTATTCGGTAGACACCAGTTACGTGTAAATTATCTGCCATTACATCACCATCACTCGTGGTTAAGTGACCAGCAGTGACTTTTACCCGACTCAACGTCGCATCACCATCATTCAACTTGACATCCATATTTTTCAAATCACAATCCTTAACTAACATGTCACCATCACTTATATTAATTTTACTGTCAGCTAATTTTGTCTGATACAAATCTAAATCACTATCAAGTACTTCCAAGTCTACTTGGTTTAAATTAGAATTATGAATATCTAAATTCCCCACTGTAGTCCTAATTTTTCCTTGTTCAAAATTAACTTTATCTAACTCGACAGAGCCACTACGTAAAGCAACTTTTCGGCTACTAATTTCTTGAATACTTAATTTTTCGCTGTAACCAATGTAACCAATCTTTAAACTATCCAATTTTACATTTTTGGGAACCGTCACAGTTACTTGTTTATCATCTATATCATGTGCGTAATCACTCGTAATTCCATGATTAATGTCTACTAGCCAATGACTAAAGAGGTCTTTTTTATTTTGATTAATCTGCAATGTACCATTGTCGACTTGGTGAGTAAGATCTCCCTTAGCAAAGCCATAACTTTCTATTTTATACTGATTTCCTTGTTTAATTTGGATCCTAGCATCTACATTTATCTCTAGTTTTTGAAACTCTTTTTGTGTTAAAATACGCTGACCTGATTTTTGATTATTTTCTCGCACCTTTACTTTGTAATTAGTTACTTCTACGGGCTTATTTCCCCCTGAAACCAAGCCGTTCACAAGTAAACATGTGCCAATTACTAATAGGCCTAAAGCAGCAACTACTGACTTTTTCATCTTACTTGCCCCCCTTCACTTTCTGAGCTTGTTGTCGCAAATAACGTTTGCGACGGAAACGACGCCAACCTCGACTTAATAAGCTGACTAACCACTTCAAGCCATAACTAGCAAGAATGAAAAATCCTAAACACAAGAAAGCTAGACCTAAGTAAAAAGTTCCTACTGCTGTTTGACTAAACAAAAGACTTACACCAATATAAAAAGTTACTACAACAGCAATTATCAACGCTAATAAAATACCTAAAATAGCGATTGTTACCCCAAAGAAAAGCCCTACTCCCCCACCAATAATACCAACAATTGCCGGTGAACAAACTATAATAGCTAAGACGATTAATGTCCATTTTAATAAACGATGTTTACCAATTTTAGTAGTGATTTCTGAGCGAGTTGAAGTCTTTGAGGGATTATTTACATCATAGTCTGTCATAATTTTTTCAGCTAAAATCTGTGGCTCACCGAAGCGCGCGCTTATTTCTGCTTCATCAGTTAAACCAGCATCAGCAATTAACTCACTATAATATTCAAGTACATCATCACGCTCTTCAGAATTTAAGCTGACTAAACACTTTTCTAACTCCACTAAATAACGTGCTTTTCCCATCATCATTGTACTTGCCCCCCCTTAAACACTTGATCTAAACTTTCTTTAAATTGATCCCACATATCAATAATATCAGCTAAATGCTCTTGACCAGCTGGAGTAATTTGGTAATAACGACGGTTACGTCCCTCGTAAGGCTGATCATATGTGGTTAAAAATTCATTTTTCTTAAGGCGTCGTAAAACGGGATACATCGTAGATTCCGAAACTGAAATAGCTTTTTGCATATCTTGTGTTAGAGCATAGCCATAATAATCTTGGCGGTCTAATAGCGCTAAAACCATCCCATCGAGCAGGTCTGCACTTACTTGAATCTTCATTTTCATTTTACCTCCTTATCATATCTTCAATTATATTATACGACATATAATATAGTTTCTGCAATATTTTTTTATTTAGACTTCGTTTTGCATAAACACTACACTAAAATACCGGGAACGCCAATGGCTCCCGGTATCTTGATAATATTATTCTTTACATGGCGCAATTGTTACGTAACGATGTGGTTCTTTTCCATGAGAATTGGTTTTTACTTCCTGGTTTTTAGCTAAAGCAGCATGAATTATTTTTCTCTCAAAAGCAGGCATCGGATCCAAACTTATAGCTTG
The DNA here is from genome assembly GCF_000615765.1 of Ligilactobacillus equi DSM 15833 = JCM 10991. Classification (GTDB taxonomy): domain Bacteria; phylum Bacillota; class Bacilli; order Lactobacillales; family Lactobacillaceae; genus Ligilactobacillus; species Ligilactobacillus equi. Next base: position 35,991 of record NZ_BAMI01000004.1, on the reverse strand, counting down.
ATTTCGGTATAAAACCTCATGGGCTGTATTTTGAGCTAGGTAGGTCAAAGTTTCTTGACGATGTTGCCGGTAATCTCCTACATTTAACATGATCCGCAAATGAGTACGGACTTCTTGTTCTAAGTAATCTTGAGCAAGAGCTTGAAGAGCATTTAAAATTTTTCCTCGTTTACCGATTAAAAGTCCCGCTTGATTAGTACGAAAAGTATACTTGGCTTCACTACGACTAACCTCTAAGTCAATTTCAGTCTTAATGCCCATCTTTTGAGTTACTTCAGCGAGGTAATCTCCCACTAATAATAAGGCATCTTGGAGTTGTGCCTCCCTTTGTTTCCGTTTTGAAAGACGAATCTCCTCCATAGTGGGGGGAAGAGTCTCTGAAACATGAAGTTCAGATGTTTCATTTTCTATAGTTGTAGTTATCTCTTCTGTTCGAGTATTATCCCCATTCGATGTGGGCTCAAGTAGATTTAATTCAACTACCGCTTCTTTTTTAAAAAGGCCTAAAAAGCCGCTGCTTTCACTTTGAATTACTTCAACTTTTACTTCTTGTCGTTTAACTTTTAAATCTTCTAATCCACGAGCAATTGCGGCTTGCACATTCTTAGCTGTGTAACGCAATTCATTCACCACCTTAAATTTTTTCTCAGCGTTAAAATTATAACATATTCTATAACCTTTTAGGCTTTCATAAAACCTTTAATTCCCGATTTTTATTTGGTTGGTGGTATAATGAGGCCATACTTACATTTAGAAAGGATGATTTGATGCCAAAATTTCCAGTCAATGAAGCTTTAGAAAAAGATGATCTTTATTTAGCCGTGAATGGGGCTTGGTTAAAAACTGCCCAAATTCCCGCTGATAAGTCATCAACCGGGGGATTTGCCGATTTAGCCGACCAAATTGAAAAAATTTTAATGAACGACTTCGCAGATTTTGACCTAGGAAAGCAAACAACTACCGATCCTTACTTCGCCCAATTCATGAAATATTATCGCTTAGCTAATAACTTTGACAAGCGCGAAGCCGATGGTTTTAAACCTGCCCAAGCTTTTTTAGATAAGGTTCGCAACCTCAAAGATTGGACTGATTACCAGGATAAGTTACCTGATTTAATCCTAAGTGGCTATACCTCGATTATTCCTTTAAGCCTTGACCCTGATATGAAGAATACCCAGAACTATGCCCTCTATGCAGATGTTGCGCCCTTAATTTTACCAGATAAGACTTATTATCAAGCCAATCACGAACAAGCTGAGGCCCTTTTAGAAGTTTATCGCCAGATGGTCACTAAACTTTTAGATTTAGCAGAATATGACGCCCAAGCTGGACAAGACTTACTAAAAAAGGCCCTTGACTTTGACCGGCAATTAGCACCACACCAAAAAGATAGTACCCAAAGAGCTGATTACACGAAAGCTTATAATCCTTATTCTTTAACAGATTTTGCTGAGTTCTCCCAAGTTTTAGATTTTAAAGCCATAATCGAAAAGCTCCTAGGATCTTTACCTAAGAAAGTAATTGTTACTGAACCAGAATATTACCAACATCTCGATGAACTTTTGACGCCGGAAAACTTTGCTAACTTCAAGGCATGGCTTGAAATCAAGAGCTTATTGGCAGTTAGTCCTTATTTAACTGATCAAGCCCGCGTAACCGCAGGCCTTTACTCCCGTGCCCTTTCCGGTTCTAAGGAAGCCATGAACCCCCAAAAAGCTGCTTACTACCTAGCAAGCAATCAATTTGACCAAGTAGTTGGACTTTATTATGCCCATAAGTACTTTGGACCCGAAGCCAAAGCTGACGTTCACCACATGGTTGAAAAAATGATTAGTGTCTACAAAAAACGCCTCTTAGCAAATGACTGGCTCAGCCCTGCTACTAAGCAAAAAGCCGTGGTTAAGCTCAGCACTTTAGGCATTAATGTTGGTTATCCAGAAAAACTCCACCCACTTTATACCAAATTTGTGGTCAACGAAAATCTAAGCCTCTTAGAAAACGATCTTAATTTTACCAAAATCGCCCTTACTGAACACTTCCAACGTTTCGGCAAAGAGGTCGACCGTACACGTTGGGGCATGCCTGCCCATATGGTCAACGCTTACTACAATCCTTCTTTTAATGTGATTGTCTTTCCAGCGGCCATTTTACAAGCACCTTTCTACAGCCTCAAACAATCAAGTTCCGCTAATTATGGTGGCATTGGAGCTGTCATTGCGCACGAAATTTCACATGCCTTTGATAATAACGGAGCACAATTCGATGAATTCGGAAATCTTAACAACTGGTGGACTAAAGAAGACCTCGCCCACTTCCAAGAGTTAGCTCAGGCTATGATTAAACAGTTCGATGGTCTAGAAACCGAAGTCGGCAAGGTTAATGGTAAACTCGTTGTTTCTGAAAATATTGCCGATGCCGGTGGTCTGTCTTGCGCCTTAGAAGCTGCTAAAGGCGAAGATGGGGCTAACCTCAAAGAATTCTTCGAAAACTGGGCTCGTATCTGGGGAATGAAATCTTCTCTTGAAAGACAAAAACTCCTCTTATCTATCGATGTTCACGGACCACATGTCCTCCGAGCTAATATGCAACCCAAAAATTTAGACGATTTCTACACTACCTTTGATGTCCATGAGGGAGATGGTATGTGGCTAGATCCTAAAGACCGGGTTAATATTTGGTAAATGCCATGAGTAATTTAACTTTAATTCGCGACTTTGCTCGCCAAAAATTAGGAGCCGATAAAAGTGGCCATGCTTTCGATCACCTAGAAAGAGTTGCTCGAACTGCTAAATATCTTGCGCAAAAAGAGGGCGCTGATCTCTTCCAAGTCCAAGCTGCTGCCTACCTTCACGATGTCATTGATGAAAAAATTGTTGCTAATTCTAAAGAAGCGCTGATTGAAGTACGTGACTTTCTACGAGGCTTAGACTTAGAAGCCACTATAGTTGATGATTTACTTTATACTATCGACAATATGTCTTTTGCTAAAACATTGACTGACCGAGAAGTTAAGCTCAGTTTATCCGGCCAAATTGTCCAAGATGCTGATTGGCTCGACGCCATTGGAGCAATTGGAATCACTCGTGCTATTTACTATGGAGGACGCCATGGTGAAACCATTTATGACCCCAAGCAACCACCACGAGAAAATCTTTCCTACGAAGATTACCGTAATTTAGCCGACGAAACCATTATTAATCATTTCTATGAAAAGTTGCTTAAAATTAAAGATCAACTTAATACGTCCGCAGCTAAAGATATTGCCACTCACCGGCAAAACGTAATGCTAGACTTCTTAGATGAATTTAAAGCTGAATGGCGAGCCGAACACTAAATAACAAAAAAGCACGATTGATGAAATCGTGCTTTTTGTTTAAAGTTCTTTAATTAAAAGGTCTACCATAATCTCATGGCCTAATTTCGTGGGAGCTACAAACTCGGCCCCCTTAGTAAAACCAATCTTCCTAAAGAAGGATTGGGCTTGGTCCAGACTCTGTGCATTAGCGAGTTGTAGAACTTGATAACCTTCTCGTTTCAAAGTCGAAAACAAAGCAAGCATGAGTTTTTGCCCCCAGCCATGCCCTTGTTGTTTTTTTGCAACCATTAAAAGTCCCAACCACACTTGATTAACTTGCGGATAGTTAAGGACCAAATCCATCACCGCCACTAAATTTCCATCTTGATAAAAACCAAGATAAAACTTTTGCGCCTGCCTAGCGCCCTCCGGCAACAAGGTCATTTCCGCAGCAATTTCCGCAAGCGTCGGCACCTTAGCTTGGAAGGTTTGATGGTAAGTATGGTCTTGGCTTTGTAACTGCCATACCGTTTCGGCAGCTCGAGGAGACAATTGCTTAACTTTTAAACTCGACCCTAAGAAAAATTGTAATCTATCCAATAACATCCTGACCTACTTTCGTTGGCGGAAGTGGTGAACAAAGACCGTCAAGCTAAGGCCCCTAAGACAACTACCCCAAAGAGTGCAGCTGGAATTTCAATATCAATCATTGGAATCGTTAAGAAGAGCTTAATAGCAATTAAAGCAATTAAAATGTAAGCTGTAACTTCTAATTCAGGTACTAAGTCCATTAATTTCATGATAACTTCTGCAATTCCCCGCATCGCTAAAATCCCAATCAAACCACCAATTAAGACAATTACCGGATTTGGTGAGATCGCTAAAGAAGCTAGGACAGAATCGATTGAAAAGACGATGTCCATCATTTCAATCGACACGACAACCGACCAAAAGAGCGGTAAAATTCGCTTTTTTTCTTTCTTTTGCTTCTGTTTATGCGCAGGACGTAACATATGATAAAAGTGGTTAATGGAAAGATACATTAGATATCCCGCTCCCAATACCTTAATTTCCCAGAAATTGATAAGGTAAACACCTACCCCAATTAAAAGGAAACGGAAAATGTAGGCTCCCCAGATACCGTAGAACAAAGATTTTTCTTGTTCCGCTTTGGTAGGTAGTTTTTGTGTTTGGGCTGCTAAAACAATCGCATTATCCACGGATAAGAGACATTCAATTAGCACCAAAGACAAGATAATTAACCAATCTTGACCTGAGGTAATTACAGTGCGCCAATTTTCTACATCAAAAAAAGGGCTATATAAGTTTTGTAAGAGTGACACTAATAAAATTACTTCCTTTCAATCCTGTATGGATTTAATATTTTTATTTACAAAAACTATCACCAGATCGCCAGGCACTTTGCCCAGTCACTTTCAAAAATTAGTTTACCACAAGCAAAATAAAAAAAGCGAGTCATTCAACTCACTTTTACAGATTATTTACAAAGGATTTTAGATGATATTCAACTTCAATTCGTTATCACGTACCATCCCCGCTTTTTTCATTACTTGGAATAATGCTACAGAAATTACCGCTGGAGCAACCACTCCCCATAACATATAGGCAATAAATTGACCACTACCTTGTCCCCAGAAGTAGATTGGAGCAATAAAAGAGTTCATACCTAAACCACCAACAGTATAAGAAGCACGCAGCCCCGAAATAACAGTCGCTAATGGAGCACAAACGATTGCAGCTACCATTGGAGGCAATAATTGCCATGGATTGATAATCAAGTTAGCAAATTGAAGTTTCGGTGTTACAACAAATTGAGCAATATTAGCACCAATAGTATTTTGTCTATATGACATAGCTGTAAAGCCTACGAATTGAGCTGTTGTTCCAATGGCTGCAGCCGCTGCGGAAATTGGATCTAAGGTTAAAGCTACGGCTAAAGCCGCCGAAGATGCCGGGGTCATCAAGAACAACGCCCATACAGCTGAAATACACATTGAACCAAAAATTGTATTCACTTTAATTGACTCGGCAATCCAGGCACTCATTGCAGTCAAGGCCGGCGTCACAACAGCAGCTAAACCAAAGCCTACAAAAGTTCCCACAAAGGTTACAGTCAAAGGTACTAAAACCATATCCAATGGTGTCTTACCAGACATCCACTTTCCTAACAAGGTTGCTACTAAGGCTGCTGCCACCGCTGATACCGGTTGACCAGTTGAAAAAACTGGGTTACCAACGACAAGGGCGTGTGAGGCCCCACCAACCGATTGGATAGCAGTCGCTTTTCCGGCAGCTTCCACAAAAGAAACGGCATTAGCCGCAACAGTTGCAGAAATCATTGATGAAAAAGTAACTAACGTTGTAACTTCTAATTGTGAAGCCACCGCCACCCCTAAAGCAGGTGCTAATAATGCTTGAGCCAAGGTACCAGCTTCATAAAGAGGTTGCCAATTTACAAAGCCCGCAATGGTTTGCATCAATAACCCCATCCCTAAAGTTACTAAAATTGAATTAGCAATAGCTGCAGAAATATTGTAGGCATATTCCTTAACTGTTTTCTTAGCTTCTTTTGTATCAACCATATTTCGACTCATTGTTTGTTCCATCTCATCCATCTCCCTTTTAATTAAAATGAAAAAAATCTAATCAAAAAACCTGGAATTTTAAACTCCAGGCTGGTACTTCTCAATTAGTCGCATGTTTAATTATCAATTTGATTCCCTATTTGACAATCTAACCTGGAGTATTCATATGTTCTAAAGCTAATAAGACTAATAATGACTACAATGTTTAGGTTAATAATTGCTTGTAACATAATGAATACCCCCCTTTCTTAAAAAGATTCTTATTTTTCTTTCATGTTTTTAATCTTAACATCTTTTTTTAATTTTTCAAGTTTTTTTTCAGATTTTTTTATTTTTTCTTGATAACCAAAAAGCAGGTATCAAAAACGACACCTGCTTCTTAAAATATTACATTATTCGGCTTTTGATTTTTTGCGACCAAAACGGCGCTTAAGATTACGACGCAAAACTTGAAAAAAGGAAAGCGAGCTAACAATGTTTTCCGCTCCTACATACTCACGCACTGCACGTAAAGTTCGCTTAGGGTTGCGCGTCGCGAAGCTAAATGTACCATTCTTTTTCGTACGTAGCGCAAAACGCGGAATCCACTTGCCTTTAAATAAGACTTCAGCAATGACACAGTCAACTTCGTCCCAAGGAATTTGGACATAATCTTGTGGGTCACGATCATTATAGAACTCAAAGCCCTTATCACCAATCATAATTTTGCCATACTTACCTAAACCTAGATAAGAGGTCCCAGCAACCACCAAATCGACCTTTGTATTAATTGACTGTACCATTTTCTCTCCTCTTTTCTAAAAAATTACATTAAACCAATAACGTGGAAGACAACCCCAACAACAAAGATACCTAAGATAATGATGATTGGAGAAACTTTCTTCTTTAATAACCACATGCAAAGGAAAGTAAGAAGAAGGGCAGCCAAACCAGGAATCAATTGGTCTAAGTTATCTTGTAAGGTAGTAACTTTAACCTTGTCTAAAGCCATACCACTTGCTTGTTGTGTCAAGGCTTCCTTGATACCCATTGGACTTGAAGCAATTTTATCCCAATCGATGTATGCACCTTTTGAGTAAGTTGTCTTTGAAACAACAGCTGTAAACTTCACTGTTACCCAGCGTTCAATCAGAGAACCTAAAACAAACATCCCCATCATGGAAGCTCCACGAGTAACCATTTGTAAAAGACCACCAGATAAGTCTTCGGTAATCTTTGAACCGGCTTTGTAACCAAATTCTTGTGTGTACCACATAAAGGACCAACGAATAATATTCCATAATACAAAGAACAAAATAGGGCCTAAAATGGAACCACCCAAGGCAAGTGAAGCACCTAAAGCACCTAACATAGGACGAATCGTAAACCAGAAGACTGGGTCACCAACCCCGGCTAGAGGTCCCATCATACCAACTTTAACCCCAGAAATGGCAACATCATCAACTGGTGCACCATTAGCTCTTTCTTCTTCAAGGGCCAAAGTAACCCCTAAGATAGGCGAAGCCACATATGGGTGAGTGTTAAAGAATTCCAAGTGACGAGTTAAGGCAGCCGCCCGGTCTTCTTTAGTTTTGTATAATTTCTTGATGGCTGGAATCATTGCGTAACACCATCCACCGTTTTGCATACGTTCATAGTTCCATGACCCTTGAATAAAGGTTGAACGCCATGCAACTGCTAAACGATCCTTTTTAGATAAAGTAACTTTGTTATCAGTCATGATTAATTCCTCCCTTTATTTTAGTAGTCATCCAAAATGTCACCCAGTGGATCACCAGTATTTGAGCTGGAACCACCTTTACCGTTACCTGAACCACCTTTACCTTCAAGGGTTAAGTACATTAAAGTAATAGCAACGGCAATTGCACCAATAGCAATCAAGGTTAATTCTGATAAAGCGGCAATCGCAAAACCAATAATGAAGAATGGCCAAACTTCACGGTTAGCCATCATGTTAATAACCATGGCGTAACCAACGGCCACAACCATACCCCCACCAATGGTCATACCATCTGTTAACCAAGCTGGCATTGATTGGAGGAAGGCACGTACGGCTGATGATGGAATAAAGAGCAAGGCAGCTGCAGGAATGGCAATTCGCAAACCTTGTAAGCAAATAGAGATAATTTGCCATAATTCAATTTTCCGGTAGTCACCTTTTTCAGCGGCTGCATCCATAATGTGTACAATAGGAACTTCAATTGTCCGCACTAACATTGTTAAGAATAAACCTGCAACAGCCAAAGGAATCGCAATAGCAATGGCAGAACCAACACCCTTAGTACCTTGACCACCTAAAACTAAAATAATAGCAGATGCAACTGAAGCTAAAGCAGCATCAGGAGAAACAGCGGCCCCGATGTTAGCCCAACCCATGGCGATCATTTGTAATGAACCACCTAAAACAATCCCGGCAGTTAAATTACCGGTTACAAGTCCAATTAACGTACAAGCTACTAATGGTTGGTGGAATTGGAATTCATCCAAGATACCTTCCATCCCAGCTAGAAACGCTACGAGGACAACTAAAATCATTGAAATAACAGACATGATTTATCTCCTTTCTTACATTCCCAGTTCTTGACGCGCTTTGTTAACAATATTGTCCATATTGTCTTTGCTATCTGACGGCACCTTACGTACATCGAAAGTTACCCCTAAACTCTTAAGCTTGTCGAAAGTTTCAACGTCTTCTTTACCTAAGGAAAGTACCTTATTAACAGCGACCTTCCCCTTAGAGTGGGCCATCGAACCAACATTCAATTCCTTAATGTCTACGCCACCTTCAATAGCACGTAAAGCATCTTCTGGAGTTTCAAACAAGACTAAAGCCTTTGTCCCACCGAAACGTGGGTCTTTAGCGACTTGAATCATCTTATCAATTGGTACTACGTGAGCTTTAACTCCTGGAGGAGCAGCTTCAATAATCATGCTCTTACGTAAAGCATCTTTTGAAACGTTATCTGAAACAACAATAATCCGGTCTGGGTTAACCGCTTTTGTCCAACCAGTCGCAACCTGACCGTGTAAAAGACGCGTATCGATTCGTGCTAAACCAATTTTAATCTTACCATCTCCGATAACTGTCCCTTCTGGAATCTCACCAGTTGGTTGGTTAGCTTGAGTCTCGGCTTTAGGAGCTCCTTAGGTTGTAAGTCCTCTGGCTTCACCTTCACTCCATCTTTAGCAGTTTCAATAATATGTTCCGCAATTTCTTGAGCGGATTCCATTGAGAAACGTGAAGCATAGGCTTCGATTACCATTGGTAAATTCATACCGGCAACAATGGCCCATTTATCTTTGTGGGCTTCAAAAAGGTTGTTGGCTTGGTTGAAAGGTGTCCCTCCCCATAAGTCAACTAAGAATAACACTTGGTCATCAGAGTCAAAACCTTTGATGGCTTCTTCCATCTTGGCTCTCACATCATCTGGACCTTCATTGGGCTTTAAAACCACAGCGGCAACATTTTCTTGTTGACCGAAAATCATTTCACCTGATTGGTAAATACCTTCGGCAAAACCACCATGGCTCGCAAGGATAATTCCTACCATGAGTCTTCCTCCTTTATAAATCTAACAACAAACACACTGTTTTAGGAAACTAACTTCTGTTCTAACAAGACTTTCCACAAATCTTTTTTGGAATCGCTAACAACTTTTCGGATATCGAAGCTGATGTTTTTTTTATGCAACCAGGTCAAAACTTCAATATCCCCCTCGTCAACTGCAATGGTATCAGTTACCATTTTCTTACCGTGCTGATATGAAAGTGAACCCACGTTAACTTCTGAAAGGCTAAAACCTCCTTCAACTAAACGCTTGGCATCTTGGGGTGTTTCCACCAGTATCATAACTCGCATACCGGCAAATCTTGGATCCTGATTTAAACGAATCGCACGTTCTACAGGAATAACATTCGCCTTCACCCCCGCAGGAGCGGCATTTAAAATTAAAGTTTTCCGAAAACTATCATGTGCGACAGTATCCGAAACGACGATAATTCTTTCAACCTTACTATTACGAGCCCAAGAAGTCACAACCTGTCCGTGTAAAAGTCGGCTATCAATTCTGAAAACTGAAATGTCAAACATATTTATGCCTCCTCATATGCTTCAATCGCTTCGCGACCAATCGTCAAGAGATACTCAGTCTCAATGTCTTGGCGATTGCCATAACTTTCAAGCAACATAGCTAAGTTCACGCCCGCTAACAATTGATACTGACTCGGTTTTTGTTTGACAAACTTTTGGGCGGTCATAAAAGGCTGTCCACCGTATAAATCTGTTAAGAAAAGGACTTCTTGTTGGAGCGAAAGTTTGTTTAAAACAGTGGTAAACTTTTTTTCTAAGTGAGTTGCATCTTCGTCCGCTAAGTAATCAAGCGCATAAACGTCGTCTTGCTCACCAAAAATAATAAAAGATGATTGCATTAATTCATGAGCTAAACGTCCATGACAAGCGATAACAATGGCAAACATTGGTCAACCTCCCTAAAAAAACACTTTACACTTTTTATATAGCAAATCCCGTGCCAACTTTTGTGTATCAGTCATAATTCCTACAATGGTAGCTTTTATTTTAAACAAACAAAATAATGATACACTAAAAGTAGTGTATCATTACTCTTTGTATTACTTTTTCAAAACTTGTGTATCATATATCTGGGTTAAATAATACAATTCAACTTCAGACAAGGATATTCTCAACTCTTCTGCAAAAAGCTGACTCGCTGCAGCTACTAGCTGATAACTTGGTTCTTGCTGACATTGACGTAAATCTACTTCCGGTACGGTTAATTCATTCCCTAATAGCGACCGTTCACACGCCCCCCCTAAATGTATAATTAAATTGGTTCGCGTTGCATTTGAAATTTGATGTTGCCCTTTATCTTCTAGATAATCACAAAAATCCCAAAATAACTTACCCACCTTAACTGGATTTAAAAAAGTCACCGTCTTCGTCAAATAAAGAATCGCAGCATCTCGTGTTAATTCATGATTTTTTTCCATTGGAAAGGCTACTTGTTCTTGCCCCATTAACATTTGAATGAAATTCTCTCCATTACCACGCATCAGTTCTTCTAATGACATAAAGGGAACTTCGATTTCTGGCCGAACAATTCCCGTAGTTGCAACAATCTGATACTGACTTGTTAGTTGGGGTAACTTTTCGGGTAAATCGAGAATTGAACTCGTTACAACCTGAACGTCATCAATTAAGTTATCAATTAAGATTTCCTCTAACATCCCCTTGATTTTCTCAGCAGTCCCTACCCCTGTCGCACAAGTTGCCAAAATAACTTTCGGACGTTGGTCATTTTGTGAAGCTACTGTCATTTTAGGCCGTGAATAGCCACGAAACTCTTGAAGCTCTCCATATACCGCTTCTAGCGGAGCATCAACCAAGGAAGTTTTGCGGGCAGCTTCTAAGACTAAAGCCGTGGTGACAAGATCGAGGGTCTTGACTTCGACACCTGTGCGTCGACTCAAATCATCACTAAAAGTACTCAAAGAACCCATATCAACTAACAAAATAACTCCATTACCCTGATCAACTTCGGTTATCAACTTGGCAATTTCTTGAAAAGCAGTCTTAGGACTCATATCCAAGTCCATATCAAAAGCACGTAGATTTCGCACTTGTAATAAGCGGGTTACAACTTCTACCATAGAACTTGCCGTAGCAGTTCCATGAGCTGCCACAACCACCCCAATTTGCCCCTTTTTTTCCGTTGTCTTTAGTGAAACTAGTAGTAAGACTAGATAGGATACTTCTGATCCAGGCACAGGAATTTGATACTGTTGCATAATTCTCCGAGCAATTTTTTGAGCAACTTCTTGTTCTTTTGGATAAATAGCTACCAAAGATTCTAAGTCTTGACGACTTTGTCTTTCGGCTTGGCCATTTTGGGCGCGCTTGATAAAAGAAGAAATATGTAAACTCAAAGCATAAAGAAAATTATTATTCAAGGTATAATTTTCTTGCTTGAGTTCCACCATAATTTCCTTTGTTAGCTGAATAATTTCTTCATCAACCAATTCATTAAGATGTTCTTCGGCTTGCGAGTCCTCTGCCTTGTGGTAAAAACTTTTTAAATGTACGTTAATATCAGTTAGAATGAAATCATTAATTGCTTTTTGATCAAGCCCCTCATCCTTTAAAATCTTAGCTTTATCGCCAATAATTTCATACAAATTATAAGGCGGTTCATAGCTATCTGTTGATGTGAGTTTAGTCGTTTTTATTTGCGGATCAATTTCCATTACTGGCTGGAGTAATTGCGCTAATTTTCCCAATTCTTCTCGATTATCAGCTAAATGCGACAATCCTGCTTTAATTTGCGGTGGTAACTGTTCAAAAGTTAGATGAATGTCACGTCCACCTTGATTAATATTATCTAAGAAACCTTGAGCACATACTAGCTGGAGATTAGACTTAAGTTGTCCCACATTTCCAAAAGTTACACTCCCCAATAAAGCTTGAACCACATTTTCATCGACACGCAAGGTTTTATGAATCCGACTCGCTTCTAGTGAAAATAAATATTTCATTAGCTGTAATCTTTCACTAACAGGTCTTTGTTCAAAAGATGGCATCGTAATAATAATGGGGATTCTTCGTACAAAAGTTGCTAATAAAGAACTTTTAGGATCTTCAGTAGTCGCACAAACAATGCGTACATCGGCTTGGTGATCCTTGTTAGTTTCACCTAAACGACTGTAAGTTCCATGATCCATTAGATAGAAAATCATTTCTTGCCCTTCCGGAGGTAGGCGGTGAACTTCGTCTAAAAAAAGAATCCCTCCTTCAGCTTCTTGAATCAAACCCGCATGATTTTCTTCTGCTCCAGTAAAAGCCCCTTTAATGTAACCAAATAAATGAGCCATTAATAATTGAGGATTATGGGCATAATCAGCACAGTTAAAGGTTACCAATGGCTTATCAGCTGCAATTACTTCTTGATTACGCGCAAATTGAGCCATGGTATTAGCAAAGTAAGTTTTCCCCGAACCAGTTGGTCCTGTTAATAAGACATTCAAGCCTTTCGGTGGATATAATAAAGCTGCCTTTGCCTGATCAACTTGAGTCTTTAGACTGCCTTTAGAGCCAATCATTTCTGAAAAAATATCATTATTTGAAACCGTAAAATGTTTGTATGTAATGGATTGAGATTTAGCTTTAGATATTGTTGGAATATCATTTTCTTTTAAAAAGTATTTCACAGGTCGCCCACTACTTTTAGCAATGATTTTTTCACGAACTAAATCATTTAAAACCTTACTCACATTAGGGCGCGCTAAGGTTAAAGCCTCCGCAATTTGACTAGTTGTCAAACTTTCTCGATGGGCTTGTAAATAGGCTAATACTCTTTCTTTTCGCTTCATTATTTTTCGTCTCCTATTACTTCGGCTAATTTCTCCAAATTTTGCTCACTTCTGATTATACCTTAACATTCTTCGCAATTCGAATAATTAGTCATGTCTTTACATGATTTTTAGCTTATAATAAGTTGAACAGTTAATTTAATCATATTCACGAGGTGTTTTTCAATGAAAAAGTTCTTTTATCTATTTTGTATGGTAGTTGGTAGTCTTTGGCTACTCTTTTTTCCTCCTCAAGTTGCGGCAAACTCAACAGCTTTTACGGTTAGGACTCCCATGCCTAGCAATTCATACCATAACAAAGCTAACTCGCTTAATATCTTACTTCAAAAAAATCAAAAACAAACTATTAATGTTACCATCCGTAACCTAACTAATGATAAACAAACCTTGAGTGTCGCGCCCCGCACCGGCTACACCAACAATCTAGCCAGGATAGCATATAACTTAAACGATGTTTCTAAAAAAACTAACCCCACGATTAAACTAGGGGAAGTCCTGACAGGACCCAAAACTATTACGCTCTTGCCTTCACAAACTAAAATTGTTAAATACTATATCACTATGCCCAATAAGAATTATCAAGGAATTTTAATTGGGGCTCTATACTTTCAAAATATTAAAACAGCAGATAAAAAGAATGCTGCTGACAAAATTCACAAGGTCACCTTAAGAATTAATGTCCGTAACCAAAAGTCCAAAGCCACGACTGCAAATTTAAGCGTTAAGAATACAACTCTTACTGTAAACCACTCCAAGAATGATTCACCCGCCATCAAGTTAACCTTACAAAATGTGACTGTTGAAAAACTCAGCGGAGCAACCTTGACTACTAGTCTTTCACAAAACGGTAACGTTCTTTATCAGCAAACACGAAAAAATCGGACTATTGCTCCTAAATCGACTTTTGATTATTTTCTTAACTTAAATAACCAAAAAGTCAAACCTGGTAACTACCAACTTGAATTTAAAGTAATTACTAAGAATCGGACTTGGAGGTACTCAACTCCCCTAAAAATTTCTAAAACTCAAGCCACTAAAATAAACCAAACAGCCACTATCCAAAATAATGATAACCTGCTTTGGAAATTATCACTCATGGCAATAATTATCATAATATTTTTAACTTACTATCGGCCCTATAGACGAACTCAACGCTAAAATGCCAAGCTTCGCATAACGCCGATTCCTCTTTGATTACAAAAATAGGTTTAACAAAAAGTAGCTCACTTCACTTTGAGAGCTACTTTTTCAATAATTTGTATCTAACCGACTTTTTTGTAAACTGTGACTAAGGCACCTTTGTTGCCAGCATGCCCAAATTTAGCTAGGGCATTATCTGTCGCGTTATCCCAGTCCATGAAATCTTCTTCACCTTCCCAAAAATTCAGCATCATATATTCAAAATTATGTTTTTCGGATTTAGTAATAATTGTTGAATCTAGACCGAATGGGCGGGCATCCTTCCTGTCCCAACTATCAACAATAGAATGGAAAACCTTTTGTTCCTCATTATCCAAAGTTAAGTAACGCATTTCTAAAAGTGCATCCCAGTTGGAAGTAGTAAAATTAAACTTTTGATAAACTTGGTAAGACAAACCACCCTTGAAAATCGATTCCTTACCTGATACATCTAGCAACATAAAACGACTTTCCGTACTAACTGACCGATATAATATCATTTGTCTTTCTGAATATTTCTTTTGAATTTCCCTTAAAGTTGTTTCTGGACCAAATGTATAATGAATTTCTCTAAATGACATTTTTCCTCACCCTTTCCACGTAATTCAAGAAAAACGTTTTCATAATTATTATAACATGCTTTCAATACTTACTTTAATTTTTTAACCAAACTTCTGCCATAATCTTTTTTTGGCCTTGCTCATCCACTTCCTGGTAAACACCTTGAATTTCAGGATCAAAACCTGGGAATTTTTCTTGAGCCCCAATTAAAATTTTAAAATAATCGATGTCAATTTCCTGCCATTTTTCCCCAGGGGCAACGATGAAGACTCCCGGTGGATAAGGTAGAGCTCCTTCAAGCGCAACCCGTCCCAAAACCTGATCAAGACTTACAAGCTCACTTTGATTTTTAAGGAAAGCCACGTCAGCTTCTTTAGGTAAATGCGAATAGTCTTGGAAAGTTTGTTTTAAGAAGAGTGCCTTTTGTAATTTAAAAATCTCATGTTCGCGATAATAATTATGGATTTCCTGACATAAGTCAGCCAAACCATAACCATAATAACGCGTCTTATATTCTTCATAAAGTTTCGGCATCACTTCGGCTAAAGGTTTATTTTGTTTATAAGCTGTTTCAAAATCTAACAGGGCCTTTAAGAGACGCTGCATTTCTTGTGGTCCTTCTCCAGGAGTCAACAGGTACAAAGTTGAATATAAATCAGATTTTACTGGGATAATTCCCTGTGAACGGAGGTAAGTTCCCACAACTTGCCCAGGAATTCCCTTATCTTGATAACTTTGGCTAATATTATCCACACCAAGCGAAGAAATTGTAATTTTCAACGGACTCAAGACCACTTCCTTGGCTCCGGCTAACTCAAAGCCATGCCATTTTTCCTTAGGATCAAGGCGCCAAGATGCTAAGTTATGAGCTAACTCAGAGGTGGGGATATCTTGCCATAAATGTTGCCCGACTTTTACAGGAACCAGTGGCTTGAAAAGCTCACTTTGCGCCAATAATTGCTTACGAAAATCAATTCCTAAAGCGAGAGTTTCTTCCCACCAACTTGAATTAGCTGGTGAATTGGCCAAGGCAGCATTCATCACTAATGAAGAGTATATTGGGTAAGAATAACTCGTAGTTACATATTTTAAATAAGTGTGGTTAAAATGTTTATGATCAACATAGCGAGCCTGTCCCTTAATATGATGATCCTTTTTCAAAATTTGCGAAGCTTGCCCCATCCCAGCTTGTTGTTTGTGAATTGATTGTGTGACCAAAATTCCCGGATCATCGGGACCATAATTTATTTGCAGCGGAGAAAGGTCTTTCAAAATTTCAACAAATTGTTCATATCCTCCCCAAGCGCAATCAAACAAAATATAATCACAAAGATGACCAAGTTTTTCAATTAAGTAACGCGCATCATAAAAGACGCCATCAAAAGTTTCAAGCTGTAGAGCCGCTAATCTAAAAGGACGCTTAGCTTGAGCTCGTTCAGGATCAACCTTGGCAATTTCTTGACGAATATAAGTTTCGTCCAAAGCTGCATCAACGATAGGACCAATTAAACCTTGGGCGTTACGATCGGTTGGCAAATAAACAGGCTTCGCCCCTGTCATTACTAGGGCACTATTATAAAGAGATTTATGATTATTACGGTCAAATAAAACTAAGTCACCTTCCCCCAATAGGGCATTAGCACAAATTGTATTGGCACTCGTTGTCCCATTAGTACAGAAATAAACCTTATCAGCATTAAATGCACGAGCAGCCTCTTGTTGGGCCAATAAGGGGGTTCCGGCATGGGTCATCGTATCTCCTAACTCAGGTACAGTATCACTTGTATCAGCCCGCAAAAGATTATCTCCCATAAACTGGTGGTAAATCACCTGCCGGGTGTCGGTCATAGTATTGGCCATTATGGTGTCCTGGCGTCGTAAAGGAAACTGGTTTTTGATTAGCGAAGTTAATTAAATCGCGAATAAATGGCGGTTGAACTTGTTGCTCATATGTATGAGCCTCCTGAGCGATCCTAATAGTATCTGTCGTAGTTAAAACGGGTAAGGGTAGTTGTAGCTGTGCGGAAAATTTTTGCCCTAGAAGCTGACTTTCTTCACTTGCATCTACGACTACAGCCGCTAAAGTTGCTGGATTTAGGTTAGCTGTTAATTCAACCACTTGCCAGTCTTTAGGTACACACGACCACAAAGCTTTGGGGGCCGCAATTTTTAAATAATGCATCATTTAACTCCTCATCTAAATTTATAAACTTACTTAACATCTTCATCCCTACACACGAACTTGCGAAGGTCTTTCTTTTGGTGGTATGATTTAAAGAAAAAGCAAAGGAACTAAGCATGTCACGGGTTATCTTTTTAGGGATTATTGCCTTAATTTTCTTAGGTGACGGTCTTTACCGCGCCTTTGATTTATATCGTTATTACCAAAAAGTCCAAAAACAAGCAGTGAATTTTTCTAAAGGTGTAACCATTACCCAAACACTTATTTGCGTAATTCTTCTGGTGGTTGGTATTATTTTGACCACCGGGACAATACGTATGTTCTTGGCACTTTAAAGACAGGGGTGGCCCCTGTCTTTTTATTTACCCGCCAAAAATTCCCCTAAACGCTTGAGTCCTTCTTTTAAAACTTCAGGCTGACAGCAATAACCTAAACGTGCGTAACCTGGTTTATCAAAGGCACTTCCGGGTACTAAGAGTACTCCTTTTTCTTGGAGTAACTGACGACAAAATTCTGTATCACTTTGTATCATCTCAATTTTAATAAAAGAGGTAGAAACTCCTTGACCACCAACAAGACTTACCCTTGGTTGAGTTTCGAGCCATTCTTGTACAGTTGCCATATTTTGAGCCATAATTTGACGATTACGAGCCAAAATTTTATCTTTGCATTGAAGCGCTAAAACTGCTAAAGCATCATTGATTACCCCACCGCAGATGGTAGTGTAATCGCGATACTTACGAAATAAATCAGCAATTTCACGACTAGAGGCTGACCAACCAATTCGTAAACCTGGCAACGAATAAGTTTTAGATAAAGAATTAATGGAAATTCCCTTGTCATACAAATCAACCACTGGACAGTAATCCGTGGCTTCTAAAGGCTGATAAACTTCATCTACTAATACATATGCATCAACTTTTTTAGCCAAAGCCACAACTTCTTCCAACTGCTGACGATTGAGATACGTCCCCGTAGGATTATTAGCATTGTTCAAGGTAATCACTTTGGTTTTTGAAGTAATTACTTGTGCTAACTTAGATACTTCAAACTCCCAAGCATTTTCTTCTTGCAACTCAATAAACTTGACTTCAGCACCTAAAGATTTAGGGAAATCATATAATTGCTGATAACTTGGTCGCATGGACACTATCTCATCTCCTGGCTCAACTAAAGCCAAGAGCGCTAAAAAATTCCCGCCAGTTGCACCATTCATTTGTAAAACATTATCCGGCGCAACATTTTGATAAAGTTGACTAACCGCTTGCTTAAACTCCGGAGAACCTTCAATCCAGCCGTAGTCTAGTGGGGTTTGCGCTAGGTGACCAAAAAATTCTTCGCTAGTTGTTCCTGCCAGCGTCATTAATTCCTCTAAAGTTAATGCCGCAATTGAACTTTGCGAAATATCGTATTGGGCACTTTTTTCCCATTTATTAAGCCACGCCTCAACTTTAAACTCTGGTAATTCCATAACCTATCCCTACTTTTCCTAAAATTTGTTATTTTGATAAACTGGTGGTAATTCAAACTGTCCTGCACTTTCAAAAAGATGCCCTACCTCAAATAATAAGTCTTCTCGGCCCTTAGCTGCCATAAACTGAACTCCAAGAGGTAATTGCGCTTGACTTAGATGTGTGGGCAATGAAAGGGCTGGTTGGCCAGTTAAATTTGCTAACTGGGTGAACGGACTAAATGACAAAGACTTCTCAAAAACGTTCTCAATTAGGCGTCCTCTTTCCTTGACATCCAAATCCTGAATCGCATAAAGGAGCGCAGCATCGGTCTCCATCGACAACTCCTCTAACCTAGGAGCCGTTTTGGCTGTTGTGGGTGTCAAATACAAGTCATATTCCGTTAAGAAATCCTCCATTGTCGCCGTTGCAATATCCCACGAGTTAAGAATTTGAGTATATTCTCTAGCTAAAATTTGGTCACCATACCTAGCTAACCCCCAGGTCAAAGCTTCAACTTGAGAAGGTTGAATTTTAGAACCTCGTTCCTCGAGGTCGGCAAACATAGCAGCTGTTTCAGCCCCATTCATCGCATAATATCCGCGAATTAATTGGCGCCCATCAAGTTTAGGTGTCTTTTCTTCTACTAAAAATCCTTGCGCTTCCAAAAAATCTACTGCCTCTTTAACCGCTTGTACAGCCGTGCTTGATACTTGGCTTCCCACTGGTGACTGTGTTGAAAAAGCTACCTTAAGTGGGCGTTTTTCATAACTATCTTCTAATACATGTATCCATTCCGTTTGCGGAGCTTGATAGGGGGCGATATTTTCCGGGCGACGCAGGGCATAAAAAAGTTGACGTGTATCCCGCATGGAAACTGTTAACGCAAAATTAATCGACGCTCCCTGCCAAGAACGCCAACTTCCAGGCCCCACTGGCATTGTACCACGAGTTGGTTTGAGACCAATTAATCCGCAAAAGGAAGCAGGAATCCGAATTGAACCACCACCATCACTCGCTAAAGCCAAAGGGAACATCCCCGAAGCGACACTAGCGGCTGCTCCACCACTAGAACCTCCCGGACTATAGGCTTGATTCCAAGGATTTTTAGCATGACCATAAAGGACAGAATCGGTAATATTTTTAAAACCGAACTCGGGAGCATTACTAACACCAACGGGAACAAGCCCCGCCTCTTTAACCATCCGAATAAAATTGTTATCATTTTGAGCGCGACTGCCTTTAAGTAATCGTGATCCGTTAGCATTATCTAAGCCGCGACTATCTTGACCCAAAGCTTTAACTAAAACCGGCAATCCGTAAAAAGGACGCTCGAAACGATCATTTAACTGTGCGTAATTTTCCCGGCCAATTTGACTACTCCAGTCTACCACAGCATTTAAATGCGGATTTAGATTAGCTACTCTCATTTGAAATTCTTGTAGTAATTCTTCAAACGATAGTTCTTGACTTCGTAATAAATCTGCGTAATAACTTGCATCTTTAATCATCTAACCCCACCCTTCAAATTTAACTTTATTATAACATGCCAAAAACACCTCTCCAAAATGGAGAGATGTTCTTAGTCAACAAATTTGATACCAACAAACTGATAGTTATCATCACTTTGAAGCCAACGAATTTCACCTAAACGCCAGGTCTTATCTACCTTGACTTCAATCAAACTCTTAGCTTGTAGCATCTGTCTTTTTTCTAGACGTAAGCGACAGCCATGATTAGATATATCAAGCATCACCGCTGTGAATGGAATTTGACTTATGCGGTAGGAAACTTCTTGATATTGCGCAATCCGCAAATCCTTACGGTTAGGTTCTTGCTGTTGTGTCTCCTTAACCATTGTCATCGGTTGAGCATACGTCATTTCAACTAAATAACGGTATTGGTTTAAGTCAATATCACTAAAACGCAACCCTAAAGTCCGGTTATCTAACCACATCGTTTCAAAAGCTAAATTTAATCCATCTACCATTAGCCAACCATTCCCATGAGAATAACGACTACGCGTTTCTTGTTTTTGGCGACTATCTTCAAAACGAATGCGGGCTCCCGTTTCATTCCAATTTAAAATCCGACCAGCAACTGTCCCATCAAAAAAACGAACTTGACACTTTTTATCACTCTTAAATCGTTCTGCTCGCCGATAACGCGGTTGTTCAATGAATAAAAAGAGGGTTAAGCCTAACAAAATTAGGTTATAGAGCAACCAAACTAATAAAAACCAAGACTGAACAGAAGACAAACGCATACTTACATGAAAATTAAGTATAACCAGGGCAAAAATCATAAGGACTAGCATTACTATTTGGAACCACACTTTTCGCCACTGCAGACGACTTTTCATGTTCAAATCCTTATGCAAAGTTTGATACGATGCCGCTTTTTTCGCTAAATATACTTTAATTTTTGCCCAAAAAACTTGAGGACTAAGTGCCGTTTCATAAATACTGTCACTATAAAAACTTTGAAACGACCGGCCATAAGCTAAAAGTACCAAGCCGGTGGCTACCAACGCAGGTAAACCAAAGGCTACCAGCCAATTATAATTAACCGGAATAGTAATACCTAAAAAAGTAATCACTACTGGTAATAGTAAGAAAGTCAAACGTTGCCAGGCAAAACTCCAAAAGTTCTGCAATTGCCCATACGCTTTTTTTTGTTTACGATTTAACTGACTGTAAGTTCCTTTAGAAAGATGTCTCCGCGCATAACTATCCCGAAAAGCTTCATACTGTATTCTTTGCGCCAACGTTACTAGCGATTCGGCTGCTAAGCCATTTAACAGTTTTCTGGCCAAAAAATTACCTTGGTAACCGGCTGCTTGTAAATTAATCCCCACTCTTAAATCACGTTGATGCCAATCAAAAGCACTTTGGCGTAACGCTTCCGTTACATACAAAGCATCATAGCCATCACTAAAAACCGCATTAAACCGTTGACGCTGAATTTGCATAAGCTCACTAGGAGCACCCAAAGTAGTTAAGCTATATACATAGTCATTATAATTATCCTTATTTAAGACTACAAAACCTACGCGACTATCCCTTAATTCTGGTAAAACTTCACTTAGTATCGTCTTTTGACTGACCGAGTCACCAGCTAACATTAAAGTTAACTTTCCAGGTAATTGGGCTAAAAATTCTTGACCGCTAAGGGTATTATCTAAGTAGTGAAATTTCAATTCTTGAGCTAAATCTTTAATTTCAGGGCGTCCTTTTTCATCTAAAATAAAGTATTGCACCTGTTCAGGTCGGGGGTGATAAATATTTAAAGCTGCGACAACCGTCCGCTGAAGAACTTCATACTCTTCATCATTAATCCGAATAACAACGTTTAGAGACTGATACTCAGCAGACTTTACATCACTGAATGTATAATCTGTTTTTGTTTCACTTTGGCTAACCATTCCGAGATAACTAATAATATGCGTAAATTTACCTAATAAACATGCTAACAATGCAAGTAAACATAAACGTGCCCCTACACCTGAAACCTGCCAAACTTCCCAGCCTAACCAACCAATGAAAGCTAAGTAGGTTAACATTGCTAAAATTTTAAGCACCCACCGAAATGGTCGCCAAAAATTACTTACCAAATAGGTTAAAATAATTAAGCCACTCACAAAGAGAGCTAACCAAATACTTTGGTCCATTAAATCACCTTACTTTTCGTTAACCAAATCTTGGTAATCTTTCTTTGTAGCAAGACCCATAGCTTGGTTTTGTGTTTTAACAGCTTGGATGAAGGTCGCTTTTTTAGCGATTAATTTCTTAAGTTTCAAGACTAGTTGTACTGCATCTTTTGTCGCATAAAGATTATCAGCCATAATAAATTGCCGATCATGAACGGTTTCTTCAAAAGCAAAAATCAACATATTATTTTCGTAAGCTTTTCTAACAGCTTGTTTAACCTCATCATGGTGATTAATGTCAAGATAAATGTCAGCATAGCCCCACAAGTTATCCAAACGAGCTTGGTTCGCGTTAGGATAAAGAACTACATTGTCGTATTTGTTAATCGCTAATAATTTTGGTGACATTTCTGTTAGAGCAGCAATATTAAATTCAATTTCCGGTAAAGCTTGCACTAAAGCTTCAATTTTTTCAATTTGGTCACTATTGGTTAAAATAAAGGCTGTCTTACGCGCTTGGTTCTTACGATTTTGCGGATAAAGGTATGGCAACTGTTTGAAAGTTGCTTGTTTATCCGGACGTGCTTGACAAAGCCAAGTGTAGCTTGCTTGATCCGGAACGATAATTTGTTTAATTCGTGAGTTCGCGTCATTTAAAATACTCGTCATATTACCTGGTAGTTCCTGACGAACTCCCTCTTGCCAAAATAAGATGTCTCGCCCTTCGGTTGGTAAAGCTGAACTTAGGAAAAACGGTACGCCTAAAGAATTAATCAATAAGCGATCCAAATTATAGCCGGCATCCTTGATGAAGTACGTGTAAAATTCTAGCGCAGATTTAAAGAAATAATTTTTTCCCGCTAAAGTTAAAATAAAGTCATCAGTGAAGTAATTTTGTACAAGAATTTCTCTATCGTTATCATCAAACCAAGTCTTACTAAAAGCCTTACCTTGGGCATCATAGACCGTTCGAGCCCACTTTTGACCATATTGATTGTAATGCTCGCTCAAACGGATAGTGCCTTTTTTATCATACCAATCAACACTTTCCACCAAACGATTTTGTTTGACAGTGGCATAATTAATTTGGGCAACTTTTTGTTCATGGTTAAAAACTTCTCCAGACCGCATCGTTCCCCTAATTTCCCAAAAACGTGGGGTATCAATCTGGTTAAAATAACGTGCCTTACCTTGATTCTTAACTCCCGCCTTAGCACGATAAAAACTAATTGGTGAGGTAATCCCAGCAGGTAAAAAACCATTATCATGTAAGACCACTACTGGTACGTCAATTTGGGCTAATTGAAAAGATTGATATAAATCTTTGGACTTTTGGTCGTAACTATTAAATAACATTAACATTTCTATTTCACCTGCTCTTCTACCAATTGTTTCCATTTACGACTAATATTAGCGGTTAGATACTCACTCGCTTTTTGATAGGAGTGCTCCTGAAAGGCTGCTATATCATCTTTAGTAAAGAGCGTAACAATCCGTTCACTTAAATCCTGTACGCGTTGCTTACTTTGAGTATTAGCATTACTTTCTACTAAATAACCATTTTCCCCTTCATCAACAAAGGTTTGGTTCCCATAAGGCACGTCAAAACCAATGATTGGTAATCCCGAACCAATGGCCTCCAACAAACTTAAACCAAAACCTTCACTAGTTGAGCCTGAAATGTAAGCTTGGTATTGAGTGTAAATTTCGGTGACGTCTTGGTGACCTTTAAGGTGAATATAATCTTGGGCTCCCAACTGCGTAATCAATTTCTTGAGTGTCTCTTCTTCACCACCTTTACCATAGATATCTAAGGTTAATTCTGGTAAAGTCTTTTTAGCTTTAACGACAGCTTCTACCACCCAATTAAGATGCTTTTCTGAAGCTAACCGAGAAACACTCACTAATGAATATGGCTTACGTTTCTTTTGAGGCCGACGAAGTTGATCTAGATTCCCTACGGCAATGTTGTAGATTTTAGCATCTCGACCATTATACTTTTTCAATTGCTCTTGCACAATTTTTTGCTGCACCGGTGTTGCTGCAATAAAGAAGTCTACTTCATCGCTATTTGTAAATTGATAATCATAGTAATTATTCCACAAAATATAGTCATCACTGACATGATTTTCGCTATAATGTTCAGCATGAATAACTACACCTAATTTTGCAGGTCGGTGTTGTTCAAAGACTTGTTGCCCTTGACCCGTTTCGCGGTCCAAAATAACAATATCATCAGCCGTTAAATTCAAACTTTGGACAAAAAGAGTAATGAGTTCTTCTTTTGAATAGATTATTTTATCTTTAAAGATAAAAGTCGAATCTCCTTTTTCGTCGCAAATTTCTTCATAAGCCATTGAGCCATCTTCGTTATAAAACCGGCGTTGGTAAGCATGAGCAGCATTATCTTTAGGTGCATAATATTCAGAAAAAGCTCGTGTATATGTGTAGTAGTCCTTACGAATCAATAAGTTATTATCGACATACTCCACCCTTTCGACATAATCTTCAGTCTCGTTTTTTAAATAAACCGTTGCATAACGTTTACTATCTTCAAAATAAAGGCGGACTACTTTACCATCGCGAGTTTGTCGGACTGGTTTATCTGCTAAAGTCGCAAGTAAGTCCTCTAATGTAAATGTCGTTGGACTTGGTTTTAAATCTGTAAACCAAGTATATAGCCAAATTACTTCTTCGGCCTTAATACCAATATTTTCTGTCATATGAATTAAATTTTCATATAAAATCAAATCGGTGTAAATAAAGCGTGCAGGAATTCCTTCTTGTCTGAAGGCCTCTGCTCGATAAGCTTGAGCGTATTCGACACCACTCGATGCCCAACCAATCCCTAAATTAAAATTGTATACTGTCATCTTATTCCCCCTACAATACTTGCATTAAAGAAAAAACCATCCCCATAATTACAATAATTGCAACTAGCATACTCATCCATAATTGGAAGTTTTTTTTCTTTTTTGGTTTCCTATAAACGTAACGATTTTTTTCAAGACGTTCTTCGATATTTTTTTGTAGTAAATCATTTTTCGCCACTATTAACACCACCCTACGCAAAATAAATTGAATTTCCCTTTTTAGGATTATATACTACTCGACTTAACAAAAGATTTTGTACAATTAAATGTCGAATATCAATTCTCATTTTATTATATGATATAATAGCTTCCTTGTGATACTCATATATTGGATTTCTTTGTGCCATTTGCCGGCTATCAACAACCGTACGGAGCTGTTGCAGATTATCAACCTCTTCAACCCAACAAGTATCAATCGCCTTTAAAATCGCCAGTCGATAAAAATTTTTAACTTCAACTTCATCTTCAAGTTGCTGGCTTTTCAATTCAAGTTGCTCTTGGGCAATTTGAAGTAAGAAAGCTTCGACTTGGGCTCGATCCTTTACAGTAATTTTGTCTAGACGATTGATATCGAAATCATAGCTAAGATTATCAAAAATATACCGTTCAATTTCATAAGCATCTGGTTTATTTTTTAGAAACTCTTGAATATCCTGACGAATTAAGCCCATAATATCGAAATCTAAATTCTCCGCCTGCTCTATTAGAGCATCTCGTTGCCGATAAACTAAACGTCGTTGGATTTGAGAACTCTCATCAAATTCTAGAGAACTCTTCCGCGACTTAACCCCTTCACTATCGCAAGCTTCTTGGGCACCTTGAATAGCCTTGAGAATTTTTCGTTTCGTTAATTGACGGGGTTCATCCCAATCAAAAGCACGATGCTCCTCATAGTATTCATGAATCCATTTTGAGCCATACTTAATGACCACTTCATCCTCTAAGGAAACAAAGAACTGACTCAGACCCGGATCTCCTTGGCGTCCTGCCCGACCTCGCAATTGTAAGTCTTCTCGCTGGCTTTGAAGTTTTTCTGTGCCAATTACCGCTAGACCACCTAATTTTTTAACTTCTTTAGGTAATTTAATATCCGTTCCCCGTCCAGCCATGGTTGTCGCTACGGTCACTGCTCCTAATTGCCCTGCTTCTTTAATAATTTCAGCTTCTCGAGCAGCGTTATTCGCATTCAAAACACTATGAGCAATTCCCTCTTGCAACAACATTTCCGAGTAGATTTCAGAAATCTCGACTGAAGCCGTGATTAACAAAACCGGCTGTCCCTTTTGGTGAAGTTTCTTTACTAATTGGAAGGATGCTACTAATTTTTCGGGTAACGTTATATAAACTTGATCGGGCAGATCAATCCGTTGAATTGGCCGATTAGTTGGAACTTGAACAACCTTCATATAATAAATATCAATAAATTCTTGTTCCGCACTCTTAGCCGTTCCTGTCATTCCTGCTAATTTATTGAACATTCGGAAGAAATTTTGGTAAGTGATAGACGCCATCGCACGCATATCAGGAGTGATTTTTATGTGTTCACGGGCTTCAATTGCTTGGTGTAAACCAGATTGCAATTTATTTCCTTTCATAAGCCGACCATTTTTCGCATCTAACAGTACAATCTCATCATCTTGAACTACATAATCTTTACCTAATTCAAATAAATTATGCACACGTAAAGCTAAAGTTACGTGGCGTATCAATTCTCCGTTTTCTGGGGCAAAAATATTCGCTACTTTAAAATACTTTTGTGCTTTTTCAATTCCTGCGGGTGTTAACCAAACGTTTCTTTCTTCTTCATCAAGCTCATAGTGCTTATCTTTTTCTAGTAGCGTAACGAATGTGTCACAGATTCCATAGAGATTGGACTGTACCCGTGGTGCCCCGGCAATTACTAATGGCATTTGCGCTACATCTAAAAGAACTTGGTCACACTCATCGACAATACAGTAATTAAACTCTCGCCGAAGGTATTTTTCTTCTTGGGATGAAGCAAGGTTTTCAATTAAATAATCAAATCCCAAAACTGCATTGGTCGTATAAACAATGTCTGCGCTGTAAATTGCACGCTTTTCTTTTGCAGTCAACTTTTCTTCTGAATTATCATGTACTCCTAAGGCAACCGTTAATCCCATCCATTCATAAACGGGACGTAATTCTTCAAAATCCCGTTGTGACAAGTATTCATTAGTTGTTACTAAAATGGCTCCCTTACCTGCTAAAGCATTAAGGTAAAGTGGTAGCGTAGCTGTTAAGGTCTTACCTTCTCCTGTCTTTAATTCAGCAACATTTCCTTGGTGTAAGACAATCCCCCCCATTACCTGCGTATCAAACGGAAACATTCCTAAAATACGTTTGTCAGCTTCACGCATAGCTGCAAAAGCTTCTGGTAAAAGGCGATTAAGACTTTCGCCCTGTTTAATTCTTTGCCTAAATTCGACCGTTTTGGCCTGTAATTGCTGATCATCTAACGCCGCCATTTTATCCTTTTGAGCATTTACTTTTTTCAGAATTCGCCGAATTTTACGTACTTCAATATCGTTAACTAAACGTGATTGTAAACTTTCTTTAGCCATTTTTTGCCTCCTTAAACATCGGCAATTCCAATAATAAAGGCCAGGACTCTAGAAGTTTTTCTGTTAAAGCTAGTTCATGTGTCGCTAACCTAGTTGGACTAACTTGGGCTTGATAGTCTAAAATTAACTTAACTTCGCTAAGTTCTTGATACTTTGCTTCCTGACGACTATTTAACTGGGTAGTTCCAACTAAATATTTTTGCGAGTTTGCAAATAAAATCTGGTAATGAGCCGCTGCACGATTACTAATGGGTCCATACCCAATCAAGTTTAGTTGTGAATACTTTTGAGCCAATTCAGTTAGTTTATCACGCACTGTACGTCCAAGATAAAAATCAGCATCTTGCAGACTCGAATCAACCACTACACCATCATGCAGATGCTCCAAAACACCTTCATACGGTAAAACTGCTTGATAATTAAGACCTGGTTCTGTAAAAACAACATTGACAGCTTGAGGATTCTCACTTGGATTAAAAACCGGCGAAAATGAATAAGCCTTTTTTCCGAGTGATAAACCCAAATCAGCAATTTCAATTCGTTTAAAATGGAGTTTCTCGCCCCCTGTTGCCACCAACTGAACTTCATAACTAGCAGCTTCTTCCGGATAGATGAAAGTCGCTTCTGATTTTTCGGCCATCAGAAAATCAAATTGTTCATTTTGTTGATTATAAAAGTTTAATCGTAAACAAAAACCGGCAGCTGGATGAACTTCCATCTCACTAATTATTTGGTAACGATGTCCCTTTTTAAGGTATGGTAATTGTACCAGTTGACGATTTGCCTGATACGGCGAACTTTGATGCCAAGTATTAAGCACCGTACCTGCAGGCAAAAAGCGATTTTCAAAATCTACCTCACCCTCTTGGTTAACCATAACTTTACTACCGTATAAGAAACTATTGGCAAAATTATCCCATTTAATAAAATTTTTGGTCATTGCTTTTGTTCCCCTTCCATCAAAGCCCGATACTGTGCTTTAAACCATTGAATAATTGCTAAACTATTGTCATTATGCCGACCAAGATAGCCTTTACCAATTATTCGTGCACTGCTCTTTTGTTGGTGAAGATGCTTTAAAAGGTCATGATAGGCAGTAATATCGTAATCATCATTTTTCATATATGCGACCGCAAACGTTGTCTGACTGAAATCGCCTTGTGCAAAATTATCCCAAAAATAATTATCCAAGTCCTTAACCGGGTCAGATGAATCACGAAATAATTCTAATAGGAAGTCTAATGAAGTTCCAAACTCTTCCGGACGATGAAGGGCCATCCTTTGTGCTACTGTACCTAGATTTGTAATTGGCTTACCCACAACGACTGCTCGAGGGCGGAAATGACTTGCATAGTACAAAGCACCATACGTTCCCATTGATAATCCCGATAAGATTAAGTCTTGATCACTAAAACCTAGCTGATCTAAGGCCTTTTGAATTGTTTTAGTTATTTGCGACTCGAATTCCTCACTTCCAATATAAAAGGCCCCACCTTCATCGCGGACATCAGCAATCAAAAGAAAAGGGTGTTTGAAGGAACGCATCATATAATACCCTTCAAATTGTTTAGCCGTTTTATAACCCGAAAAGTAAACATTTAAAGGCGGTTTAAGATTACCAGGATTGAATAGAGCTAAAAATTCCTGATGTTTGTCTTTAACTGTTATTAATTGGCCTCCAGGTAAAATTTGCCCATAATTAGCACGTGACCAATAGTAATAAACTTGCCCTAATCGTACCTTACCTTGACCTCTTGCGGCTACAGTTACTGACATAAATTCTCGCTCTTCTAGGACTTCTTTAGGAATCATAAAAGGCTTTTGTAAAGCTTCTTGACGGAAAATATAAGTTGGACGATATAAATCGCTAACTTGGCCCCCTAGGCGGACTGTAAACTCTAACTCACAGTCCCCCACCGTCTCATATTCCGGCCATAATTCCATACGTCTTTGTGGATCAGAATAGAAATTATAACGAAAAGAGCCTAATGGCTGAAACTCTTCTGCACTATCTACCGTCAATTCTAACCAATTAGAACTTAAATACTGATATTGATTGTGATAGTTCAAACCAATTTGAAAATTCTCAATTCCCATCCCAATACCTGACTGATTACTGAAAAGGTACCAAGAGAAATCATCAATAATTTTTTCCGGCTGACTAATATCCACACTGCGAGCTTGCTTTTCAAATATAAAATTTTGCCACAACGTATCAAAAGTAAGTCCTTGCCGATAAAAGAATGCATGTGCATCAACATGACGACTCAATTGCATTAAGTCTTCTTTTCCAATACCTGTTCTATCTAAAAGTAAAACCGCATTAAAATTAACTAACCGTGAGCCACTACTTTTGGCTTGAATAGTTTCCAAATTTTGTGTCAAATCTTGGCTGTCACTGTAGAACCATTTGAGATTATCAGGTAAAGCATAACTCTGTGACCAGTCAGTCTGACCAATTTGTAAAACCTTAATCACTTGTCCCATTAAGTTCTCCTCCAATTAATTTTTGCCATCGTTCAACAATTTTACCACTAGTATATTCTGAAATCTGGTTAACAGCATAGACCATCGCCTTATTCCAATTCTGTAAACCATCTAGGTAGTAGTGTAAGCCTCGATTTAAGTCATCCAAAGAATCTAACAGCAAACCATTTTGTTCGTTTACCAAATAATCACTAACTCCTAAGTTAAGTTGCGGAATACCGGCACTGATACCCGCAATTTGTAAAAAGGTGTTAGGAATTTGGCGCAAATCAACGACCAAGCGTGCTTTACTTACAGCTGTAATAATTTCTTGTTCACTTCCATACCCTACTAACTGATAAAATTTTTGTTTAGCAAAGCGTTCTTTACTAGTTTCCTCTTCCTCATTTAGTTCAATTAAAGCATGGTCACTTTTATCAACTTGCTCTTGATTACAATAAACTTCCGCTAAATTTATTTCTGCTAAAACTTGATCAATAATACTTTGATATCCACCTAACCACTCTTTATGACCACTAACTAAAATTAGTTTCATATTGGGAATTTCCTCATTAGTCAAAAAGGCCTGCTTTAACATTTTCTTCCGTTGGATGTCAGGTAAACCATCTAGCGTCATGTAAACTACTTCTTCGACATTTCGCTGACTTACCCCTAAATTCAAACGCGAATCAAATGGTGGCATTTGATAAATTTTAGCAGCTTGAGACATTGGCTTTTCAATTTCTTCAAGACGTTTTTGCGCAGCGTAGGTATCCACAATTGCCAAATCAACCTGCCCTAAAAGCATTTGTAACCCCTGCTCATCAGCATAGGGCTGTCGGTCTCTGAAAAAAGAGAGAACTTTTTTAGTTGGGATTGCATTATTTAGAATTAAATTATTGTGAATTTGGTTTGCTGCTATAACCAAAATATCAGTTGCTCTTAATTGTTGTAAATAAAGCCCTAAGCCTGCCTCAATTAACGCAGCTAAGTTGGGATAAATTGCCGCTAAATCTGGGAGAAGTTTTTGATTAACCGTCACAGTTTGATTAATAAGATTCTCTTTTAGGCGCCATCGTCCAGCAATATCAACATAAACACGTTCCTGTGCTTGACCTGCTTGATAATAAATAATGCTCGATAAAAAACCCCGATCATCAAGAATATATTCTTTTTGCAACTGATCATCAGAAAAATAGCGTACTAAAGAAATACTTCCTTCTGGGGTGTATTCCACCCGTGCATAAAGTTTCTGATTAACATACACTTTTCCTTCAAACATCGTATATTCTAACTCTGCTTGCTTCGGCCAAACTAAATCACTTAAACTAACATAGCGATAAGGGGTCCGACTATCAAAGCCTTGAAACCAATCAAAAAGATTGAAATATTCAATTTCATAGATATCTTGTCGGTGTAAAAAGTGTCGTAATTTAGGAAAATAATTTAAAATTATTAATTTTACTTTCTCCTGACTTTCTGCAAACATCCGCACTTGGTTAATTGTGTCATCAAATTCCATTTTAGACTGACCAAAATACCAAGGTTTCTCGTTATCGGAAAAACTCTTTTGTTCTTTGTACCAAGATGGTATAAAATAATACATTCTTCTCACCCCAAAACATCACGGTAACGTGACCGCAAATTAATCGTTCTAACCTGGTCAATCAATGTTAAAACAAAAGTGACCGTCAACATAATATTTCCAACCAACATCATTGACTGGGAATAATCTGGATAAAAGACACCTACAATCATTGGGCACCCAGCTAAAATTGTCATGTAGGTAGCTCCCACTAAGCTAATTCGTTTCAAATAGTAACGAATGTAATCTTCTGTTGGCTGACCAATAGCTACATTATCAATGTAATCTCCTGCCTTTTGCAAATTTTCCGCTGTGGTTTCAGGGTCTAAATTAATATAGCTAAATCCCAGTGATAAACCAAATAAAATAGCTATATACATTGCGACCCCTAAAGGTTTAGTAATTGTGAGATTGTTTACCAACCACGTTAAACCTGGAACCTGGGGTAATAAAGTAGCTAAAAGCAAGAAAATATATTGAGGGATTACCATTAAAGATATCCCAAACATAATCGGCATGGCTCCGGAAGGCGTTAATTTAATTGGTAAATATATTTTATCTCCATAACTATTAGTTACCATAATTCGGTTCAACGAAATTCGATACTCTGAACGTTCAAAAATAATTGCTAACATTACAATTAAGATTCCACCAACTGCACATAAGCTAAACCATAATGGTGCATTGGAACTTTTGCTAATAACTTGATAAATCGGCTTAAAACTCCTGATAAAAGAAATCAACATATTAGTTAAAATAATGGTACTTGCCCCACCAATCCCTTTTTCTGTGTTGATACTTGCCATCCAAATTAAAAAGAAACCACCAGCTACTAAAAAAAGTGTCGTCAAAATAAACGCTCGCGGAGTACGCTCCGTTAAATTAGCCCCCAACGCTATTACCAAAGCTTGGACAATACCAATTATCATGGTCAACGCCATTTGCCAATTTTGTTGTTTATTTTGCGGTAAGTTTGTAAATCCTAAACGTTTATTCATAGCGAGCAAACTAATAATAATCATTGCAGACATCCAGGGACCCAATCCTAGAGAAAATAGTGTACTTTGATTGAAGTTCCCACCAGTTGTAGCACCCACAATCGCTAGAAAATTTTGCTTATCGGTTTTAGAAATAACATTTGCCGCAAAAGGAAGAGGAATCTGACGTCCTATCATAAATACTAATAGAATTAATAAAGTCCAGAGTCCTTTTCTTAAAAGCGGATTTTTACTTAACAATTTATTCACTTATCTTCACCTAAACTTCCCATCTTTGATAAAGAATAGCCAGTTATCGTGATTACGAAAACTGGCCATTAATTTTTAATTATTTTTCAAAAACATTTTTAGATTAGTATACGGTTTAAAAATATTAAAGCGCTTCTAATCAGGACAACGTCTACTTTTAGGCCATATTCCGACTAATAGTTGACGGATTATCTTTCTGGCCCGAACCTCTACTGGTAGTTCAATAATACATAATAAGGGTCTAATCTCCCTCAACTACCCCCAATTATAGCATGATTTTAAGCGAGTTTTAAAATAATTTTTACATGCTTAGTCCGGTAAAATATTTTTAAAAATTTTAATTATTTTAAATAACCCTTTTTGCCACCAAATACGACTTTGAGTTGACCATAAAAAAGATTTAGGATAGGTATGGCCTTGCCAAAATTTAATATCGCGTAAAATTTCTTTTTGACTCATGCGTGAAAAATCATGACTTAAAAACGAAAATAATTGACGTTGACTATAATAATACCAATCTGTAGCTTGAATAAATTGACTCCGAGTTCTTGGAATCTGGTGATGTTTTTTTAACCACCGGTATGCCTTAATTTTTTCGATTCTTCCCGTAACAATTGGAGGCTGCATAGAAAAATTTCGATAGTTAATATATGGTCCAAGTGGTACGTTAACTAATCCTCCTTTAAAAAAGAACGCCCAAGGCTGATTTTTATTTTCTTTTCGATATTGATTAACTGCTGTCGCTACATCTTTAGGTAATTGATAAACCTCGGTACGACCGTTAATTAAACGTACCCATACAAGATAAGTCTGTCTTTGCGCCATACCTACCACCTCTTTTCAAATACTTATTTACATATATTGTGAACAATTCAGATTAATTAATAATACCTATTTTATCATTATGTTGGTTACAGCTCAATTTATTACTTGCTACTGATTCAATTTTGATTATATCAAAGCCTTTCTTCTCCACTTAAAAATGATACAATTAAAAGAAAGTAATTCATACGGGGGGGATTGACTGTGACTTCTAAACCAGAAAAACTTCATCGACGTACACGACTGCTTCAAATTGTGCGCGTGATGCGAAGTTATGACGTCTTAGGCAATTTTATGCATCAAAAAAATCCTAATCAGGTTAAACAAGCCTTTGAAGAACTCGGTCCAACTTTTATTAAAGTCGGGCAGTTGCTTTCTACGCGACCCGATTTAGTTTCTCCCGCTTACCTCACCACTTTTGCTCAACTCCAAGATCAAGTCGCCGTTGATGATTATCACGTCGTGGCCCAAACCTTTGAGGAACAAACGGGAAAAAGTATTTCACAAGTTTTCGCCAATTTTGAAAAAGAACCTTTTGCTTCCGGTTCTATTGGTCAAACTCACCATGCAACCCTTCAAGATGGCACCGCTGTAGTTGTTAAAATACAACATCCTGACGTCGATCAGCTCGTACATACGGATTTTGCACTTTTTCGGATGGCACTTAAAATTTTGCGTTTTGTACCAGAAATCGGCGCTGTTAACCCACAAGAAATTTTTAATGAAGTCCGTACTTCACTTTTAAACGAAATGGATACTCGGATTGAAATTGAAAATGGGGAAGAATTTTATCATAATAATCATGGTGATGGAATTATCGAAGTTCCTAAAGTTTATCGGAAACTCTCTACACAAAAAATCCTGGTTAATAGTGCTATGCCTGGACAAAGTATCAGTCATCTCATTAAGCAGCCATTATCTAAAAATCCTAAAATTGCGGAAGAGCAACAGCAATTACGCCATTATTTGGCCCACACCTTAATTACTAATTATCTCAAACAGGTTTTTTTGATAATTTCTATCATGCTGATCCCCATCCGGGAAACATCTTATTTTACGAACTTAAACCTGATAATCCTCATTATCAAAAAAAGTTTACCCGACCAATTTTAAATAAACAAGTTGGGAAACATGAGTTTGAATTTAAAAAGGAAGAGCTCCTCTCCAACTACCGTCTAGTCTATCTTGATTTTGGTATGATGGGGCGACTTAGCCAGATATGGTCGCAGGAATCGCGCGCATCATCATTGCTCTAAATACAAAAGATATATATGAAATAGGAAATGCGATTCTTGCTGTCTGCAAGCAAACAGGACCATTAGATACCGATGATTTCTATAGTGACCTTAATATCTTCTTGACTCCTCTTTTGAATATGGGTTTACAACAAATCGATTTTCCAGCGATGCTTTACAGCATTATTAATCTCTGCAAAAAAAATAATCTTCAGATGAAATCAGAAATTACCATGTTAGTTAAAGCTTTCGGATCTTTAGAAGGGATTGTTGCCCAATTGGACCCAACTATTTCTATGCTAGATGTTGCCCAAGAATTTACAACCCGTTATTTCCAAGATAAATTTAAAATTCGGGACTTTTTAGCTGAAAATGGGTTAGCATGGGGACGTTTAATAAAAAATCTACCCTATTTAGGTATCAAAGCCCAAAGAAGTTTAGATGTTATTAATCAAGGCCAACTAAGACTCAATATTCAACTTAAAGGACAAAATCAAATTTTTGACCGTCTTGATCATATTGTTAATCGCATTATTGTCGCTTTAGTATTAGCTGCCATTTTTATTGGTTCCTCTCTTCTAATCGAGGGGAGTGTTAATCACCCGACTATTTATCGAATAGGGGTTTTTGGTTACTTCTTCACCTTTATTTTAATTGGCATTCTAGTTCTCGACAGCCTGATTCGACGTTGGCGTAAATGGAAACGCCGTAAGTAGTAAGAAGATATTGCGAAAAAACTTTGTGAATTAAAATTAAAAGCCTTAAGAAATTACGTTTTTACATTTTCAAAAACGTTAATTCCTTAAGGCTTTTTCTACTACCATTTTATATCGAAATAAAAAAGCCGAAAACATCTGCCTTCGACCTTGGTTGCG
>NZ_BAMI01000005.1 GCF_000615765.1 Ligilactobacillus equi DSM 15833 = JCM 10991 | reverse complement strand
TATTAAAGTGGCTTTGAGGCCAAATAAAAAGAAGTCCATAGGACTTCTTTTTATTTGGAAACTATTACTCTTCATCTTCGTCATCAAAACGGAAGAGGTAGTCATTATCATCCATAGCTTCTACGTTTCCCAAAAGATAACCATTGCCGACTTGGGAGAAGAAGTCGTGGTTGGAAGTCGAAGTGGAAATCCCGTTCATAACAACGGGGTTAACATCTTCGGCTGTGTCAGGGAAGAGAGGATCAAAGCCGAGGTTCATCAAAGCTTTATTGGCATTGTAACGCAAGAAGGTTAAAACTTCTTCGGTCCAACCTACTTGATCATAGAGTAGGTGGGTATATTTTTCTTCATTTTCATATAAATCATAGAGCAAGTCATAAACCCAAGTTTGAAAATTGGCTTGTTCTTCTTCAGAAAGTTCGTTGAAGCCTAATTGGAATTTGTAACCAATATAGGTTCCGTGAACGGATTCATCTCGTAAGATTAACTTGATAATTTCAGCCACATTAGGCAATTTGTTGTGGCCTAACCAATAAAGGGGTGTGTAAAAGCCAGAATAAAAGAGGAAAGTTTCTAAGAAAACAGATGCCACTTTCTTTTGAAGGGAAGTTCCTTCTTGGTAGTAGTGGTTAATTTTTTCGGCTTTGTATTGTAAGATTTCGTTTGAATTTGTCCATGCAAAGATTTCGTCAATTTCTGCGGGCGTATTTAAAGTTGAGAAGATTGAAGAGTATGACTTAGCGTGGACAGACTCCATAAATTCAATATTATTAAGCACTGCTTCTTCGTGTTGGGTCCGAATATCTTGCTTTAAAGAAGACATGCCATCTTGAGATTGTAGGGTATCTAAGAGTGTTAAACCACCAAAAACTTTAGCAACAACGTCTTTATCAGCCTCTGTCAAAGTTCGCCAGTCAGCTAAATCATTGGAAATTGGGATACGGGTATCGAGCCAAAATTGTTCCGTTAATTTTTCCCAGGTTGCTTTATCAATTTCATCTTCTAAATTATTCCAGTTAATTGCTTGGTAATTTTCTGCCATCTTTTTATTCTACCTTTCTTAAATTGTACAACTTTCGCATTCGTTAGCACCGACTTCACCGTTATTATCTGTAAAAGTCCGTACATAGTAGATGGATTTGATTTTCTTATCATGTGCGTAGTTACGTAAAATAGATAAATCGCGGGTCGTCATTTTATCGGTGCGACCTTCTTTCCAAGGATAGAGTCCGGCAGGAATGGTTGAACGCATAAAGAGGGTTAAACTCATTCCTTGGTCAATATGTTCTTGGGCAGCAGCGTAGGTGTTAATAACTTTAATCATGCTGGTATCATAAGCGGATTGGTAGAATTTAATAGTATCATTGGATAAATATGGTGCAGGGTAATAAATTTTCCCAATTTTTCTTTCTTGTCTTTCTTCGATTCGGTTGATGATGGGATGCAAGCTCGCGGTGGTGTCGTTAATATAAGAAATTGATCCGTTAGGCGCGACAGCTAAGCGATTTTGGTTGTATAACCCACCGGTCATAACTTTTTCTTTTAAGGCTTGCCAGTCAGCAGGGCCGGGAATAAAGATGCCGTCAAAGAGTTCTTTGGTCCGATCCAAACTAGGGCGGAAGTCTTTTTCTGAGTACTTGTCAAAGTATTTCCCGTTAGCGTAGTCGCTAGCTTCAAAGCCGACGAAACTTTCGCCCTTTTCCACGGCTAATTCGTTAGAAGCGACTAAAGTCCAGTAGTTGAGCAACATGAAGTAAACAGAAGTAAATTCCAGGGCAACTTTTGAACCATAGTTAATATGGTTTTTAGCTAGGTAGGCGTGTAGTCCCATGCCCCCTAAACCAATGGTATGGGCTTGGGCGTTTCCTTTTTGAACGGTTGGTACAACATCGATATCTGAGGCATCAGAAATAAAGGTTAGTGCTTTGGTCATGGTTTTGACAGATTTACCAAAATCAGGTGAAGCCATGAGGTTAACAATATTTGTAGAGCCTAAATTACATGAGATGTCTGTTCCTAATTGCAAGTAAGATTGGTCGTTGGCCACTTCTGAGGGGGTTTGAACTTGCAAGATTTCTGAACAGAGGTTAGACATAATGATTTTGCCAGCAATTGGACTAGCTTCATTAGCCGTATCGATATTGACCACATAAGGGTAGCCAGATTCTTGTTGTAATTTAGAAATTTCTGTTTCTAACTCACGGGCCTTGATAATTTTCTTTGGAATTAGGTTATTAGCGACCATGTTGTCATATTCTTTTGAAATATCCACATAAGAGAAGGGTTTACCATAGACTTTTTCTACACCCCAAGGATCAAAAAGGTACATATCTTCATCGTTCTTGACTAATTCATAGAATTTGTCGGGAACGACTAAACCGAGAGATAGAGTTTTAACCCGAATTTTTTCATCAGCATTTTCTTTTTTAGTGGCTAAAAAAGCTTCAATATCTGTGTGAAAGACATTGAGATAAACCGCCCCGGCTCCTTGCCGTTGTCCCAACTGATTGGAGTAAGAGAAGGAATCCTCTAAAAGTTTCATGACAGGTACCACGCCAGAAGCAGCCCCTTGGATATCTTTAATTGGTGCGCCTGCACCTCGAAGGTTTGAAAGGGTAATCCCCACACCTCCACCAATCCTTGAAAGCTGCAAGGCAGAATTTATGGCCCGACCAATAGAGTTCATGTTGTCCTCCATTTGGATTAAGAAACATGAGACTAACTCTCCACGTCGCTTACGTCCAGCATTCAAGAAGGAAGGGGTAGCTGGTTGATAGCGCTGGTTAACTAATTCATCAGCCAAATCCATAGCTAATTGTTCGTCACCGTCTGCGAAGTAAAGTGCGTTAACTAATACTCTTTCGTTAAATCCTTCTAAGTAATAAGCTCCATCGTTGGTTTTTAGAGCATATTGAGCATAAAATTTGTAAGCTGCCATAAAGGTTTTGAAGGTAAAGTTAGCGGAGTAAATTTTTTGGGCGACTTTCTCAATGAAAGCAAAGTCATATTTTTTAATAAATTCTTCTTCGATATAATTGTTTTCCAAAAGGTAGTCAAAACGTTCTTTTAAAGAGTCAAACTTCATAGAATTTGGCTCAACATTTTCTTTAAGGAAAGCTTCTAGGGCCTGCTTGTCCTTTTCCAAAGGGATTTGTCCGTTAACAGAGATGTTGATTTGGTTATTTAAATCAAAATAAGTAACTTTATTAGTGTCTAAGTTTTTAAGACTCAAGTTTTTTCACCGCTTTCTTGAAGTTTGAAACATCTTTAGATGTACCGTTAAATTCAAAAGCATAGATAATGGGGGTATCATATTCTTCTGCTAAATCTTTAGCAGTAAAAATAAATAGTTGAGCGAAGTTTCGATTACCAGTACCGACAATACCTTTTAGGTAGTTAGCATTTTCGGCATAATCAAGAAAATCACGGACGGGTTCGGTGATTGCGTCTTCGTATGTCGGCGTAATCAAGACGAACGGTTCCGTGATTTCTGGAAATTCGCTAGCAGGATTAATTTCATAGCTCTCAAATTCAGACCCAAGTTTTTTGATAAAGCGTCGGGTCTGACCCGTGACTGTAAAGTAGACGATTTTCATTAACGTTGCCCTCCTTTTATTAGGCTAGGCCGCGTAAAAGGTCTGGACGGAAACCGGCTACAATGGGCTTTTGGTCGCGTTCTAGAACAGGAACGGAACGGAAGCCTTTGGCTTTTAAGTAATCAACATACTCTGGTTCGTTATTGATATTGTGCTCAGTGTAAGTGATGTTTAGTTGTTGTAAAACATTTTTAGTCATCTTGCATTGAATACAATTATCTTTTGTGTATAATTCGAGCATAACAATCTCTCCCTTGGAAATTTTTATTGTGTTTTAAGTATACAACATCTTGAGACAAATTCAAGAGCTGATTCCCAAGATATTGGGTATGAAATTTTGGTTATAACGATATCTTGTGGTTCTTGAAAGGTGCAAAACTTAATTTTTTAACTAGCAAATAGCTTGAATTTATCGCCTTTTATTCGTATGATTAAGAGGAAAATAAAAAAGGAAACGAAATAAATGACAAATTATTATTATACTGAAAATCCGGATGTCCAACATGACGAAAAAACTTGGAGTTTTACTTTGTTGGATCATGATTTAAATTTTACGACAGATAACGGGGTTTTTTCGAAAAGTCGGGTCGACTTTGGCTCTTGTGTGATGTTAGATGCTTTGGCTGAAAACGAAGCTGAGCTGTTAGCGCAAGCCAAAATCTTAGATGTTGGTTGCGGTTATGGCCCCATTGGTTTGGCCTTAGCTAAGAAATGGCCGGCCAACCATGTTGATATGGTAGACGTCAATAACCTTGCCATGGACTTAGCCAAGAAAAATGCTCGCAACAATGGCATTTCAAACGTCAGTATTTTTCCTTCCAACCAATATGAAGGCGTTACAATAACGGATTATGATTTTGTTTTGACTAACCCGCCAATTCGGGCCGGTAAACCAGTGGTACACGGCATCTTGAGTGGCGCTTACGACCACTTAAAGGTTGGAGGACGTTTGGTCGTGGTAATCCAAAAGAAGCAAGGCGCACCTTCCGCCCAAAAAAAGATGGTGGAAGTCTTTGGTAATTGCCAGGTCCTCAAGAAAAATAAGGGCTATTTCATTTTAGAAGCGGTAAAGGAAGCTTAAATGACGCCACAAGCTAAAGAAAAATTTATGCAAGCCGCAATTGTAGAAGCCCAAAAAGCCCAAGCTAAAGGTGAAGTACCGATTGGCGCTGTCGTCGTGCATGAAGGACAAATTATTGGGCGTGGTCACAATTTGAGGGAAAGTCAGCAAGATAGCTTAGCTCACGCCGAAGTTTTGGCTATTCGTGAGGCGAATCAAGCGCTAAATTCCTGGCGCTTAAATGACTGCCAACTTTTTGTGACTTTAGAACCGTGTCCGATGTGCACGGGA
This sequence comes from Ligilactobacillus equi DSM 15833 = JCM 10991, assembly GCF_000615765.1. Classification (GTDB taxonomy): domain Bacteria; phylum Bacillota; class Bacilli; order Lactobacillales; family Lactobacillaceae; genus Ligilactobacillus; species Ligilactobacillus equi. The sequence continues at coordinate 61,796 of NZ_BAMI01000005.1, read as the reverse complement.
GCAATTTTAAATAGTCGCTTAGACGCAGTTTATTATGGGGCTAGTGACCTTAAAGCGGGGGCCTGTGGGACCATTATGAATCTTTTAGACGATCCGCGTTTGAATCATCAAGCTGATGTCGAAAAAGGAATTTGCCAAAAAGAGTGTTTGGCCCTCTTACAAGATTTTTTTCAACAATTAAGATAAAAAAAGCTGGATTTTTGAAAGTAAATCATGTATCATTAAAAGTGCCGTAAGGCCTTGGAACAATGTTCTCCTTACGAATCGTGTCAGGTTCGGAAGAAAGCAGCACTAAGTATGTGAGGGCATGTGTTCCAAGTTACGATGATATTGAACTCCCAGCTTATGCTTTTCGGATTAGGCTGGGAGATTTTTTTTAAGATAAATATTAAAAGAAAGGTGAGTTTATGGGGTATCAAGCATTATACCGAGTTTGGCGGCCACAGCGCTTTGCGGATTTAGTCGGTCAACAAATGGTGACTAAGACCTTACGCAATGCTTTGAGTACGGGGCAGACTACCCACGCCTACCTCTTTACTGGGCCTCGTGGTACGGGGAAGACCTCAGCGGCGAAAATTTTTGCCAAGGCTTTAAACTGTCATCATCAAAAAGATGGGGAGCCATGTAATAAATGTGAAACCTGCCAGGCTATTACGGCAGGGCGGTTAAATGATGTAATTGAAATTGACGCGGCTTCCAATAACGGGGTCGAAGAAATTCGGGATATCCGGGACAAGGCCAAATATGCGCCTACCCAAGCTGATTATAAAGTCTACATTATTGACGAAGTTCACATGTTATCGACAGGGGCCTTTAATGCTTTATTGAAGACTTTGGAAGAACCGCCCAAAAATGTAGTCTTTATTTTAGCAACAACCGAACCCCATAAAATCCCTGCCACGATTATTTCACGGACCCAGCGTTTTGATTTTAAGCGCATTGAAGTGACGGCAATTTTAGAAAGAATGGAATATATTCTGGATGAAAAGGCAATTAGTTACCAACCGAAGCCCTTAAAGTGATTGCCAAGGTGGCTGAAGGGGGATGCGAGACGCCTTATCAATCTTAGATCAGGTTATCTCGTTTGGGGATAATGATGTGACTCTGGAAAACGCCCTTTTGGTAACGGGGAGTGTAACCAATGAAAAACTGACCGTTTACTTAAGTCAGGTTAGTCAACATGAAACTCCGCAAGCCTTAAAAACGGTCCATGAATTATTAGCTGATGGCAAGTCAGCTAAACGTTTGGTTGAAGATTTGATTGCCTACTGTCGAGATATGCTCCTGTATCAACAAGCACCAGAATTGCTTGAGCAAAATGAACTTGGGATGTTGACGGAGGCTTTTAAAACTTTCGTAGCTCAAAGCAGTGCAGCTAAGATTTACCGAATGATTGATATCTTAAATGAGCAAGAAGAAAATATGCGTTTCACCAGTCATGAAGCGGTATATTTGGAAGTGCTAACGGTCAAATTGAGTCAATTAAGTGACCAAGCACCTGAAGTAACCAATGGGGTTCAGCCAGAAGTCAATACAGCAGAGGTCAACCAACTCATTACCCAAGTGCAAAGTTTAACGGCTAAAGTAGAAGCTTTACAAAGTCAAGGTGTATCAACGCAAGCAGCGCCTCCTAAAGCTAACCGGCAAACACGGCAAGTGAAGAGTAGTGGTCCCTTTAAGGCTAACCAAGCTCAGATTAATGAGGTCTTGGGTCAGGCAACGCGGGCCGATTTGATGGCCATGCAAGATATTTGGCCGGACCTCTTGAATATGTTACCGCAACAGTCCTCTTCTATGATGTCCTTTGGGAAACCAGTGGCTGCGAGTCCAAGTGGGGCGGTCATTGCCTTTTCTTATGATTTTATGCCCGAACAGTTCCAAGCGGATCCGACGGTGCAAGAACAAGTGACCCGAGCCTTAGTCCGGCTCTTAAACCGGGAAGTGAGATTGACGGTTTTACCTGAAAGAATGTGGGGGCAAGTAAGGCAAGCCTACATTAAGAGTCACAATCTTAAAGGTCAAGCCCAACAGGCTGAGGCTGAAACGATGGTAGACCAAAAACAAGCCGAAGAAACGAAAGCTATTGAAGCGGCACAAGCTGTGGTAGTCGCGGCCAAAGAAAAATTTGGTGACGAAATTGTCACCGTCCAAGCCGATTAATCATTAAATTTGAAAGGAATTGATAAATTATGATGCGTGGAATGGGAAATATGCAAAGTATGATGAAACAAATGCAAAAGTTGCAAAAAAACATGCAAGCAGACCAAGAAAAGTTGCATGAAACAGAATTTACGGGGAAAGCTCCTGAAGATATGGTTTTGGCAACTTTTACTGGTGATCACCAATTAAAAGACCTTACTATTAAAGAAGAAGCTGTGGATCCTGATGATGTGGATATGTTACAAGACTTTGTGATTGCAGCGGTTAACGATGCCATGGCCCAAATTGACGATGCAACTCAAAAAACAATGGGAAAATATTCTCGTTTAGCGGGAATGTAAGAAAAGGGCGGAAATAGATGCAATATCCAGAACCAATTGCTAAGTTAATTGAAAGCTATATGAAATTACCCGGAATTGGGAATAAATCTGCGACCCGCATGGCTTTTTATACTTTAGATATGGATGAAAAAGATGTTAACGATTTCGCTAAAGCTTTGGTGTCAGCTAAAAAAGATTTACATTATTGTAGTGTTTGTGGAAATATTACGGAAAGCGATCCTTGCATGATTTGTGCCGATAAGGGTCGTGATCAAAGTAAAATTATCGTGGTTGAACAGCCGCGTGATGTTATGTCGCTTGAAAAAATGCGGGAATACCGGGGACTCTACCATGTTTTGCATGGGGTCTTATCACCTTTAGAAGGTAAGGGACCTGATGATTTGAATATTGCCTCATTGTTAAGGCGGCTACAAACAAATGAAGCTGTTGAAGAAGTAATCTTGGCAACCAATGCCACCCCAGAAGGGGAAGCGACTGCGACTTACCTGTCTCGATTGATCAAACCTGCGGGAATTAAAATGACACGCTTAGCCCACGGATTAGCGGTTGGTAGTGATATTGAATATGCAGATGAGATGACTTTGTTGAAGGCAATTGAAGGTCGAACAGAATTATAGTAGGGAAGTGGCGCCATGTTTTTCTTTAAACCAAAAGAAAAGTTACGCAAAAAGTATAATGAACGCTTATTAACGGATATTTATCAAGCCCGGGCGCAGTGGGATGTTGCTAAGCATACCCAAGATGCGGTCTATGATGTGGATGATGAGTTAGAAGCTCGAACGAAACTTGCGCGGGCGCGTTATGAGTTCTTATTTAAAGAAGCACGTCGTAGACACCTAAAGGGTGAGTTACGCGCCACGGTTGAACGGCAAAACTGGTTCAACTAAAAATACCCGCAACCTTTAGGGGAGCGGGTATTTTCTTGAGTCAATAAATTTGGAGGAAATTAATGTGAGTGGATATTTTATATCATTTGAAGGCAGCGATGGTTCTGGTAAGACCAGCGTCTTAAAAAAGATTATTGAATTTTTAGATCAAAAAGGCCAACAAGCAAAATATTTATTGACCCGCGAACCTGGTGGTAATAAAATTTCCGAAGAAATTCGCCAGGTCATCTTAGATGTCAAAAACACCCAAATGTCAGCAAAAACGGAAGCGTTACTATATGCAGCTGCTCGGAGTCAACATTTGGAAGAAAATATCTTACCCGCCCTAAAAGAAAATAAGTTAGTCTTATGTGATCGCTTTGTGGATAGCTCCATTGTTTATCAAGGACGTGCCAGGGGGTTAGGAATGGATGTTGTCGCTCAACTCAACGAATTTGCAACGGACAAACTGAGTCCAGAGTTAACTATTTACTTTGATGTCGATCCTCGTGTTGGCTTAGCACGGATTGTGGCGGGACGGACTAACGAAGTTAATCGTTTGGACCAAGAGGATTTAAGTTTTTATGATGATGTACGTGCTGCGTACCAAGAATTAGCACAAAAATATCCTGATCGTATTGTGACGATTAATGCTAACCAAGAACTTGAGCAGGTGGTTGCAGATGTTTTTAAGGTTTTAGCTAAGCGTGTTCCAGCATTTTTTGAAGCTTAAGGTGATACCATGAAAATGATTATTGCAATTGTGCAAGATAGTCTCAGTAATAAGTTGAGTACCGCTTTGATTGAAGCGGAGGTGAAGGCTACTAAGCTTTCAACGACGGGGACTTTTTTAAAAGCTGGTAATACGACTTTTTTGATTGGTAGTAGTCAAGCTAAAGTGCCAGCTGTTATTGAAATTATTAAGCAGGTTTGTCAAAAACATGAAGGCTACCGGGTGCCACCCATTAATTTAGATGCTCCTAGTCAAATTGATGATAAATCACCGCTTGAGGTTCAAGTTGGTGGGGCGACAGTTTTTGTGGTCCCAATCGAAGAATTTTACCATTTTTAAGGGGGAGGCAGATGGAAGCAATTACCCAACTCCAAGCAAATCTAACTCAGCATTTTGCCAAATTAGTCAAGCAAGACCACCTCGCGCATGCATATTTATTAACCGGTCCGAGTGGCACCGGTAAAAAAGAGCTGGCTGTGTGGATTTCGCAGGCAATTTATTGCCGACAAAAAGATGAACAAGGTTATCCTTGTCAAACTTGCATAGAGTGCCGCCGGATTAGTGAAAATAGCCACCCTGATGTGGTGCGGATTGCACCAGAAGGCCAATCAATTAAGGTTGACCAAATTCGTTTTTTAAAGAGTGAATTTTCTAAAAGTGGTTTGGAAAGTTTGCGGAAAATTTTTATCATTGAAGATGCGGAAAAAATGACCACAGGGGCGGCTAACAGTTTGCTGAAGTTTTTGGAAGAGCCTAGTGGTTTGGTCAATGCCTTTTTACTAAGTGAGAGTCCGCAGCTCATCTTGCCAACAATTATTTCGCGTTGTCAAACAGTGGAGTTAGCGGCCTTATCAACCAAGCAGATTGTCAAGGAATTGGTTGATGCTCAAGTTACGCCCGGTAAGGCGAGTCTTTTAGCCCACTTGTGTGGTGACTATGAACAAGCTTTGGCTTTAAGTCAAGACCAAAAATTTGAAAAATTGGTAGAAAACTTGTGGGAATGGTATAATCTAACCTTGAGAGGTGATTTGCGTGCCTTTGTTGATGTGCAAGTCAAATTGATGCCGTATCTGGAAAATAAGGCAGAACAAGAAAGACTTCTCCAGGTATTGGTACTTTTGATTCGGGATACCATGTTGACATATTATCAAAGACAAGATGAACTAGCTTTTAAGATGTATCTGCCTCAATTGCAAGATATCGCCGCTCATATTGGGGGACCACGGATTGTGAAGGCTTTAGAAATTAGCCTAAAATCCTGGCAAAAGTTAGCTGTTAACGTTAATTTTCAAAATATTTTAGAGGAACTAACACTCAATTTAAGTGAATGTTTTGGTAGATAAGGGGTGATTTCGTGGAAAAACGTGAAGTATATGAAAATTTTGAAGAATTAGAAGAAAAAACCATGGCCGTCACGCAAGCCTTAGCGACCATGAAAGAAGAATTTACAGAAATTCTCGAAAGAAATGCTGAACTGGAAATCGAAAATCAGCACCTTAGAGAAAGACTGCAAGACTTGGAAGAAAAAAACCAAGATGTTAAAGAAGGTCTTTCTAAATCGCGCCAAAATTTGGAAAAATTATATAAAGAAGGATTTCATGTCTGTAACGAAATGTATGGTTCACGACGTGTGAATGATGAACCTTGCATTTTTTGCCAAGATGTGATTTATGGGGAGCGTGCTTAATGTTTACTAAGACCAGTAGTTTTCAAACTACTCAAGCTGGAAAGTTATATCTCGTACCCACGCCAATTGGAAATTTGAGTGACATGACGCCGCGGGCGATAGAAACTTTACAGAAGGTGGATCTCATTGCCGCCGAAGATACGCGCAATACTGCCCGGTTGTTAGCTCACTTTGAGGTATCGACGCCACAAATTTCTTTTCATGAGCATAATACTCAAATGCGGATACCGAAGTTGCTGGAAAAATTGCAGGCCGGTCATAGTATTGCGCAGGTCAGTGATGCGGGAATGCCTTCGATTAGTGATCCAGGTAAGGAATTGGTGGCAGCCTGTGTACAAGCTCAAATTCCGGTGATACCTTTGCCAGGGCCGAATGCGGCTCTAACAGCTTTGATTGCTTCGGGATTAGCACCGCAACCATTTTTATTTTATGGCTTCCTGCCCCCTAAACCTAAAGACCAAGTTAAACAACTGGAAGAGTTAAATTATCAAAAATGTACTATGATTTTCTACGAAGCACCGCATCGCATCGGGCGAACCTTAGCTAGCATGGTACAAGTTTTCGGGGCGGAACGACAAGTGGTTTTATGTCGGGAGCTGACCAAAAAATATGAAGAATTTTTACGCGGAAGTTTAGGTGAAGTTCAAGAATGGGCTCAAAATGAAACTATTCGTGGTGAATTTGTGGTTTTAGTGGAAGGGAATGCGAACCCTCCACAAATTCAGGATTCAGGGCTTGATTTGACTTTACCATATGCAAATCAGGTGGAAGCTGTAATAGCGACGGGTATTTCTAGCAAGGAGGCTATTAAAGAAGTGGCCAAGCTTAATCAGGTAAAAAAACAAGTCGTTTATCGGGCTTATCACCATTTAGATGAGGAGGAGGACTAATGCCTAACGCATATAGTTTGGACCACACTGTCTTATTTTATGAAACGGAAATGACGGGGCAAATGGGAATTGGTCGTTTAGTCGATTTATTATTATTAGCTTCTGAAGGTCATAGCGATTCTTTAGGCGTTGGTAGTCAAGAAGTTCAGAAGCTAGGGCTAGGCTGGGTCATTACTCAGCATCAATTAAAGGTTAAGACCTTGCCCCAACGTGGTCAAAAGGTAACGGTCAAAACTCAGGCTCAAAACTATAATTCCTTTTTTTGCTATCGTGATTTTTGGTTATATGATGAAGCCGGTCAAGAGATGGCCTCTATGCACAGTGTCTTTGTGCTCATGGATCAAGAAAAACGTAAAATGACGCGGATTTTACCGGAAGTTGTAGCACCTTTTGAGGTGGAAAAGACTAAGAAAGTGGAACGTTTAGCCCAGCCTCAAGTACCGGCAAATCCAAGTAATCAAAAAAATTACCGGGTCCGTTTTATGGACATTGATGAAAATCGACATGTAAATAATGTTCATTATTTCGATTGGATGTTGGATAGTTTAGAGGCCGATTTCCTCTTAAATCATCAACTGATTGAAATGAATATTGTTTATAAAAACGAAGTCCACTATGGCCAAGAAGTTACCAGCATCGTGCAAATCGATGACTCAACGACGTATCATGAAATTAGGTGTGATGCAACAATTTCTTGCTTGGCTGAGTGTAAGTGGCAAACAAGGTAGTGAAAGACGGGTGTCCGTTTTTCACTTTTTTGCTTTTACATATATCCAAGTCAGGAAATATGTTAAGATATTCCATGGATGAAAAAGACAGAAAGGGAAAATTTCAATGAAAATTTTAGCAATCGAAACTTCTAATAAGCCATTGAGTGTTGCGGTTTTAGAAGATCAAAATTTATATGCTGAAACTAAAATTAATTATGGAATGGGCAAAGACCACAGTAAAAATCTTATGCCCTTAATTGATGCCACTTTACAAGAAGCACATTTAACTATCCAAGAGATTGATCGTTTGGTTGTTGCCAAAGGCCCGGCTCTTATACGGGTTTGCGTATTGGAGCGACCACAGCTAAGACCTTAGCTTATACTTTAGATAAAGAACTTAGCAGTGTATCTAGCTTGGAAGTTTTAGCCCAGGCCTATCCTCAAACTGACGCCATTTTAGTGCCGGTCTTTGATGCGCGACGTGATAATGTTTTTGCTGGTGCTTATACTTGGCAAGATGGCAAATTAGTTAATGTTTTGGCGGATGTCCACATTAGTATCACTGATTTACAGGCGGCCTTGCGAGCTTTCGACCAGGAAATAATTTTTATCGGTCAAGACGCCTTGAACTTGAAAGAAAAATTAAGTCAAGATTTTCCGGCTCACTTTGCTGAACAACAGTTTGCTACCCAAGTGCTTATGTGTTAGGCTTAGTGGGGCAAAAGCGAGATTTAGAAGCAATTGATACTTTTGTACCTGCCTACTTGCGGTTGACGCAAGCGGAAAGACAATGGTTAGACCAAAATCCGCAAAAGGACAATGATGATGATAGCTACGTTCAAAGAGTTTAAGCAAAAAATTATACGCAATATTTTTCAAAATCAAAATCAGTTGCAGTTTGCAAGTCGGCGCCTTACTTGGGCAGGCCATGAGTACCTCTTGTGTCGGGCGGTAATCCCTGATATTGCAGAAATGCTAGAAATTCAACGCCAAGTCTATGGCGGGCAAGTACCTTGGAATGAAGAAGTCTTTCGAAAAGAATTATCTCAAAAAAAGCCCATTTATATTTGGTTGTCCGTTACCACGATGAATTGGTGGCCTTTGCTGGAATTGACTTGGAACGTAACCCCAAACAAGCTCACATTACCAATATTGCTGTTTTACCGCAGTATCAGGGACGCAAAATCGGAACTATGTTAATGGAGTTGTTGTTAACCCAGGCGCAAGATGCGGGCTGTCATTTGGTGAGCCTTGAAGTTGCAACTAAAAATCAAGTCGCTCAACAGCTATATCGTACCCTGGGTTTTCGGGTAGTCAAAGTACAAACAAATTATTATTTACCAGAAGGTGAAGATGCCTATCTGATGGAAAAAGAATTAAGAAGACGAGGAACAAATTAATATGGGTAAGAAAAGAAATTTAATTTTGGCCTTCGAATCGAGTTGTGATGAAACTAGTGTGGCTGTAGTTGAAGATGGTAGCCAGGTTTTAGCTAATGTTGTCGCAACTCAAATTAAGAGTCACCAACGTTTTGGAGGGGTGGTACCAGAAGTTGCTAGTCGGCACCACATTGAACAAATTACCTACTGTGTTAAGGAGGCTTTAGCCACCGCCGAAGTTTCCTATGAAGACCTCACTGCTGTGGCGGTGACACAAGGTCCTGGTTTAGTAGGGGCTTTATTAATTGGGGTTGCGGCTGCCAAAGCGATTGCTTATGCGCATGATTTACCTTTAGTGCCGGTGAATCATATGGCTGGTCACATTTATGCGGCCCGGTTTGTGGCACCTTTGGAATTTCCAGCTATAGCACTTTTGGTTTCTGGAGGACATACCCAACTGGTTTACATGGAATCACGAAATAGTTTCCAAATCATCGGAGAAACTCGTGATGACGCTGCTGGTGAAGCTTACGATAAAGTTGGGCGTGTGATGAAGATGGCTTACCCGGCTGGTAAGGAAATCGACCAATTAGCCCAAACCGGGCAAGATACTTTTAATTTTCCACGAGCTATGGTAAATGAAGATAATTACGACTTCTCCTTTTCTGGTTTGAAGTCTGCCTTTATTAATACAGTTCACCATGCAAATCAAATTGGCGAAGAATTAAATCAAGCGGATTTAGCTACTAGCTTCCAAAATAGTGTAGTTGATGTCTTAACTCAAAAGACCATGAAGGCCTTAGCTAACTTTCCTGTGAAACAATTAATTTTAGCTGGTGGTGTGGCGGCTAACTCTGGTTTACGACAAAGTTTAGACGAACACTTAAAGTCTTTTCCAGATGTGAAATTAGTTAAAGCCCCTCTTAAGTACTGTGGAGATAATGCTGCCATGATTGGGGCTGCTGGTTATGTGGCTTATGAAGAAGGCGTTCGAGCTGGTTTAGACTTAAATGCCAACCCTGGCCTTGAATTTGACTGGTACCCAGATATGGAAATGTAGATAAATAGCGCTAGCTCGCAAGATACGGAGCTAGCGCTATTTATGTTGTAATCAGTGATTACCCTTCTAAAAATTCTTCTAATTCAAGACTAGCAGTTTCCCAGGCTTCCTCGGCTTGGGCTAGTTTAGTAGTCAGTTCGTCTAATTGTTTTTGTAAATCTGTTAACTTACCTAAATCTGTGGCTACTTCTGGCTGGGCCATTTCGATTTCTAAGTTTGATTTTTGTGAGTCAAGTTTTTCAACTTCTTTTTCGAAACTATCAACGGCCCGTTGTAATTTGCGTTCTTGCTTTTGGCGTTCCTTGGATTGTTGATAGTTAACTTTCCCTGTAGAAACTTGCTTTTCGGTAATCGAGTAGCTTGTGTCTTCTTTAGCTTGCTTGAGGAGTTCGGCTTCTTCTTTCTTTTCCAAGTAGTAATCATAGTCACCTAAGAAAAGCTGACTGCCTTCAGGAGTGATTTCTAGGACACTGGTTGCGACCTTGTTGATAAAGTAACGGTCATGGGAAACAAAGAGGACGGTACCGTCAAATTCCAGAAGGGCTTGCTCTAGCACCTCCTTGGAGTCGATATCTAAGTGGTTAGTTGGTTCGTCCAAAAGTAAGAAGTTATCATGACGAAAGGCAAGCTTCGTTAAGAGTAAACGGGCCTTCTCACCTCCGGAAAGGGAGGCCACAGATTTTAAGACATCATTTCCAGAAAAGAGGAAAGAACCGAGGATAGAACGAATATCATATTCAGGCGTGGTGGGATGCTCGTCCCAAAGTTCGTTTAAGACCGTTTTTTGGGGATTGAGATTTTTTTGTTCTTGGTCATAGTAGCCAACCTCAACCCCCGTTCCAAAACTTGAACTACCTTTAATGAAAGGAATTTGTCCAAGAATGGACTTCAATAAGGTAGATTTCCCAATCCCATTAGGTCCCACTACGGCAATGATATTGTTTTTACGAACTTCAAAGTCGATGGGTTCAGAGATGATATTGCCATCATAACCAATGGCAGCATCAGTGACGGTTAGGACTAAGTTCCCACTGTTTTTTTTAGTGGAGAAGGTGAAATGTGGTCCTTTTTCTAAACCTTCAGGTCGATCTAAGCGATCCATTTTTTCCAATTGTTTCCGTCGACTTTGGGCTCGTTTGGTTGTTGAAGCTCGGACCAAGTTACGGTTGACAAAATCTTCCAACTTATTGATTTCAACTTGTTGCTTTTCGTATTGCTTCCATTCTTGTTGGAGACGTTGGGCTTTTTCATCAATATATTGACTGTAATTGCGTGGTAGTGGTGGCATTTATTATGGCTAATTTCGTAAACTTCGTTGACAATTTTATCTAGGAAGTAACGGTCGTGGGAGACAATTAAAAGGGCACCGGCATAACTTTGGAGGTAACTTTCTAACCAGGTCAAAGTATCAATATCTAAGTGATTGGTTGGTTCGTCCAAAATTAATAAGTCACGCTTTTCTAACAATAACTTAGCCAAGGCGAGGCGGGTTCTTTGCCCTCCGGAAAGGGAAGATATCAAGCGGTCATGGTCGGCTTCTTCAAAGTGGAAACCGTGGAGAACAGACTTAATTTCATTGACATAACCATAACCGTTTTGTTCCTTAAAATCGTGTTGTAATTGGTCATATTGCTTTAAAATCCGCGCGTATTCAGGGCTTTGATGGTCAGCATCAGGATTGGCCATGGCGCTTTCTAATTGGTGGATTTGTTTTTCCATGTCTTGAAGATAGTCAAACACAGCTAACATTTCATCCATAATCGTCCGGTCAGAGGAAATGTCGGCATTTTGCGCTAGGTAACCGATGGTTAAATCTTTTTTTCTGGCGATGTTGCCGGCACTAGGCTCACTTTCACCGATAATCATTTTAATTAGCGTTGATTTTCCGGCGCCGTTTCTTCCGACTAAGGCAATCCGGGAATTATCTTGAATTTCGAGATTAATATTTTCAAACAAGACGTCTGCGCCAAAATGGCGAGCAACTTGTTGCGCTTGCAGTAAAATCATTTTTATATTCCTACACTTTTTGTAAATTTAGTCCTCTTAATTTTAGCATAAACGAGGGATTTTTTAAAAAGTTAAGTTTGTGAAAAATATAGTATTTTGTTCTTATATTGTCCAAAACATTAGATGATTATGCTTTATTTTCAGGACTCAGATGTGGTAGAATAGAAATAAAAACTATGTGAAAGGAAGAATGAAATGGCTACTGAAAATATTCCTAATGCGACAGCCAAGCGGTTACCAATTTACTATCGATACCTCAATATCTTAGCTGATTCCGGTAAGACCCGGATTTCCTCAACTGAATTGGCTGAAGCAGTAAAAGTCGACTCGGCGACAATTCGCCGTGATTTTTCTTACTTTGGTGCTTTAGGTAAGCGTGGTTATGGTTATGATATTGCTTCTTTGGTTGAATTTTTCAAAAAGGTTTTAAACCAAGACCGGCTAACTAATGTAGCTTTGATTGGGGTCGGTAACTTGGGACATGCGCTTTTGAACTTCAACTTCCATGGTGGAAGCAATGTTCGTATTAGTGCAGCTTTCGATATTAATGAAGAGATTGCTGGTACGATTCAAAGTGGGGTACCTATTTATCCGATGTCAGATATGAAAGAGCAACTTAATGCACAGCAGATTGAGATTGCAATTTTGACGGTGCCTGCACCAGTTGCTCAGAAAGTGACTGATGAATTGACGGAAACCGGGATTAAAGGGATTTTGAACTTTACACCCTTACGGATCAATGTGCCGGAACATATGCGGGTACAAAATGTTGATTTAACGAATGAATTACAAACTTTAATTTACTTCTTAGACCGTTTTGGGACTGAGGATGAATAAAAAAGACCAAGAATGAGCCTTCTTGGTCTTTTTTAGTAGTATGCCATAATTAAAATAGCAGCATTCATTAGAATATGACTTAACATGGAGCTAGTGAGTCGGTGAGTTTTGGCATAAACCCCACATAAAAGTAAGCCCATCCCGGCATAAGTTAGGTAGTGTCCGTCGCCATGAGCTAAGGCAAAGAGCAAGCTCGAAAGCAGGGCTGCCCCGAGAGGAGAAATATGTTGACTGAGATTACCAAAGATTACTTTGCGAAAGACAAATTCTTCCAAAATAGGGAGCGCTAAAACAACAGTTAGCGTAAAGTAAGGATATTTGCCGATTATAGTTAACAAGAGGCTGGTATTGGCGGAAGTAAGCTTTTGTCCTAAAAGGAGGTATTCGAGGTTTAAACCCAAAATTTGAACTAAGAATAAGCCTAGAGCTCCACCCAAACTCCAGAGTAAACTTTGAGGACCACTGATATGGGCTTGGTCATAGGGATTATGAAAAGTAAATTTTTTTTGAATCCCAAACATGGCTGCGCAAGCCAGTAAAGCAAGTAAAGTACCCCAAAGGTAAGGTTGTGCCTTTAAGGCAAAAGATTAAGGCAAAGAGTATTGAGTATTTGGAAGAGGCAATAGGTTATTAAAATGGCGAAACTATTTCGTGAATTAGTCATAAATGGATTCTCTTTCTATTGTTTTCTAGGGCTTAGTATAGCACATTTTAGCACTCGATGAAATAAAGTGCTAAATAAGGCTTGCATTTTTTAAGGAAAGCGTTTATAGTAATACTTGTAATCATTAGCACTCAAGTGCAAAGAGTGCTAAAAAAGATATGGAGGGATTCTACGTGCTAAAACCATTAGGAGATCGTGTCATTTTACAAGTTCAAGAACAAGAAGAACAAAAGGTTGGAGGAATTATTTTAGCCTCTAACGCTAAAGAAAAACCTCAAACGGCCAAAGTGGTGGCAGTAGGTTCAGGTCGCGTCTTGGAAAACGGCCAAACAGTTGCTTTAAGTGTTAAAGAAGGTGACTTAGTCTTATTTGACAAGTATGCTGGTACAGAAGTGAAGTACAATCAAGAAACATACTTAGTGGTACGTGAAAACGACTTAATCGCAATTGTAGATTAATTATTTGATGAGGTGAAATGAAAATGGCAAAAGAAATTAAATTCTCAGAAGATGCAAGAAAAAAGATGCTTCAAGGGGTTGACAAGTTAGCTAACACTGTTAAGTCAACGATTGGACCTAAGGGGCGTAATGTGGTTTTGGAACAAAGTTTTGGGGCACCAACCATTACTAATGATGGTGTAACAATTGCTAAAGCTATTGAATTAGAAGATCACTTTGAAAATATGGGGGCTAAGTTAGTCGCCGAAGTTGCTTCAAAGACCAACGATATTGCAGGGGACGGGACCACTACGGCGACTGTTTTAACCCAAGCTATCGTAAATGAAGGTATGAAGAACGTAACGGCTGGCGCTAACCCTGTGGGCATTCGTTCTGGGATTGAAATGGCTACCAAAGCAGCAGTTGCTAAGTTGCACGAAATGTCACACACAGTTTCATCTAAGAGTGACATCGCTCAAGTTGCGTCAATTTCTTCTGCAAGTCAAGAAGTTGGGGAATTAATTGCTGACGCGATGGAAAAGGTCGGTAACGATGGGGTTATCACCATTGAAGAATCTAAGGGTATTGACACATCATTAGACGTAGTTGAAGGGATGCAGTTTGACCGCGGTTACCTCTCACAATACATGGTAACAGATACTGACAAGATGGAAGCTGACTTGGATAACCCATACATCTTATTAACAGATAAGAAGTTATCTAACATTCAAGAAATTGCTCCATTATTAAATGACATTATCCAACAAGGTCGCAGTCTCTTGATTGTGGCAGATGACGTGGATGGTGAAGCTTTACCTACTTTGGTCTTGAACAAGATCCGTGGTAACTTCAATGTGGTAGCTGTGAAGGCCCCAGGTTTTGGTGACCGTCGTAAAGCTATGTTAGAAGATATTGCAATTTCAACTGGTGCAACGGTCATTACTGATGAATTAGGCTTGCAATTGAAGGATACCAGTGTGGCTCAATTAGGTTCAGCTCACAAAGTTATTGTAACCAAGGATAGCACTACGATTACGGAAGGTGCTGGTGACCGTCAAGCCATTGCGGAACGTATTGACCAAATTCGTGCCCAAATTGCAGAAACAACTTCTGATTTTGACAAAGAAAAGATGCAAGAACGTTTGGCGAAGTTAGCCGGTGGGGTAGCCGTAATCCGTGTGGGTGCTGCAACGGAAACTGAATTAAAGGAACGGAAATACCGTATCGAAGATGCCTTGAACGCTACTCGCGCTGCGGTTGAAGAAGGTTTTGTTCCTGGTGGTGGTACTGCCTTGGTAAACGTTATTGATGCGGTGGCAGAATTAAAGCTGAAGGTGATGTCCAAACGGGGATTAACATTGTTAAGCGCGCGTTGGAAGAACCAGTACGCCAAATTGCTGAAAATGCCGGGTTAGAAGGTTCCGTCATTGTTGAAAAATTAAAGGAACAAGAACCAGGTATTGGTTACAATGCCGCTAATAATGAATGGGTTGACATGGTAAAAGCCGGAATTGTAGACCCTACTAAGGTGACACGTTCAGCCTTACAAAACGCTGCCTCTGTTTCAGCTTTACTATTAACTACAGAAGCCGTTGTTGCAGACAAACCAAGTGAAAATGACGCTCCAGCCAATCCTGCAGCCATGGGTGGCATGATGTAAGAAAGGAAAGTTCTCATCGAGATGTTGATGGGAGCTTTTTTAATTTTCATCAAAAATTAGTTGCAAAGTTAAGCGCTTTGTCCTAAAATTGGTAAACATGGATGAAAACAAAATAAATTTCCATATAAAAAGGAGTCTATTATGTGGCGTTATATGAAACGGCTACTGATTGGTGCCCCGCTGAAGACAGCCGAAGAAGGGGGCCAAGCTCTAACCAAATTTAAAGCCTTAGCGCTTTTATCTTCAGATGCTTTATCTTCAGTCGCTTATGGGATTGAAGAAATTGTCGCAGTTTTGTTTGCTCTATCCGCAGCTGCGACATGGTACACCTTACCAGCCGTGGGAATTGTCTTAATTTTATTATTTGCAATTACCATGTCTTACCGGCAAATTATTCATGCCTATCCTTCCGGAGGTGGGGGCTATGTTGTCGCTACCCAAAATTGGGGGAAAACTGCGGGGCTAGTTGCAGGAGGATCGTTACTGGTTGATTATATGTTGACAGTGGCGGTTTCTGTGACTTCAGGGACACAAGCTATTACTTCGGCCATCCCTGCCCTGTATAAATACAGTGTACCAATTTCGATTATTATTATTTTATTTATTATGACCTTGAACTTACGGGGGTTACGGGAATCAGCTTCCTTCTTAACCGTACCAGTTTATTTTTTTGTCATCATGATATTAGCTCTAATCGGAGTTGGATTCTTTAATATTGCGACCGGTAATATTGAATATCATGCCCATGCTGCGGTTGGTTCTAGTGTCAAAGGAATGACGGTACTTTTATTCTTAAAGGCCTTTTCAGCCGGATCGTCATCTTTAACAGGGGTGGAAGCCATCTCCAATGCGGTGCCTAACTTCCGCTCTCCAAGAAGAAAAAATGCAGCGGCTACGCTAACAATTATGGCAATTATCTTAGGTTTCTTCTTGGCGTCCGTGACGGTGATGTTTTACTATGCAGGGATTGAACCTAGTGCTGAAAATACTATGTTATCCCAATTAGGAGAAGCAGTCTTTGGCAAAGGAATTTTCTATTACATGTTACAATTAGCGACCGCTATGATTTTAGCAGTAGCGGCAAATACCGGTTTTTCAGCCTTTCCGGTCTTAGCCTATAACATGGCTAAAGATAAGTTCATGCCACACTTATTTATGGAAAAAGGGGACCGGTTAGGCTACTCTAACGGGATTATTGCCTTAGCGATGGGGGCCATTGTCTTAATCTTAATTTTCAATGGCCAAACTAGTCTCCTAGTTCCGCTGTATGCGGTCGGGGTGTTTGTGCCCTTTACATTGTCACAATCAGGGATGATTATCCACTGGTTCAGAGAAAGAGGGAAAAATTGGGTTCTCAATGCCTGTTTCAACTTCTTAGGAGCAGCTATTTCCCTAGCCTTAGTGGTTTTCTTGTTTTGGTTACACTTCGACAACGTTTGGCCATATCTCATCATCATGGCGGTCTTGATGTTTGCATTCTATAAAATCAATGATCACTACATTAAGATTGCGGAACAATTGCGTTTAAACGCCCAAGTCAAGGCGGATTCACATCGCTATGATGGTTCGACTGTGATTGTGTTGGTTTCATCTGTAACTCACGTGACGACCGGGGCGATTGACTATGCGCGTTCTATTGGTGATTACGTTATCGCTATGCACGTATCTTTTGATACTAATCCGCAAAAGGAACACGAAACGGCTAAAGAGTTCAAAGAAGCCTTTCCAGATATTCGCTTCGTGGACTTACACTCCTCCTACCGTTCCGTTGTTCAACCTGTCTTGCGTTTTACAGATATTATTGCTAAAAATGCGGAAAAACGGAATGCGTCTGTAACGGTAGTTGTACCACAATTTATTCCGAAAAAATCATGGCAAAATATCTTGCATAACCAAACTGCGTTACAATTACGTCGAGCACTAAGTCCTCACGAAAATGTGATTATTTCGACTTATAACTATCATTTGAAAAAATAATGTGCTACTCTTCGCAAATTTTTGCGAAGAGTTTTTTTGAATTTTAAGGTTAAATTTTAAGAAATGTGGTAAGATGAAAGAGAATGTAATTATAAATATGAATAAGGATGGCTGTGTATGTATAGTATCTTTGGTGCCTTTTTAGTAACATTGGTCCTATCTGCTGTGCTAACCCCATTTATTAGAAGAATAGCTCTGAAAATCGGTGCCGTGGACAAGCCTAATGCCCGGCGAGTTAATAAGGTCGCCATGCCTACGATGGGTGGTTTGGCTATCTTTTTAGCTTTTAACTTAACAAACTTTTTCCTACTGAAAAGCCAATACCCGCAAAAACAAATGTGGCTACTTTTTTTAGCCGAACTTGTGGTGATTTTTACGGGAGTCGTCGATGATTTGATTGAATTAAAGCCAGCCCAAAAGATGCTGGGAATTTTCTTAGCCGCGCTTGTTGTTTATTTTGCCGCGGGGGTGCGGATGACGACGCTGACCCTTCCTTTCGTAGGGACGGTTAATCTAGGTTTACTTTCTTTTCCGGTGACGATTTTATGGATTTTGGCTATTACCAATGCTGTTAATTTGATTGATGGTTTAGATGGGTTAGCGACAGGAGTTTCAATTATCGCATTATTTACCAGTGCTTTAACTGGGTATTTTTTCCTTAATGTTACTAACGTATATATTTCAATCATGATTTTTAATTTAATTGCTGCCTTAGCAGGATTCTTACCTTATAACTTTAACCCCGCTAAAATTTATTTAGGTGATACTGGTTCCCTATTTATTGGGTTTATGATGGCTATTTTTTCCCTCTCCGGTTTAAAAAATGCTACCTTTATTACCTTGATAATTCCCGTTGTTATCATGGGGGTTCCGATTACGGATACAGTTTATGCCATCTTACGGCGGAAATTAAATAACCGACCTATTTCCCAAGCAGATAAACATCACCTGCATCATCGCTTGATTCAAATGGGATTGTCACACCGGCAAACAGTGTTAGTAATTTATGGTATTGCTTTAATCTTCTCGCTGATTGCTTTCTTGTATCCATTTTCCAGTTTACTTGGGTCGTTTTTATTAACTCTGGCAACTTTAGTAGGTTTGGAAATCTTTGTGGAATTAATTGGGTTGGTCGGTGATGATCGCCAACCACTTTTGAATTTGATTAAGCGCTTAGCTTTAGGATTCAAATCAGATAAAAATAAGAAAAATACGTCCAATAAAAAATAAGGCTGTTCCGTTTGGAACAGTCTTATTTTAGTTAACGGGAACTTCAACATAGTTTTCGTCACCAATTTCATAGTTGACTTTAGCATTGAAGATATCGATGATTTGAGCACAAAAGTTTTCGACTTGTGGCGAATCGATTCCAACGATAAAGTCGACTTCGACGCCGTAGTCTGTTTGCAGTAGGTTGATGTCATGTTCTTCCAGGTAATTTTGCATCTTACCTTGCAAAGGATAGGGGGTTTTTAAAGTAATAGCAGTTTGGACTGTCTTTTTTACTATCCCAATTTCTTTGATGGCATCGGCAGTAGTGCCACTATAAGCGCGAATTAAACCACCAGCGCCTAGTTTAATCCCCCCGAAGTAGCGGGTGACGACAGCGGTCACGTTATGAAGTTCGTTGTTTTTGAGGACTTCCAAAATCGGTACTCCAGCGGTTCCAGAAGGTTCACCATTATCACTAGCTCGTTGGATTTCGTCATGCATGCCTAGAGTATAGGCATAGCAGTTATGCGTGGCTTTGCGGTGCTCAGTATTAATTTTTTCAATAAAAGCTAAGGCCTCAGTTTCGTTTTCAGTTCGAGCTATGTGGCAAATGAATTCTGATTTCTTAATGATGGCGGTGTAACTGGCATTTTCTTTGATTGTTAAAAAAGATTCCATAAATTTAAGCTAATTCCTTTCTGTTTTGCGTATTTAATATATGAGGTGATTTTATGTTAAAGCAATTATGGGGCCGTCAAATACCAGTAGTAAATCCGGAAATTTATGGCAATCAAGTTATGCAACGCCCCGCTATTTATCGCCATAGGCAGCATTATTATTGTAATCGTTGTGGGCAACGGATTTCTAAGCAAGATTGCCTGCCCCAGCAAAACTATTATTGTCGTCATTGTCTAAGTTTAGGCCGTGTTTCGACGCTAGATACCCTTATTAGTATACCGGAGCCGAATCGATTTCCCAAATTAAATCATAATCCACTTTTATGGTCAGGGCAACTATCACCGCTCCAAAAACAATGTTCTCGGGAATTATTAACTGTTGTAAAAAATGGTGGTCATCATCTTCTTTGGGCTGTCACCGGGGCCGGAAAAACTGAAATGTTATTTGAAACGTTAGCCTATTCGCTTCAAAAACAAATGCGCATTGGCTTGGCTTCACCACGAGTAGATGTGTGTACAGAATTATACCCGCGTATAAAAGAAGCATTTACAGTTAAGCCTCTTTTATTACATGGAAAAAGTGAGATGAGTTATAGTTACTGTCAGCTAACTATTTGTACAACTCACCAGCTATTACGTTTTTATCAGGCTTTTGATCTCCTGATTATTGATGAGGTAGACTCCTTTCCTTTTGCTCAAGATGCAGGTTTAGCCTATGCAGCCCAAAATGCTTGTAAAGCTAAAGGGTCCTTGGTTTATTTGACCGCAACACCAGGTAAGGAGCTTCAAAAGCAAGTTGCTCGGCGAAATTTAAGTGTATCTTATTTACCCTTACGCTTTCATGGTTACCTTTTACCAGAAATTCAAGTAATCAAAACCAGACGTCGAGAACTCTTGCCTGCTAAAGCACTAGATTATTTGAAGAAGTGGTTTCAAGCTGGAACGCCATTCTTAATTTTTGTTCCGAAAATTGTTGATTTAGCGCCTGTCTTAAAAAAGGTTAAACAAACGTTGCCCAATTTGGCCGTAGCCAGTGTTCATGCAGCCGATGAACAACGCTTAGAAAAGGTTATAGCCTTAAGAAGCGGCAAACTGCAAGCTCTGGTGACGACAACCATTTTAGAACGGGGAGTAACCTTTAAAAATTTGGACTTGATGGTGTTAGCTGCAGAGCAGACCTTCTCAAGTGCGGCTCTGGTACAAATTGCGGGCCGGGTTGGGCGTAGTGCTCAAAAGCCAGGCGGTGAGGTGCTTTTCTTTTGCCAACGAAAAAATGCGGCTATCAGGGAAGCACAAAGGCAAATTAAGTTTATGAATCGAAAGGGGGCGCAGCTGGGTGGGAAAATGTATTCTGTGTGAAAAAAATTGTCCGGAACATTTTTCGTTGGCGTGGCTTTTATCCTGGCAAGCTCTTAAACAAGAACGTCTTTGTCGTAAATGTCATGAGAAATTTCTACCTTTATTAAATGAAACGATTTGTCCAGGATGTGGGCGCATAATGACTAAGGCAGAATTATGTCCAGATTGCCACACTTGGCAAAAAAGTCAAGGCGGTTTATTGAAAAATCGTGCCTTGTATACTTACCGTACTTCTGCGATGAAAGATTACATCGAGCGCTACAAATTTCAAGGGGATTATCATTTGCGTTTGGCTTTTAAGGATGAGTTTCAACACTATATTAAGCAACATTATCCGTTGAAAAAATGGGACCTCTGGGTTATTCCCGTTGATGAAGAAACCATGGCGACACGTGGTTTTAATCAGGTGGAAGGCTGGTTAGAAGGACTGAATTACCATTGTGACTTGCAGATGAAACAAAGGCAAGGACGGATTAAACAAGCGCGTAAAACCCGCCAGGAACGTCTTCGAAGTAAGCAACCATTTCTTTATCGAGGACCACGAGTAGAAAATCGAAATATTTTGTTGGTGGATGATATCTATACAACCGGAAGAACCTTATATTATGCCCGCCAAATCGCACTTTTGCAGGGAGCTAAACATGTGAGAAGTATAACTTTATGTCGTTGAAACTTTAAAAAATACAAAAAAGGATAAAAAAATTCGAATATAGATTGAAAAATAAAACGCTTTCTATTATAATAAAGATGTAGATAAGTTAGAGAAAAAACTCTAACTCCCCTAGAAATAAGCCAGGGGCGAAAGGAGAGATTACCATGTTAAAATTTAACGTTCGTGGTGAAAACATTGAAGTTACTGAAGCAATCCGTGACTACGTAGAAAAGAGACTTTCTAAATTAGAAAAATTCTTTAATTACGCCGGTGATTCGATTGCTCACGTAAACTTGAAGGTGTACTCCGACAAGAAGTACAAAGTAGAAGTAACAATTCCATTGCCATACCTGGTATTACGGGCGGAAGAAACTTCTCCTGACATGTACGGTAGTATCGACTTGGTAACTGACAAGTTGGAACGTCAAATTCGCAAGTACAAGACAAAGATTAACCGTAAGTCACGCGAAAAAGGTGTGAAGGAATTCCAAATGCCGGAAATCCCTGAAAAGCCAGCTGAAGACGAAAAGAAGTTTGAAGTTGTGCGGACGAAACGCGTATCTTTGAAACCAATGGACAGCGAAGAAGCGATTTTACAAATGGACATGTTAGGTCATGACTTCTTCATCTACGAAGATGCTGAAACTGAAGGCATCAATATTGTTTATCGTCGTCAAGATGGCCGCTATGGCTTGATTGAAGCAGGCGATGAAGATTAAAATCTGAATAATGCGAAGGCACCATCTTCTACGGAAGGAGGTGCCTTTTTAGGCGCCGGAGTCTTTTCTTTAGGTGAGAATAATGTTAGAATATTTAATGGTATACTGAAAAAGCTATACGATTATAGATGAAATTACTAAGATGAAAAAAGTATCATAAATAAAGAAAGGAAAATTGCTCTATGGCTAACCTTTTAAAAACCTGGGTTGAAAGTGATAAGCGTGAATTAAAGCGCTTAGGTAAAATTGCTGATAAAGTTGAATCGTATGCAGCAGAATATGAAAAATTGAGTGACGCAGAATTACAGGCTAAAACGCCTGAATTCAAGCAACGCTACCAAAACGGAGAAACGTTAGACCAGTTGCTACCAGAAGCCTTTGCAGTTGCACGTGAAGGGGCAAAGCGGGTCTTAGGTCTTTATCCTTACCGGGTACAAATTATCGGGGGGATTGTGCTTCATGGTGGTAATATCGCGGAAATGCGAACTGGAGAAGGGAAGACTTTGACAGCCACAATGCCTGTTTATCTTAATGCCTTATCCGGTGATGGGGTTCACGTTGTGACGGTTAACGAATACCTCTCCGGGCGGGATGCCGCCGAAATGGGTGAATTATATAACTGGCTTGGTCTCTCTGTTGGTTTGAACATTTCCGAAAAGTCACCGGAAGAAAAGCGGGAAGCTTACAATGCAGATATTACTTATTCTACTAACAGTGAACTAGGTTTTGACTACTTACGTGATAACATGGTAGTTTACCGTGAAGATATGGTCCAACGGCCTTTGAACTTTGTGATTGTCGATGAGGTGGACTCTATCTTGATTGATGAAGCGCGAACACCGTTGATTATTTCCGGGCAGGCTACTGGGACAACGACACTTTACACGCGGACTGATCGCTTTGCTAAGACTTTAACTGCTGAAGATGATTTCAAAATTGACTTGGAATCCAAGACTGTGGCTTTAACGGAAGATGGGATTCAAAAAGCTGAAAAATACTTTGGCTTAGAAAATCTTTACGATCCAGATAACACAGCGTTAAACCACCACTTGGATAATGCCTTGCGAGCTAACTTTATTATGTTACGCGACAAGGACTACGTGGTTCGGGAAGGCGAAGTTATGATCGTTGACCAATTTACTGGACGGATTATGGATGGACGGCGTTTCTCAGATGGTTTACACCAAGCCATTGAAGCTAAGGAACAAGTCGAAATTCAAGAAGAAACTAAGACGATGGCCAATATTACTTACCAAAACTTCTTCAGAATGTACAAGAAGTTGTCGGGAATGACGGGAACTGGTAAGACGGAAAAAGAAGAATTCCGTGAAATTTATAACATGGAAGTTGTTACGATTCCAACAAATAAGCCAATTGCCAGAGATGATAAACCTGATTTGCTTTACCCAACCTTGAAGAGTAAATTTGCTGCTGTAGTTGAAGAAATTAAAATTCGCCATGAAGCAGGTCAACCAGTTTTGGTCGGTACGGTGGCCGTGGAAACTTCTGAATACTTGAGTCATTTATTGGATCAAGAAAATATTCCGCATGCGGTCTTGAACGCCAAGAATCACGCTAAGGAAGCAGAAATCGTTATGAATGCTGGTCAACGCGGGGCAGTAACAATTGCCACTAACATGGCCGGACGGGGGACTGACATCAAGTTGGGACCTGGGGTACGTGAAATTGGTGGTTTGGCCGTGATTGGGACGGAACGTCACGAATCGCGTCGGATTGATAACCAGTTACGGGGACGTTCTGGTCGGCAAGGTGACCCTGGGGTTTCTCAATTCTATCTTTCTTTGGAAGATGATCTGATGTTGCGTTTCGGTTCTGAAAGAATCAAGGCTTTCTTAGAAAGAATGAAAGTCGCTGATGATGATGCCGTCATTCAATCTCGGATGATTACTAAGCAAGTAGAATCGGCCCAAAAGCGGGTTGAAGGTAATAACTACGATACTCGTAAGCAAGTCTTACAATATGACGATGTAATGCGGGCACAACGGGAAGTCATCTATGCACAACGTCAACAAGTTATTATGGAAGATAAATCCCTAGAATGGGTTATCATGCCTATGATTCAACGGACGGTGGAACACCAAGTAGAAATGCACACCCAAGGGGATAAGAGTGAATGGAACTTGCAAGCTATTGTTGACTTTGCTGGTTCAGCGATGGTTCATGAGGATTCAATTTCCGTTAGTGACTTTGCTGGTAAGAAACCAGCTGAAATGGTTGATTACCTAATGCAAAGAGCGAAGGAAAACTACGAAGCTAAGCGCAAGCAGCTCTTTGAACAAGCCCAGATGCTTGAGTTCGAAAAGGTAGTAATTTTACGGGTGGTTGATGCGCGGTGGACAGACCATATTGATGAAATGGATCAGTTACGTCAAGCCATCGGTTTGCGTGGTTACGGGCAATTAAATCCGTTGGTGGAGTATCAATCTGATGGTTTCACCATGTTTGAACAAATGATTGGTGATATTGAATATGACGTTACCCGTCTCTTCTTGAAGGCGGAGATTCGTCAAGATATCAAGCGCTAAAAACACGATAGCCTTTGCTTGCGGGCAAAGGCTATTTTCTAAATGAGGTCATAAAATGGAATACAGTGATTACAAACGTGAGGTCGCACGGATGAACGACCAAATCCTTGACTTTAGGGGGTCTCTTTGACTTAGATGAGCTTGAACAGAGCATTGCAGTTAATGAAGGTAAAATGCTAGAGCCTACTTTTTGGGATAACCAAGAAGAAGCACAAAAGATTATTAATGAAAATAATCAATTAAAAGCGCAATTCGATACTTTTCATGAATTGGAAGACGCGGTCGAAGAATTAGATGTCTTATTGGAAATGCTTAAAGAAGAGCCTGAAGAACCAAGTCTTTTAGCAGAATTAGCACAAGCTTTTCCTGAAGTTGAAGAGAAATTAGAAAAATACCATCTACAAATGTTATTAAGTGGTCCTTATGATAAGAATAATGCTATTTTAGAAATTCACCCTGGAGCTGGGGGGACAGAATCACAAGATTGGGGTTCAATGCTTTTGCGGATGTACACTCGTTGGGCCGATCAACATGATTTTAAAGTTGAAGTTCTTGATTACCAAGACGGTGATGAAGCAGGAATTAAAAGTGTCACTCTAATGATTTCAGGTCTCAATGCTTTTGGTTATCTTCAAAGTGAAAGAGGCGTTCACCGTTTAGTACGGATTTCCCCATTTGATTCAGCTGGTCGGCGTCATACGTCATTTGCTTCGGTTAATGTGATGCCTGAGTTGGATGATTCGGTGGAAGTCGAATTACGTCCTGAAGATATTAAGATGGAAGTTTTCCGGGCCAGTGGTGCTGGGGGACAACACATCAACAAAACGTCTTCAGCAGTACGTTTGATTCACATTCCTACTGGGATTGTGGTATCTAGTCAAGCTCAGCGTTCCCAATTTCAAAACCGAGCCACGGCTGAAAGCATGTTGAAAGCAAAGTTATATCAGATGGAAATGGAAGCCAAAGAAAAGGAAAAAGCGCAAATCCAAGGAGAACAAATGGATATTGGTTGGGGTTCGCAAATTCGTTCTTATGTTTTCCACCCTTACACTATGGTTAAAGACCACCGGACCAATTACGAAACCGGTAATGGTCAAGCCGTGATGGATGGCGATTTAGATCCTTTCATCAACAGCTACTTACAATGGAAAATTAATGGCTAAAATAGATTAAGAAAATCCCATTTTTTGTGGGATTTTTTTGTTTTTTCGGTTTAATAATTGCTATAATGGGGATGTTAAGGATTACAAAAAAGAGAAAATGAGGGATTTATGTGATAATGGTATTAAAAGCTTTGCTGACTTACCTAGTTCAGCCGGCCTTGTGGGTGGCAATCGCAACTGTGATTTATCTATACTTTCGCCGGCTTAAACTGGAACGCAAACAGTTTCGTATTGCGATTGAAAAAGATTTTTATGAAGGACGGACCTTTTTAAAAACCGGCTTACTTCTAGGGGGAATCGGCACGTTATTAACCTTTATTTTAGGCCTGACCTTGACGACAAAAATGGTCTATGCCTATGAAGCAGTGACTATTGTGAGTCTTTTATTAGGTAGTGGGGCTTTTAGTTTCTATGCCATTTTACTGACTGGTGGAGTGGCTTTGTACCTTAACCCAGGCCAGTCCGGAAGTATAATGGCCAGTGCCTTTTTAGTCCTAGCTATTTTATATCTTTTGGGAAGACTATTTTTAGCTTCGAGTAAGCAAGTAGCACACTTCTTTCCTTTGGTTAAAAATGGTCAGCGTGGTCGTCGCGTGGCTACTTACCGCTGGCGAGAAATGGCGGTGGCACCAATCTTGGTCTTGATACCAGGAAATGAAATTCAGGGGATTTTTGCGTGGTGGCCGGTGATTAATCTAGGCCAAAGTAGTTACAGTTTGTTTTTCTTACCACTCTTGGTTACAGCGGGGATGCAAATCTTAAAACAAGATAGCAAGGAAGCGTTAATCTTTTATCAAAAACAAACAGAAGTATTGTTACTCTTGACGGTTGTTGTAGCGATTATGGCTTTGATTTGGCCGGTCAGTGCCCCCTATGGTTTAGGCTTTATGGGCTTAGTAAGTATTATTAGTTGGCTACTTGAACGGCGTAAAGATCATCAAGCTAATAATTGGTATGTCGAGACGACTGAAGGAGTGCGAGTCTTAGCTGTACGTAAGGATACCCCGGCGGCCAAGATGGGTCTGCAGGCAGGGGATATTATTTTAGAGTGTAACAAAGTGCCAGTTTCTAATGAAAAGAATTTATATGCGGCTTTACAGGAAAATTCAGCTTATTGTCGCTTGCGGGTAAAGACATATGCAGGTGATTTAAGAGCAGTGGGGAGTGCCATTTATGCTGACTCACCACATGAAATTGGTTTGGTGCTTTTTCAAGATGAATTTTAATGAAAAATTTCTAAAGATGAGCAAGTTATTAGGTAGAATAGCTGTTTTCTCGGTAAACTCAAGGTAATACGAAGGAGTGATAGGATGACTAAAAAATTATATCGTTCTCGGAAACGTTTGTTAGCAGGAGTTTTAGGTGGAATTGCCGATTATTTTAAGTGGCCAGCAAAATATGTCCGGTTGGCTTTCGTAATAATTTGCCTTGGTGCAAGTTTTTTTCCTGGAGGAATCTTACTACCAGTTGGCTTATATGCTCTTTTGGCTTGGTTAGTGCCACTAAATCCCCATCAAGATAATATTTCATGGGTAGATATTATCGAAAGTTTGTATTCTTTTCAAAAAGATAAACCTAAAAATGAAAAAACAAGTACTAAGCAGCAGAAACGTACAATTATTACCGATGCCCGTGAAAGAGATTTATAAGAGGTTAAGATGAGTTTTATTCAAAGAACATTAATTAATGCCGTAATTTTTATTGCAGTAAATGGCTTATTTCCTAATTTATTCCATGTGGAGAATCTGTGGTATGCTTTTATAGCAGCACTTGTTATGGGAGTGTTGAATGCAATTGTCAAGCCAATTTTAGTGATAATTGCTTTACCAATCACTTTCATGACTTTAGGGATTTTCTATTTAGTGATTAATGGATTCATCCTACAATTAACAGCTACCATTGTAGGAAATGGTTTTGC
Source organism: Ligilactobacillus equi DSM 15833 = JCM 10991 (assembly GCF_000615765.1). Classification (GTDB taxonomy): domain Bacteria; phylum Bacillota; class Bacilli; order Lactobacillales; family Lactobacillaceae; genus Ligilactobacillus; species Ligilactobacillus equi. The sequence goes on along the minus strand of NZ_BAMI01000005.1, from coordinate 34,142 downwards.
TTTCCAAAATTTTGGCGCAGCCTTTATTGTGGCTTTAATTGTGAGTGGGGTTAATCTAATTATCACAGATTATATGACTAATCGAGGTTAAGGAGTGTTTTTTATGGCAAATTTTGTGACAGTTGAACAACTGGCAAAAGAAAATGATTTAATGATTTATTCAGGGGCCAAATATCTCAAGGAAAGAAAAATTACAACTAGTGATATTTCTCGACCGGGTTTAGAATTATCTGGCTATTTCGACTACTATCCGCAAGAACGGATTCAACTGTTGGGAATGACAGAAATTTCTTATGCCCACAAGATGCCAGCAGAAGAGAGAAAAAAAGTGATGGAAAGACTTTGCGGTCCAGAAACACCATGCTTTTTGATTTCACGTTATCTTTCGGTACCTGAAGAAATGGAAGAGGCAGCACGTAAATACAATATCCCGATTTTACGTTCGAAGTTACCTACCACGCGTTTGTCAGCCAAATTGACGGATTTCTTAGAAGCTTGTTTGGCAGAAAGAAAATCCTTGCATGGGGTTTTGGTTGATATTTACGGCTTAGGAGTTCTAATTACCGGTGAATCTGGAGTTGGTAAATCAGAAACTGCCTTGGACTTAATTAAACGAGGCCACCGTTTAATTGCCGATGATCGGGTAGAAGTTTATCAAAAAGATGAACAAACCATTGTTGGTTCAGCACCACAAATCCTCAGTCATCTTCTCGAAATTCGTGGGGTGGGGATTATTGATATTATGAATCTCTTTGGAGCCGGCGCTGTGCGTCAATCAGCTGGGATTGATGTCATCGTTCATTTAGAAAATTGGAGCAAGGACAAGCAATTTGACCGTCTTGGAAGCGGGGAAGAATATGTCCAAATCTTTGATGTTAACTTGCCAAAGATTACCATTCCTGTTAAAGTTGGGCGGAACATGGCCATTATTATTGAAGCAGCGGCCATGAACTATCGGGCTAAGACTATGGGGTATGATGCTACCCAAGCCTTTGAAAGAAACTTAAACCAATTAATTCAAGAAAATTCGGCTAACAATTAGAGGTGATGGTGTGATTAAAAATATAGCCACCTTAAACCCCATTTTTGTAAGTTTTGGTCCCTTTACCGTACGTTGGTATGGTTTGATTATTGCTTGTGCAGTGGTGATAGCGGTCATTTTATCGGTACGTGAAGGTAAGAGACGTGGTTTGGCAGAAGATGATTTTTACGACTTCTTACTCTGGGCTTTACCTAGTGCGATTATTGCAGCCCGTCTTTATTATGTGATTTTCCAGTGGTCTTATTATGCGAGTCATCCTGGTGAGATTATTCGTATCTGGGATGGAGGCATTGCTATCTATGGTGGATTATTAGGGGCCTTATTAGTTCTTGTAATCTTTACTAAGCGTAAGCAAATCTCCCCCTGGTTATTCCTAGATGTCATTGCACCAACGGTAATCTTAGCGCAAGGGATTGGTCGCTGGGGAAACTTCATGAATCAAGAAGCGCACGGGCGTGCAACGACTTTGACCTTTTTACAAGGCTTGCACTTACCATCCTTTATTATTAATCAAATGCGGATTGATGGTGTTTATTACCAGCCAACTTTCCTTTACGAATCTGTGTGGGATGTGCTAGGATTTTTATTGTTGTTTAGTCTGCGACATAAGTTACCTTTTAAACAAGGGGAAATTTTCCTAAGTTATGTAATATGGTATGGTTGTGGTCGTTTCGTGATTGAAGGGATGCGAACGGATAGTCTTATGCTAGGACCTTTACGTGTCTCACAGTGGTTATCGGTAATTTTCATTATTATTGCTCTAGGCATTTGGGCATACCGTCGCTACTATAATCCCTTAAATCCTGCCTATCTAGCAGCTAAAAACAAATAAGTTGCTTACTAACAAAAAGTAAGTTATAATAAAGAAAATTAAAATGAGAGAAGGAATGGAGTAATGGCAAAGCAATATGATGTAATTGTGATTGGAGCAGGTCCCGGGGGGATGACGGCTGCATTGTATGCGTCCCGTGCTAATTTGAAGGTCTTGATGTTGGATCGTGGGATTTACGGGGGTCAAATGAATAATACGGCTGAAGTTGAAAATTACCCAGGATTTGAATCTATTATGGGACCAGACTTAGCTGAAAAAATGTATACTTCTTCAACGCGTTTTGGAGCTGAATATGCCTACGGTAGTGTTGAATCTGTGACAGTTGACGGCCCAAATAAAATTGTTAAGACTGATAGTGAAGAATTTTCTGCCCCTGTTGTAATCATTGCGACAGGTTCTGAACACCGTAAACTAGGTGTGCCTGGTGAAGAAGAATACGGTGGTCGCGGGGTATCTTACTGTGCAGTCTGCGATGGGGCCTTTTTTAAAAATAAGCAATTAGTCGTAATTGGTGGGGGAGACTCCGCGATTGAAGAAGGAACTTATTTAACACAACATGCAAGTAATGTTAATGTCATCCACCGTCGTGATCAATTGCGGGCACAAAAGGTCATTCAAGACCGGGCTTTTGCCAACGACAAGATGTCTTTCACTTGGGATAGTGTTGTCACGGAAATCTTAGGTGATGGTCAAAAAGTGACAGGTGTTAAGGTAAAAAACGTCAAGACTGAAGAAGAACGTGAAGTTGCCACAGATGGAGTTTTTATCTACGTGGGAATCATTCCAATGACCGCTCCATTTAAGGACTTGGGCATTACTGATGAACAAGGTTGGATTGAAACTAACGATAAGATGGAAACTAAGATTCCTGGAGTTTACGCCTTAGGTGATGTACGTAAGAAAGACTTACGGCAAATTACAACGGCTGTTGGTGACGGTGGAATTGCCGGTCAACAAGCCTTTAACTACATTGAAAGTTTGAATGATTAAAAATCAGTATGAAACGACTTCTTTTGGGAGTCGTTTTTTATTCGAATAAAATCAAAGTTTTTAGCTGTAAGCGATTTTAAATTTTGACAGTCATTAGTTAGGAGATGTGATATAATAAAATTTGAGATAGATTTTGTAAGAAAAAAGTGTGTAAGACACATTACAAGGAGAGATTGCTATGAGTTGGAAAGAAAATTATCAAGTATGGCAAGACAACAAAGATTTGGATGCAGAATTACGTACAGAACTAGATGCTTTGGCTGGTAACGACCAAGCTCTAGAAGATGCGTTTTATGCCCCCCTTGAATTTGGAACCGCGGGGATGCGAGGGGTGTTAGGAGTTGGTTTAAACCGGATGAACATCTATACTGTCCGGCAAGCAACTGCTGGTTTAGCTTCCTTCATGCACACCTTAGACAAAGAAGTGCGTGACCGTGGGGTAGCCATTAGTTACGATTCTCGTCACCACTCTCAAGACTTTGCATTTGAAGCAGCTCGCGTCTTAGGAGCAGCAGGGATTCCTACATATGTTTTTGAAAGTTTACGTCCAACCCCTGAATTATCATTTGCCGTTCGCCACCTACACACTTATGCTGGGATTATGATTACTGCTAGTCACAACCCTAAGCAATACAATGGTTACAAGATTTACGGTGAAGACGGGGCCCAAATGCCACCCAAAGAATCTGATTTGATTACCAAATACATTCGTCAAATCGAAGATGTTTTTGCCATTGAAGTAGCTGATAAAGATGCCTTAATTGCTGATGGAACTTTAAAAGTTATTGGTGGCGAAGTTGACCAAGCTTACTTGGATGAATTAAAGGCGGTGACAATCAATCGTGAATTGGTGGATGAAGAAGGTAAAACTATGAAGTTAGTCTTTACCCCATTACACGGGGCTGGGGCAATGTTAGGTGAAAAAGCCTTACGTCAAGCCGGTTTTGAAGACTTTACTTTGGTACCTGAACAAGCTCAACCAGACCCAGACTTCTCCACGGTTAAATTACCTAATCCTGAAGATCCTGATGCTTTTGATTTGGCTATTAAGTTAGGTAAAAAAGAAGGGGCCGACCTCTTAGTCGGGGTAGACCCTGATGCTGACCGTTTAGGAGCGGCTGTTCGTCAACCAGATGGTGAATACAAACTCTTAACGGGTAACCAAATTGCCGCCATCATGTTAAACTACATTTTAACGGCTCACAAGCAAGCTGGCTCTTTACCAGCAAACGCTGCTGCTGTAAAATCTATTGTTTCTAGTGAATTCGCAACGAAGGTGGCTGAAAGTTACGGCGTTGAAATGATTAATGTTTTAACTGGTTTTAAGTTTATTGCCGAACAAATCAAGCACTTTGAAGATACCAACGCCCACACCTTTATGATGGGATTTGAAGAAAGTTATGGTTACTTGGTACGTCCATTTGTACGTGATAAGGACTCCATCCAATCTTTGGTTATGTTAGCTGAAGTCGCAGCTTTCTACAAGAAACAAGGTAAGAACCTTTACGATGGTTTACAAGAACTCTTCCAAAAATATGGTTACTTCTCTGAAAAGACTATTTCGCACACATTTGATGGGATTTCAGGCGCTGACCAAATTAAAGCTTGATGACGAAATTTAGAAATGAAGCCCCAGATAGCTTTGGTGGGCAAAAAGTCGCAGTTTTAGAAGACTTTGAATTAAGTACGAAAACTTTCGCTGATGGTCACAGCGAAGAAATGACCTTGCCAAAATCAAATGTGTTGAAGTACATCTTAGAAGATGGCTCTTGGATTGCGGTACGTCCTTCTGGGACTGAACCAAAGATTAAATTCTACATTGGGACGCAAGCTGATAGTCAAGAAGCTTCCTTGGCTAAGCGTGATAACTTTGAAGCCGACATCAATGCTTTTGTAAATGCTTAATTAAAGATTGAAAACAGTTACTTACGGGTAGCTGTTTTTATTTTGCTATTAGTTATGTGTCTGGGTTACAGTATGTTGCTTAATGCTAGAAGGCTTGCGGGTGATAATAGGCAAAATGTGTGAGAAAAAAGGTTGATTGTGGTATGATAAGCGAAGATTAAATGAGCTAAGTGCTAACGAGAGGAGGCCGTGTTGTGATTGAACGACAAGCCAAACGAGAATTTGATTTACAAGCTCCTTATCAACCCACTGGAGATCAACCAGTGGCGATAGCGGAACTAAGCGCTGGAATTAAAGCTGGTAAAAAGGCGCAAATTTTATTAGGTGCTACGGGGACTGGGAAGACTTTTACAATTTCTAATGTTATTAAGAACGTCAATAAGCCGACCTTGGTTTTGGCGCATAATAAGACCTTGGCGGGCCAGCTGTATTCTGAGTTTAAAGAATTTTTTCCCAATAATGCAGTGGAATACTTTGTTTCCTACTATGACTACTATCAACCTGAAGCTTATGTACCTTCCAGTGATACTTATATTGAAAAGGATTCTAGTATCAATGATGAAATTGATAAGTTACGTCACTCAGCGACTTCTTCACTACTAGAACGCAATGATGTGATTGTAGTGGCTTCAGTTTCTTCCATCTTTGGTTTAGGGGATCCACATGAATATCAAGAACACACCTTATCCTTGCGTGTTGGTCAAGAAATTGATTTGAGTAAACTTTTAGCTCAATTGGTTGAAATTCAATATGATCGTAATGATATTGATTTTCAGCGGGGGCGTTTTCGCGTACGTGGTGATGTGGTAGAAATTTTCCCAGCTGCCCGAGACGATAAGGCGTTGCGAGTCGAATTTTTTGGTGACGAAATTGATCGGATTCGTGAAGTTGACCCTTTAACAGGTGAAGTTTATGGCGATCGGGACCATGTAGCGATTTTTCCGGCGACGCACTTTATGACAAATGATGAACGTTTGGAAACCGCTATCACTGGGATTGAGTCTGAATTAGTTGCACGAGTGGCTGAATTAGAAAAAGATGGAAAACTCTTGGAAGCTCAACGTCTAAAGCAAAGAACAACCTATGATATTGAAATGTTAAAGGAAATGGGTTACTGCTCGGGCATTGAAAACTACTCTCGCCATATGGATGGTCGCAAAGCTGGGCAACCACCTTATACCTTGTTAGATTTCTTTCCTGATGACTTTTTAATTGTGGTGGATGAATCACATGTGACTATGCCTCAAGTTCGGGGAATGTACAATGGGGATCGTTCACGTAAACAAATGTTAGTTGATTATGGTTTTCGGCTACCTTCTGCTTTGGATAACCGGCCATTACAATTAGCGGAATTTGAACAACATGTTAACCAAATTATCTATATGTCAGCAACTCCTGGTCCTTATGAAATGGAACAGACTAAGACGGTGGTGCAACAAATTATTCGGCCAACAGGGCTTTTGGATCCAGAAATTGAAGTACGGCCAATTATGGGACAGATGGATGACTTAGTTGGCGAAATCAATGCGCGGGTTGAAAAAGATGAGCGGGTCTTTGTGACTACTTTGACCAAGAAGATGGCTGAAGACTTAACTGATTACTTTAAAGAGCTTGGCATTAAGGTTAAGTATCTGCACTCAGACATCAAAACCTTAGAACGAACAGAAATCATTCGTGATTTACGTCTGGGTAAGTTCGATGTCTTGGTTGGAATTAACCTTTTGCGGGAAGGAATTGACGTTCCAGAAGTATCTTTGATTGCGATTTTAGATGCCGATAAGGAAGGTTTCTTACGCAATGAGCGTTCTTTGATTCAAACGATTGGACGTGCTGCTCGAAATGAGAATGGTCATGTAATTATGTATGCCGATACGATAACTGATTCAATGCAAGCAGCTATTGATGAAACCAAACGGCGGCGAAGCATTCAAGAGGCTTACAATGAAGAACATGGTATTATACCAAAGACTGTTAAGAAGGAAATCAGGGCCAATATTACAGTTACCAACAAAGAAAGTGGTAAGCGTGAGGAATTGACCACGGATGTTGATTTGAGTAACTTGACGCAAGCTGAACAGGCGGACTTGATTAAGAACCTTCAAACCCAAATGCAGCTGCCGCCAAAGAATTGGACTTCGAAGAAGCTGCCCGTTTGCGGGATACGATTATGGAATTACAGATGCAATTAGATTAAGAAGGTAAAAGCGTGGCACAAGATAAAATTAAAGTACGTGGGGCACGTGCCCACAATTTAAAAAATATTGATGTAGATATTCCTAAAGATAAACTAGTGGTTGTAACGGGGTTATCAGGATCTGGTAAGAGTTCTCTAGCTTTTGATACGCTCTATGCCGAAGGACAAAGACGCTATGTGGAAAGCTTGTCGGCTTATGCACGGCAATTTTTGGGGCAAATGGATAAACCAGATGTGGACTCGATTGATGGTCTTTCGCCAGCAATTTCAATTGACCAAAAGACAACTTCTAAAAATCCCCGTTCAACAGTGGGGACTGTGACGGAGATTAATGACTATTTACGACTTCTATGGGCAAGAGTTGGAACTCCAATTTGTCCCAATGATGGCAGTGAAATTACAAGTCAATCACCAGAACAAATGGTTAACCGAGTGTTAGAATTACCGGAAAGAACGAAATTAATGATTATGGCACCAGTTGTTCGTGGTAAAAAAGGTCAACATAAAAAAATACTCGAGAAAATAGCGCAACAAGGTTTTGTCCGTTTGCAAATTGATGGTCAAAACTATGAAGTCGGAGATGTCATTGAGCTGGACAAAAATCAAAAACACGATATTAATGTTGTGGTAGACCGGATTGTCATTAAGGATGGGATTCGCTCTCGTCTCTTTGACTCTTTTGAAGCAGCCTTACGTCTTAGTGATGGTTACGCGTCCGTGCAAATTATTGATGGTGAATTATTGCAGTTTTCCGAAAACTTTGCTTGTCCTTATTGTGGTTTCACAATTGGCGAACTAGAACCTAGACTCTTTTCTTTTAATGCACCTTTTGGGGCTTGCCCTGATTGTGATGGCTTAGGGACGAAATTAGAAGTTGATCTCGATGCTGTGGTTCCGGACCCAAGTAAGACTTTGCGGGAAGGTGCTATGGCACCATGGAATCCAATTTCTTCTAAGTACTATCCCGCCTTTTTAGAACAGGCATGTCAGGCCTTTGGTATTGACTTAGACACACCATTTGAAGACCTGCCTCAAAAAGATCAAGACACAGTTCTTTATGGTGCGGGTAGTAAGACTTTCCACTTTCATTTCAATGGTGACTTTGGTTTACGGGATATGGATACCGAATTTGAAGGGGTTATCAATAATGTTAACCGCCGTTATCACGATACTAATAGTGACTTTACTCGTGAAGTGATGAGCCAATATATGCAAAGTTTGACCTGTCAAACCTGTCATGGCTACCGTTTAAACGACCAAGCTTTAGCAGTTAAAATCGACGGCCAACATATCGGGGAAGTTTCCGACTACGCTATCGGTGATAGTTTAGACTTTTTTGAAGGTCTGACATTTTCTGCTCAAAAGCAAGCCATTGCAGAACCAATATTAAAGGAGATTGATTCCCGTTTAACTTTCTTGAAAAACGTTGGCTTGGAATATTTGACGTTAAGTCGTGCTAGTCGCACCCTTTCTGGGGGGGAAGCTCAACGGATTCGCTTGGCAACTCAAATTGGTTCGAATTTATCTGGGGTAATGTATGTCTTAGATGAACCATCAATTGGTTTGCATCAAAGGGATAACGACCGTTTACTAGACTCTTTAAAGAAGATGCGCGATTTAGGTAACACTTTGATTGTAGTCGAACACGACGAAGATACCATGCGGGCTGCGGATTACTTGATTGATATTGGTCCAGGAGCTGGTCAAGCGGGGGGACAAATTATGGCTGCTGGAACACCTAAACAGGTGGCGCGTTCCCGTAAGTCTTTGACGGGGCAGTATTTATCGGGTAAGAAGTCAATTTCAGTTCCAACTGAAAGAAGAACCGGTAATGGCCAGTTCTTACATCTAAAAGGGGCGCAAGAAAACAACCTCAAGAATCTAAATGTTGATTTTCCATTAGGCAAGTTTATTGCAGTTACTGGGGTTTCTGGTTCTGGGAAATCCACCATGGTTAATATGATTCTGGAAAAAATTTTGGCCAGTCGTTTAAATCACGCCAACGAAAAACCAGGTAAGTTCAAGTCTTTTAGTGGGGAAGAAAATTTGGAAAAGGTCATTAACATTGACCAAAGTCCCATTGGTCGGACGCCACGTTCCAACCCAGCAACGTATACCGGTGTTTTTGATGATATTCGCGGGCTCTTTGCGCAAACTAATCAAGCTAAATTGCGGGGGTACAATAAAGGGCGATTTTCTTTTAATGTTAAGGGGGACGCTGTGAAGCTTGCAAAGGGGACGGGATTATCAAGATTGAGATGAACTTCTTACCAGATGTTTATGTGCCATGTGAAGTTTGCCATGGCACGCGTTATAATTCCGAAACTTTGGAAGTTGAATATAAGGGCAAGAATATTGCACAAATTTTAGAAATGACGGTTGAAGAAGCGCTTGATTTCTTTGGGGCCATCCCCAAGATTGCTCACAAACTGCAAACTATCAAAGATGTTGGGTTGGGTTATGTGGCGCTAGGACAATCAGCTACGACTTTATCTGGAGGGGAAGCTCAAAGAATGAAGTTGGCATCCGAATTACGTCGGAAGTCTAATGGGAAGACCTTCTATATTCTGGATGAACCAACAACCGGTTTACACACCGATGATATCAAGCGTCTCTTAGAAGTTCTTCAGCGCTTGGTTGACAAGGGTAATACGGTTTTAGTGATTGAACACAACTTAGATGTAATTAAGACAGCGGATTACTTAATTGACCTTGGACCTGAAGGAGGTCAAGGGGGCGGAACAATTGTTGCGACCGGAACTCCAGAGGAGGTTGCCACAGTACCGGAAAGTTACACTGGTCAATACCTCAAACCTCTCTTGGAAAAAGAAGATTAAAGTGGTAGAGTTAAGTTATTGAATTGAAAAGAGGTAAGATTTTATGGCAGAAGTTGAAAGTTTTACATTAGATCATACTGCAGTGAAGGCACCATACGTACGCTTGATTACCGTGGAAAATGGACCTAAGGGCGACGAAATTTCAAATTTCGATTTACGTTTAGTGCAACCAAATGAAAATGCAATCCCAACGGCTGGTTTACACACGATTGAACATATGTTAGCGGGCTACCTTCGTGACCACTTGGATGGAGTTATTGACTGCTCACCATTTGGTTGCCGGACAGGTTTCCACTTAATTACTTGGGGCAAACACGATACCGTTGAAGTCGCTAAAGCCTTAAAGGTTTCTTTACAAGAAATTGTGGATGCGACTTGGGAAGATGTGCAGGGTACAGATATTAAGTCTTGTGGCAACTATCGTGACCACTCCTTGTTCTCTGCTCAAGAATGGTGCAAGAAGATTTTAGCGGAAGGTATTTCCTCTGATCCATTCGACCGTAAAGTTGTTGATTAATGGTAAAAAGCAGGCCTTAGGGTCTGCTTTTTTTAATGTTTTTTGACTGCGTTTGAGGTGAAAGACTTTTCATGACACGCCCGGTATGTTATGCTAAGAAAAGATATGTCAATGCCTACGGGCAGAAAGGGTGACGAAAATGGCAGACCAAAATAAATTTGAAGTCGTCGTCGTAACAGGAATGAGTGGCGCGGGGAAAACCGTTGCTACCCAATCGTTTGAAGATTTAGGTTACTTTTGTATTGATAATTTACCCCCAGCTTTACTGCCTAAGTTCCTGGAATTAGTGCGTGAATCAGGAAAAATTAAGAAGGTTGCGGTGGTTGTTGACCTCCGTTCGCGGGCTTTTTTTGACCAGGCCAGCGAAATGGTTTCTCAGTTAGAAGAAAGTGACGCTATCAGTGCGCGCGTCTTATTCTTGGATGCTTCTGACGAAGAATTAGTTGCTCGTTATAAGGAAACGCGCCGTTCCCACCCTTTATCCATGGATGGTCGGGTTTTAGATGGGATTAAATTAGAAAGAGAATTATTAGCTCCTTTGCGGAGCCAATCACAATTAGTGATTGACACTAGTAAGTTATCACCGCGACAATTAAGAGAGGAAATCTCTCATAATTTTGCTTCTAGTCAAGTAAAAACTTTCCATGTGGAAGTGATGTCTTTTGGATTTAAGTACGGTTTACCGATTGACGCTGATATTGTTATGGATGTTCGTTTCTTGCCGAACCCCTACTATGTACCGGAATATCGGGATAAAACGGGGCTCGACCAGGGCGTCAATAATTATGTAATGGATTCACCGACGACGGAAGAATTCTATCAAAGATTTATGCAACTTTTGATGACTGTTATGCCTGGCTATCAAAAAGAGGGAAAGTCGAGTGTGACAATTGCCATTGGTTGTACCGGAGGACAACACCGGTCAGTAGCCTTGGCGCAAAGAATTGGAGAGGCCTTACAAGCTGATTATCCCGTTAAAATTTCACATCGTGATATGAATAAGCGTAAAGAGACGGTAAACCGTTCATGATTAGGAGAAAAAGTCATCGCGCCAAAATTGTTGTGATTGGTGGGGGAACTGGTTTACCTGTTGTTTTACGGGAGTTGCACAAACAGAAAGCTGAGGTCACGGCGGTCGTAACCGTTGCAGATGATGGTGGCTCTTCTGGGGTTATTCGCGACTATATTAATGTGGTGCCCCCAGGAGATATTCGTAATGTTTTGGTAGCCTTATCTGATTTACCAGAAAAGTTTAAAAAGATTTTTCAGTATCGCTTTGATTCCACTGATCAATTCTTTTCGGGACATGCAATTGGGAACTTGATTATTGCCGCTTTAGCCGAAATGGATCAAGATGGGATTTTTAATGCTGTGCAAGAATTAGCCGAAATGATGCAAGTTGATGGCCATGTCTATCCGGCGGCTAACCAGGCTTTAACACTACATGCACATTTCAGTGATGGTACCGAAATGGCGGGTGAGTCAGAAATTTCTCAAGCTAACAAGACGATTGAAAAAGTTTGGGTAACAACTGAGGATGGCACCAAGCCCCGAGCACGTCAAGAGGTAATTGATGCTATTATGGAAGCCGATCAAATTGTGATGGGACCGGGTAGTTTGTTTACCAGTATTTTGCCAAATTTGATGATTGAAAATGTAGGCCAAGCCGTTTGCCAAACGAAGGCTGAAGTAATTTATATCTGCAATATCATGACCCAAAAAGGTGAAACGGAGCGCTTCAGTGATGCTCAACATGTGGAAGTTTTAAATCGCCATTTAGGCCAAAACTTTATTGATACGGTGCTCGTTAATACCCAACCGGTACCTAATGATTATTTAGACCGTCAAAAATATGACGAATACTTATATCAAGTTAAATATGATTTCAAAGCGCTCAGAGCTCAGGGTTGCAAGGTGATTTCAGATGACTTTTTACTTTTACGCGACCAAGGGGTCTTTCATGATGGTCAAAAAGTTGTGACGGAATTAATGCGATTGGCGGGACAAAAGCGCTTCTAATAACGAAAGGAGACTTTTATGTCTTATGCAAGTGAAGTGAAAAAAGAGCTGACCACGCTAGAAGTTCACTTTGGCAATGCCAAGGCGGAGTTAATGGCCTTGATTCGGATGAATGGATCTTTAAGCATTGTTAACCACCACTTTGTTTTGAATGTTCAAACTGAAAATGCGGCGATTGCGCGGCGAATTTATCAACTCTTGAAACAATTTTATTCGGTTGAAAGTGAGTTGTTAGTACGGCGCAAGATGAAGCTGAAGAAGAATAATTTTTATATTGTACGCTTGAAGACAGGTTCGGATTATGTGCTCAAAGATTTGGATATTTTAGATATGTTCCAAATTAAGGAGACAGTTCCGATGGAGTTCTTGGATGACGATGCCAAGGTGCGGTCATATTTACGGGGAGCATTCCTAGCTGCTGGTTCAGTGAATAATCCAGAAACTAGTCGCTACCACTTGGAAATCTATTCCTTGTATGAAGACCATAATGACACCATTTGTCAAATGATGAATAATTATGGTCTCAACGCGCGTAAAGCCGCCCGGCGTAGTGGTTACATTACGTATTTGAAGGAAGCAGAAAAAATTGCTGATTTCTTATCTTTGATTGGCGCTACGAATGCCATGTTGAAGCTGGAAGATGTGCGGATTGTGCGGGATATGCGTAACTCAGTTAATCGGATTGTAAATTGTGAAACGGCCAATATGAATAAAATCGCTGATGCGGCCAAGCGTCAAATTGATAATATTGTTTATATTGACGAAAATATTGGGCTCGAAAAGCTTCCAGAAAAACTCCAAGCCGTGGCCAAGGCGCGGATTAGTCACCCAGAAGTTTCGCTTAAAGAGTTGGGAAACTTTGTCGAAGGGGGTCCAATTTCTAAGTCAGGGGTCAACCACCGTTTACGTAAACTAAATGAATATGCGCAAAAATTACGTGAGGATCAAGAAATTGCCTAAAAAAGGCTGTGGATTTTTGTCCACAGCCTTTTTGGTACATAAATTAGAGGTTAGCTTAATTTCTTTTTATTTTCCATGATGCCATCAATTAAGCCGTATTCAACGGCTTCTTGAGCAGTCATGAAGTTATCACGTTCAGTATCTTGGTTAACCTTTTCGATTGGTTGTCCAGAACCAGCAGCCAACATTTCGTTGATTAATTTGCGAGTCTTTAAAATGTGTTCTGCCGCGATTTGAATTTCGGTTGATTGACCTTGGGCACCACCTAATGGTTGGTGAATCATAATTTCTGAGTGTGGTAAAGCAAAGCGTTTGCCCTTAGCCCCAGAAGTAGCGAAGATGGAAGCCATAGAAGCGGCCATTCCCATCACGATGGTTTGCACATCAGCAGAAACAAAGTTCATAGTATCTACAATGGCTAAACCTGCGGAAACAGAACCACCGGGTGAGTTAATGTACATGTAGATGTCTTTTTCAGGATCTTGGGCATCTAAGAAAAGTAACTGGGCGATGACAGCGTTGGCCATATCGTCATTGACTTCACCAGAAACCATAATAATGCGATCTTTTAATAAACGTGAGTAAATATCATAAGCGCGTTCGCCTTGCGCTGATTGTTCGATAACTGTAGGAACTAAGTTCATGAGTAATCCTCCTAAAATCAAATTGGTTAAGGTTATTTTAGCACTCTTAACTTTGTACTGCTAGTTTAACCTCTTGGTCAAATAAAGTCAAACATAACGCTTGACAAAAGTAAAAAATCTAAAACGCTTTAAATTCATGTCGTGTCCTATGGTAAAATAATATAGTAAGAAACCCAAAAGAAAAGAGGTTAGTTTATGCAGTATGAAAATCGTTTAAATCAAAAGCAAACGCAAATCCAAAAGTTAGTCCTCAGTCAAAATATGCAACGTTCCTTACATGTTTTACGGATTAGTAATGAAGAACTCCGTAACTATGTTAAAGAGGAGGCGTTAGCTAATCCACTAATGACGGTGAGCTACCGCCAAAAAAGTCAGGGCTTCGATGAACCTGTCCGTCAAGAGGTTTACCAGGATCGGGGAAGTCAAAGTTTATATGAATATCTTTTAGAACAAATTAATTTAACTATGCGGGCTACGCCTTTGCGACAAAAAGTTTTATATTTAGCTGATAACTTAGATGACAATGGTTACTTACAACTCGACTTTGCTCAATTATCTCAAGAAGACGAACTAGCCTGGCTTGATGCTTTGACCTTACTCCAGGAGTTAGATCCACCTGGAATCGGGGCGCGTGATTTACAAGAATGCTTATTGCTACAAATTAATCGTGATGAACAGGCCCATTTTCTAGCGGCGGAGGTTTTAAAAGCGGATTTTGCAGCCTTTGTCCAAAAAGATTGGACATATTTAGCGAGCCAGTATGCGTGTCGAGTTAGTGACTTGGAAGATCTATTAGCCTATGTACAAACTTTAACTCCAGCCCCAGGAGCAGCCTATAAACAAGAAGAAATCGAATATACTTATCCAGATATGATTGTCAAGTCCGAGGCCGGGAAGTTAGCCTTGCAGCTTACTCGTTATGCCCAACCAGAAATTATACTGAATGAACGTTATCTAGCAGACTTGGTGGGTAAAGATGACCAGGAGGTAGCCGCCTATCTGCAAACTCAAAAGGAAAAGTTGCAAGAATTAGCTCAAGCTATTGCCATGCGTGGGCAAACCTTAAAGCGTATTGGTCAGGAAATTATTAGCTATCAGCAAGATTTCTTTTTAAAAGCCGAACATCCCTTAAAACCGTGGTTATTACGCGATTTAGCACAAAAACTCCAATTGCACGAATCGACCATTAGCCGAGCGGTTAATGGCAAGTACTTACAAACCGATTTTGGGAGCTTTGAATTACGTTCCTTCTTTACCCAGGCGACGGTTTATCATAATGTTAATGGTCAAGATGTACAAGTTGACAAGGTAAAGGCCGAAATTTTACGCTTGATTGAAAATGAGGATAAGCGCAAGCCATTGTCTGATCAAAAGATTGTTCTGGCTTTAGATGCACAGGGGGTGAAGATATCTCGTCGTACGGTGGCCAAATATCGGGAAGCGGCTGGGATTGCTGGGTCAAGTAAACGAAAAGAAAGTTAAGTTTTTCTTGTTAATCAAGCTTTAAAAAGAATGGAAATTCGGTTATTGTAAATATCGGATGTGTTATCACATATATAATTCGGGATTTGGTGAAAGTAGAAATCACCCTAGAAAACTAAGGCTTTACAGTTGCAAAAAACTCAATCCATGCTATAATAGAATTGTAATTGAGAGGTGTAAGAACGGTTTAAAATTAAATTAGATTCGTTGTTGCGCTTTGTTTTTTTTACTTACTGGGTCGCCGAATGACACGGTTGGACGTTGGGCGTCCCGGAGAAAGAGGCCATAACATGCACCAGGAATTAGAATGGATCGAGTTAATCGCCCCAGACATGGTCGAAATTATGAGCCGTCGGTTTACAATTTTACGCAACATCGCTTGGGCCCAACCAGTAGGGCGGCGTTTATTAGCGCAGACGCTCGATACTAGCGAACGTGTTTTGCGGACGGAAACCGATTTTTTAAAAAAGCAAGAGCTTATTGCTATCACCAAGTCCGGGATGATTATCACCTCCAAGGGACAAGCTACAATTCAAGGTCTGGCACACCTGATGGACCATTTGCTTGGTCTACAGCAAATGGAAGCAAGACTAGCTACTAAACTAGATATTGCTAGGTGTCTGATTGTTGCTGGGGATAGCGATTCACAACCTCAAGTAGTGAATGATATGGGTAATATCGTGAGTGCTACATTACAAACGCTCCTGCCAGAAGGAGAGAACATTATTGCTGTAATGGGGGGGACAACTATGGCAGCTATTGCCAAAAGGTTGAATCCAGCTATTAGTGTTAATCGGGAACTAACTTTTGTCCCAGCGCGGGGCGGAATTGGTGAACGGATTGACATTCAAGCCAATAATGTTTCTGCTCAAATGGCTGAAAACGCTGGTGGTCATCACCGTGTGTTGTATGTGCCAGAGCAGGTAAGCGAGAGTACCTATCAGTCTTTGTTAAAGGAACCGGCGGTACAAGCGGTAGTTTCCTTAATTAAGCAAAGTAATGCCGTCATCCATTCGATTGGTGGAGCCATGTCAATGGCTGAACGGCGAGAGATGGCACCAGAAGTTGTAAAAATGCTCCAGGATAAGCGAGCAGTGAGTGAGGCTTTTGGTTATTTCTTCGATGAAGATGGGCAGATTGTTTATAAGATCCCTAGGATTGGTTTGCAATTGGAAGATCTCGCAGATATGGACTGTGTGCTTGCTGTTGCCGGTGGTGCCTCTAAGGCCAAGGCGATTGCTGCATATATGAAACATGCTCCCCGTCAAACTTATCTGGTGACGGATCAAGGGGCCGCACAACAGATTTTAAACGAGTAATGTTAGTCGCATTGCTTTTTAAAATAAATTTTTTCATTTCCTAAAGGAGGAAATTCTACAATGACTACAAAAGTAGGTATTAATGGTTTTGGCCGTATCGGTCGTTTAGCTTTCCGTCGTATTGCTGAAACTTCAGAAAACTTAGAAGTTGTTGCTATCAACGACTTAACTTCACCAGCTATGTTGGCTCACTTATTGAAGTACGACACAGCTCACGGCCAATTTGATGCAGAAATTTCTGCAACTGAAAACGCATTGGTTGTTAACGGTAAGGAAATCCCTGTTTATGCTGAAGCAGATGCAAACAACATTCCTTGGGTTAAGAACGACGGTGTTGACTTGGTTCTTGAATCAACTGGTTTCTACACATCAGCTGAAAAAGCACAAGCTCACGTAAACGCCGGTGCAAAGAAAGTTTTAATCTCTGCTCCTGCAGGTAAGATGAAGACTATCGTTTACGGTGTTAACGATGACACATTGACAGCCGACGACCAAATCGTTTCTGCTGCTTCATGTACTACTAACTGTTTAGCACCTTTAGCTAAGGCCGTTAACGATGCTTTCGGTATCAAGGCTGGTACTATGACAACTATCCACGCTTACACAGCAACTCAAAAGTTACAAGATGGTCCTGACCGTGGTGGTAACGTACGTAACGCACGTGCTGCTGCTCAAAACACTATCCCTCACTCAACTGGTGCTGCTAAGGCTATCGGTTTGGTTGTTCCAGAACTTAACGGTAAGTTAGATGGTCACGCACAACGTGTTCCTGTTATTACTGGTTCATTAACTGAATTAGTTGCAACTCTTAACAAAGAAGTTACAGCTGAAGAAGTTAACGCAGCTGTTAAGGCTGTTACTGAAGGTAACGAATCATTTGGTTACAACGCTGATGGTGTTGTTTCTTCAGATATTATCGGTACATCATTTGGTTCAGTATTTGACCCAACACAAACACAAGTTGTTGGTGAAGGTGAAGGCCAAGTTGTTAAGACTGTTGCATGGTACGACAACGAATCAGGTTTCACTGCTCAAATGATCCGTACTTTAGAAAAATTTGCTAGCTTCTTAGCTTAATTTTAAGTTAATACTAGTAATATTTTGGCGGGGGGAGGCAACTCCTCCCGCTTTTCTTTTGATTTTATAATCACACAAATTTATTGGAGGTTTGCTACTAATGGCTAAACTTACTGTTTCAGATTTAAACGTTCAAGACAAAAAAGTTTTAATCCGTGTTGACTTCAACGTACCTGTTAAAGATGGTGTTGTTGGTGACGATAACCGTATCGTGGCTGCATTACCAACTATTAAGTACGTAATCGACAACGGTGGTAAGGCAATTTTATTCTCGCACTTAGGTCGGGTTAAGACTGAAGAAGATAAGGCTGCTTTATCAATGCGTCCAGTTGCTGCTAAGCTTGCTGACTTATTAGGTAAGCCTGTAACTTTCGTACCTGTTACGCGTGGTGCTCAATTAGAAGAAGCTATTGCTAACATGAACGATGGTGACGTATTGTTATTCGAAAATACTCGTTTCGAAGACTTAGATGGTAAGAAGGAATCTGGTAACGACCAAGAATTGGGCCAATACTGGGCTTCATTAGGTGACATGTTTGTGAACGATGCTTTCGGTACTGCTCACCGTGCTCACGCATCTAACGTTGGTATTTCCGAAGCTATGAAGCTGAAGGTAAGCCTGCTGCTGCTGGTTTCTTATTAGAAAAAGAAATCAAGTTCTTAGGTGAAGCTGTTGATGCTCCAGAACGTCCATTCGTGGCTGTTTTAGGTGGTTCAAAGGTTTCAAGTAAGATTGGTGTTATCAACCACTTATTATCAAAAGCTGACAAGGTTATCATTGGTGGTGGAATGACTTACACATTCTACGCTGCTAAGGGTATCGAAGTTGGTAACTCTTTAGTTGAAGAAGACAAAATTGAATTAGCTAAGGAATTAATGGAAAAAGCTGGCGACAAGTTAGTTTTACCTATCGATAACGTGGTAGCTGACAAGTTTGCTAACGACGCAGAATTTAAGACAGTTGAAGGCGACATTCCTGCAGGCTACATGGCCCTTGATGTTGGTGAAAAGTCAATTGAATTATTCAAGCAAAACTTGGCTGATGCTAAGACAGTTGTTTGGAATGGACCTATGGGTGTGTTCGAAATGTCTAACTTCGCTAAGGGTACTTTAGAACTTGGTAAGTTCATCGGTTCTTTAGAAGATGCTACAACTATTGTTGGTGGTGGGGACTCAGTTGCTGCTGCTAAGCAATTAGGTATCGCCGACAAGTTCAGCCACGTATCTACTGGTGGTGGTTCATCACTTGAATACCTTGAAGGTAAGACTTTACCAGCCGTTGCTGCGGTGTCTGATAAATAATCTGTTACCCCAAAATAGTCTCTGAGAGACTCCCGGGGGAGGTGTTGGCCTCCCCATCAAGAATTTTTCATTTTGAAAGGATGAATATTAGTGCGTACACCAATTATCGCAGGTAACTGGAAAATGAACATGAACCCAGTTCAAACTGCAGAATTTGTTAAGGCCGTTAAAGACCAATTACCAGCAGCTACTGATGTAGAATCAGTTATTGCTGCTCCAGCTGTTGACTTGCCAGCTTTATTAGAAGCTGCCAAAGGTTCAGACTTGAAAGTTGCTGCCGAAAACTGCTACTTCGAAAATGAAGGTGCCTTCACTGGTGAAACTTCACCTAAGGTATTGAAAGAAATGGGCGTTGACTACGTGGTTATTGGTCACTCAGAACGTCGTGACTACTTCCACGAAACTGACGAAGATATCAACAAGAAAGCTCACGCTATCTTCAACAACGGTTTGACACCAATCGTATGTTGTGGTGAATCTTTGGAAACTCGTGAAGCTGGCAAAGCTGAAGAATGGGTTGAAAACCAAGTTACTGCAGCTTTGAAAGACTTATCAGCTGATCAAGTAGCCAGCTTAGTAATCGCCTACGAACCAATTTGGGCTATTGGTACTGGTAAGACAGCTACTGCTGACCAAGCACAAGAAATCTGTGCTGTAGTACGTCAAACAGTTGCTAAGTTATACGACCAAACAACTGCTGACAAAGTTCGCGTTCAATACGGTGGTTCTGTAAAGCCTGAAAACGTGAAGGAATTAATGGCTAAAGAAGACATCGACGGTGGTTTAGTTGGTGGTGCTTCATTAGTTCCAGAATCATACCTTGCCTTGGTTAACTACCAAAAATAGGCTTGAAAAAAGCACAATAAACCTTTAGAATACAAAGTAAGAGAATAATTTCTCAAAGTCAATTATCTCAAAGGAGAGTTAAATAATGTCTGCAATTACAGAAATTTACGCACGCGAAGTTTTAGACTCACGTGGTAACCCAACAGTTGAAGCTGAAGTTTACACTGAAGCAGGTGCATTCGGTCGCGGAATCGTTCCTTCCGGTGCTTCTACTGGTGAACACGAAGCCGTTGAATTACGTGATGGTGACAAGTCTCGTTACCAAGGTAAGGGTGTTTTAAAGGCCGTTGCCAACGTTAACAACGTTATCGCTAAGGAAATTGTTGGTTTTGAAGTAACTGATCAAGTTGCTATCGACAAGGCCATGATTGCTTTAGATGGTACTCCAAACAAAGGTAAGTTAGGTGCTAACGCAATCTTAGCTGTTTCTATCGCCGTTGCTCGTGCAGCTGCTGACGAATTAGAAATGCCTTTATACAACTACTTAGGTGGTTTCAACGCGCACGTCTTACCAACACCAATGATGAACGTTATCAACGGTGGTGCACACTCAGACAACAAGGTTGACTTCCAAGAATTCATGATTATGCCTGTAGGTGCTAAGACTGTTGCCGAAGCAATCCGGATGGGTTCAGAAACTTTCCACAACTTGAAGAGTTTATTAGGTAAAGCTGGTAAGGTTACTTCTGTTGGTGACGAAGGTGGTTTCGCACCTGACTTCGCAAACAACGAAGAACCATTACAATACTTGGTACAAGCTATTGAAGCAGCTGGTTACAAGCCAGGTAAGGACATTGCGATTGCTGTTGACGTTGCTTCTTCAGAATTATGGGATGACAACACAAAGACTTACACTTTACGTTGGTCAACTAAGGAAGAATTCACTACTGAACAATTCATCGATTACCTTGAAGGCTTAACTAACAAGTACCCTATCATCTCAATCGAAGACCCTATCGATGAAAACAACTGGGATGACTGGAAGACTGTTACTGACCGCTTAGGTAAGAAGGTTCAATTAGTTGGTGATGACTTCTTCGTTACAAACACTCAATTCCTTGCTAAGGGTATCAAGATGGGTGCAGCTAACTCAATCTTAATCAAGGTTAACCAAATCGGTACATTGACTGAATCAATGGAAGCTATCGAAATGGCTAAGGAAGCTGGTTACACAGCTGTTGTTTCACACCGTTCAGGTGAAACTGAAGACACAACTATTGCTGACTTAGTTGTTGCTACAAATGCAGGCCAAATCAAGACTGGTTCTATGAGCCGGACTGACCGTCTTGCTAAGTACAACCAATTGATGCGTATTGAAGATCAATTGACTGAAAATGTTGCAGAATACAAGGGTATCCAATCATTCTACAACATCAGCGAAGACGCACGCGAAGCAATCGAAAACAAATAAGATTCGCTTAAAGCGTTAGAAGGGACCGGAAGGATGTAAATCTTTCCGGTTTCTTTTTGTTTGATGGAGGAATTACTTGTGGAAAAAAATAGAAATTTTGATTTCAGTCGTCTGCATTTCATTGGCAAGGGAGTTGCAGTTGGAGTTTTAGCAGGGATTATTGTGGCCGCTTTTCGAAAGGCTATTGAAGAATTAGCGCAAATCGCGGTGTACTTTTATAGCTTAATTAAAACTAACCCTTGGTGGTTATTAGTGTGGTTACCAATTATTACCTTGATTTGTTTGCTTGAAGCGCGCTTAATCCACGATGAGCCTAATATTAAAGGATCAGGAATTCCGCAAGTAGAAGGTCAATTAAGTGGTTTTTTAGAACAAAAATGGTGGTCAGTCTTATGGCGCAAATGGTTTGGCGGGGTTTTGGCCATTGCGCCTGGACTTTTTCTGGGACGGGAAGGTCCTTCCATTCAATTAGGAGCCATGGTCGGGCAAGGTTTTGCCGAAAAAACTAATCATCACGGTGTTGGCCGGCGATTGTTAATTGCAGGAGGATCTGCAGCAGGTCTCTCCGCCGCCTTTAATGCGCCGATTGCGGGGACGCTTTTTGTCATCGAAGAAGTGTACCATAATTTTTCTCCTTTAGTTTGGATGACCGCATTGTCAGCAGCTTTAGCGGCGAATGCAGTTTCGATGAGTATTTTCGGTTTGACACCGGTCTTGCACATGCAGCATCAATATGCCTTGCCTATTCGCTATTATCCGTACTTATTATTATTGGGACTGTTATTAGGAGCTTTGGGGTATTTATATCAATATTTAACTCTCAATGTGGGAAAGGTTTACGCTAAGTACCGCTTTTGGCCAGCCATTTTGGATAGTATTGTACCGCTTCTATTAGTTCTTCCCATCGGACTCTACTGGCCACAAACTTTAGGCGGTGGGAATGGGTTAATTGTCTCTTTTGGCCAACAAGTACCTGGTTTAGGTATTTTATTAGGGATGTTTGTCTTACGCTTGCTATTTTCGACGCTATCATATGGCTCTGGTTTACCCGGCGGAATTTTCTTACCGATTCTCACCTTGGGGGCGATTATCGGTGCCTTATATGGTCAACTTTTAGTGGTCTTAGGTTTGTTGCCTACATATTTAGTCGCAAACTTTGTGGTGTATGCTATGGCAGGGTATTTTGCTTGTATCAGTAAAGCCCCATTTACGGCAATTTTACTAATTACCGAAATGGTGGGTTCTTTATCTCACCTGATGCCTTTGGCCGTTGTCGCAATTATTGCCTATCTTTTAGTTGATGTTTGTGGGGGACGGCCAATTTATGAAGCCATGTTGGCGCGCTTGAAGTCGGTTAAGCATGCTGAAGTTGAGATGGCCGAGCGTTATGAAGATCGGCTGGAGGTACCGGTTTTTTCAGGCTCTTATTTACAAGATAAACAAGTTCGTGAAATTTCTTGGCCTAAGTATTGTCTCTTGGTGGAAATTCGACGGGGGGAAAATCTTTTGATTCCCCACGGTGATACTTTGATACGTAGTGGTGATACCTTGATTTTTCTAACTAGCCATGATAAGCGCGGTCTTTTGAATGACAAAATCCAACAGTATAACCGGGAAAATTTCGCTCAAGGGTAAGTAAGACTGGAATTTATCGCTAAAATATGATAGATTAGAGTAGATATTAAATTACCAAAGTGGGCGAGGAGGTCTTGTTTTGTACAATATTTTGTTAACATTATTGATTGTCGATTCTATTTTAATGATTATCGCTGTCTTGATGCAGCCGGCAAAAAATGATAATGCTTCTAGTGCTTTATCTGGGGGAGCGGCCGATTTATTTAGCAAGCAAAAGCCCCGTGGATTTGAAGCATTTATGCAAAGAGTAACAGTTGTTTTAGGTGTAATTATGTTTGGCTTGGCGCTTGCACTTGCCTACATTTCATCACATTAAGGCTCATAAAGCACAAGAAAGCCTCCTGACTCCAGGGGGCTTTTTAAAAAGCTAGGTAAAATGATCGAAATTAGACAGATACAAGAGGAAAAAATAGCATGCAAAATGATGAATTAAAAGCGGCGATTCTCGCCCATTTAGGCGAGCAACCAGACCAAGAATTTACGGTAAATCAGTTAGTTGATTTACTTGATATGCAAAAAAGTGGCCAATTCAAATTTGTGGTTAAGGCTTTAGCGGAATTGGAACATGACCACCAAATCAATCTGAACCAAAGTGGGGCCTTTACTTTGGCCCGTCGCAAGGAAGCTCAAGTGTTTACGGGGATTTTCCACGGAAATGACCGCGGTTTTGGTTTTGTAACCATTGATCCAGAACAACCAGATTTCTTTATTAATCCGACCCAAACCATGGCCGCTTTAAATGGTGACGAGGTGGAAGTGGAAATGTTATCGGCTGGTGATCCCGAAAATGGTAAGGGACCAGAAGGTAAAATTGTGGCCATTACCCAACACAATTTGACCCAAGTCGTAGGGGCTTTTGAAGTTCCGGAAGACGAAAAGTTGCCTGCGGGGATTATTGGAATTATCAAATTAAAAGACAAGAAGCTAGCTAACTACCGCTTCTTAATCGAAGACACAGGTTTACATCCCGTCCCCGGTGAAGTGATTTTAGCGGATATTACTGCTTATCCAGATTCTCACTTACCTGGTATCCTTAAAGGGGTTGCTACCAAGGTAATCGGGAATGTTAATGACCCAGGAATCGATATTTTGGAAATTGTTTACCAACACAATTTACCAACTGAATTTCCGCAAGAAGTGCAAGATCAAATTGCCCAAATTCCCGATTATGTAACGGAAGCAGAAAAAGTGGGGCGTCGGGACTTAACTGATCAAAAATTAGTTACGATTGACAGTATCGAATCAAAAGACTTGGATGATGCGGTAACGGTATGGAAACTTGAAAATGGCAATTACCACTTAGGGGTCCACATTGCTGATGTTTCTCACTATGTTCGTCCGGGAACACCTTTGGATGATGAAGCTTACGACCGGGGAACTTCCGTGTACTTGACTGACCGTGTGATTCCAATGTTGCCACCTAAGCTATCTAACGGAATTTGTTCTTTAAATCCGAAGGTGGAACGGTTAGCCATGTCTTGTGAAATGGAAATTACATCGGAAGGTGAAGTAGTAAATCACGAAATTTTCCCATCTGTGATTAAGACCACGGAGAGAATGACTTACATTGACATCAACAAGATTTTGGAATCTGATGATGAAAAGACCAAGGAACGTTATGCGGAACTGGTGCCAATGTTTAAGGAGATGGCTGAATTACACAAAATTTTAGTCAAAATGCGTAAACGTCGCGGTTCGATTGATTTTGAATTTCCTGAAGCCAAGATTATCGTTGATGAAGAAGGTCATCCAACGGATATTCAAATCCGGGAACGGGGAACTTCTGAAAGAATGGTGGAATCCTTCATGTTGGCTGCGAATGAAACAGTTGCAACTCATTACAATCAAGCACACTTACCGTTTGTTTATCGGATTCACGAAGACCCTAAGGAAGACAAAATCAAGGCCTTTTACGAAATGTTGGAAGGATTAGGTGTACAAGTTACGGGGCGTTCTGATAAAATTACCCCTAAGATGTTGCAAACTGTTTTGAAAAAGGTAGCAGGTAGTCCTGAAGAAGCCATGGTTTCAACCATGATGTTACGTTCCATGCAACAAGCTAAATACGCCCCAACACCAGTTGGACACTTCTCTTTGGCGGCAGGGGATTACACCCACTTCACCTCACCAATCAGACGTTACCCAGACTTGATGGTCCACCGTTTAATTCGAACTTACGCTACTGACCGTAGTCAAGATACGCAAGATCGCATCGAAAGTCAATTACCTGAAATGACCACTCATGCTTCTGAAATGGAAAGACGAGCCATTGATACGGAACGTGACACTGATGCCATGAAGAAGGCTGAATACATGGCTGACCATGTTGGGGAAGAGTTTGACGCCGTGGTAAGTTCCGTAACAAAGTTTGGGATGTTCATTGCCCTAGAAAATACGGTTGAAGGTTTAATTCATATTAGTGAATTGAAAGATGATTTCTACTACTTTGTGGAAAAACAATTAGCCTTAGTGGGGCAACGTTCCAAGCGGACCTTTAGAATTGGGCAAGCAATTAGGGTTAAGTTAGACAGTGTCAATGTGGAACAAAAAGAAATTAACTTCAAGCTTTTAAATCCGAAAGATGCGCCAACGTCTAACTTGCTTGATGGAATTGAATTACCACCAAGACAAAGAAGAAATGACCGCAACCATGACCGTCGTGGTGATAAGCGTCAACGTAATGGTCGTAACCGCTCTGGTAAAGGTAATAATCGTCGTTATAATGACCGCCACAGTGACCACCGTCTAAATGACCGTAACCGTAATAATCGTGGTAATAAACCACGTTTTAGCCGTAACCGGAATAACACTAAAAAGTAAGGTGGGGTGTTAATATGGCACAAAAGAAAATCAAAGGAAAAGACCGCCCATTAGCCCAAAATAAAAAAGCAAGTCATGATTATTTTATTTTAGAAACGGTGGAAGCTGGTTTGGTTCTAACTGGAACTGAAATTAAATCGGTGCGGGCTAGTCGCGTTAACTTAAAAGATGGTTTTGCCCAAATAAAAAATGGTCAAGCCTGGTTAATGAATGTGCATATTTCCGAATATACTCAAGGGAATCGCTTTAATCATGATCCTCTTCGAAATCGGAAATTACTTTTACACAAGAAACAAATTGCTAGCTTAGGGCAAGAAGTCTCAAAACAAGGGGTAACTTTAGTTCCTTTGAAAATGTATCTTAAAAATGGTTTTGCCAAGGTTTTAATTGGAGTCGCCAAAGGGAAACACGTTTATGACAAGCGTGAATCAATCAAAAAACGCGACCAAGATCGCGAAATTCGGCGGACTTTGAAAAATTATGGTTAAAATAAAAGGAACCGGGATAAGTTTTGTCCCAGGTTCCTTTTTATTTTAGGAAAAGTTTCCGAGTTGGTGATATTTATGATTAAATCGAATTTGTTTTTTCTTATGGGGGGTTTTAGCCCAAAAGTCCAAAATTGCGGCTAAGCAAAGACAAATTGGTTCATCATTTTGATCAGTCACCGTCATGGCTAAATCAGCTTGATTTTGAGTGGAAAACTCTTTTAAAGTCATAATTAACTTGCGTCCATGGTAGACTCGATAATTAAAGTGAAGTGAGTTACCTAAGACCACCCAATTTAGCCCAGAAACGAAGAGGATTTCAGGTCCCATGCGGTAGTAACGACGTAAAGAGCCCACCATTTCCTGGTTGGCATCATAGAGTTCAAAGCGGGGTAGGACCCCTAAAGAGCGTTGCCGAATTTGGGCGAGACGTTGATCAGAGACGTTGTAAACTTCCATAACGGCTGGCATCATCCCCCACCGTCCAGAAAGAATATAGGTAATCTTGCCGTTACGATCTTTAATCGTATTAACGCCCCGGGCCGAAAGGTAGGTTCGGCGTGAGTAGAGTGTTCTTGCCAAAGTGGCTCACCTTCAATCTATTTTTCTGCGAGCACATCTAAAATCGCTAAACCAACTCCATTTTCTACATTGGTTTTGGCCAGGCGTTTAGCAACGCGCTTAACCTCTGGGCTTCCGTTTTCCATAGCATAAGAGATACCAGCTACCTCTAACATGGAAAGGTCGTTATTATTATCACCAATGGCCATAACATTATCCATCGGGACATTTAGGCGATCGGCATAAGCTTGGAGAGCCATTCCTTTTTGAGCATTCACATGATTGATTTCAATATTAGAATCAGAAGAAGCCGTAATTTTTAAAATGGGATTTTTTTCTAATTCGGTGCGTAAGGGATCCAGAATCTTTTTACCTTCTTGACTAAAAGCCACAATTTTGTAAATTTGCACGTGAGGATCATCAACCAAATCGTAGTAGTTATCGATATATTTGATATTCATGAGCTCCATACGTGCAGAGGCCAAAGTAACGGCTAGTTTAAAAGGTGTATCAGGTGTAACGCGGGTGAGAAGTTCTGCAAAATTAGCAATTCTTTGTGCTTTATTATCAGAGTAAACCCCATTAGAAGCCACGACTTCAAAATAAAGACCGGCCCGCTTTAGACGATGAATTAATTGCTGGGCTGTTTGATCTGAGAGGGCAGCTGTGGAAAGAATCTTACCTTCTTCATCGTACACCACAGCTCCGTTAATGGAAATTAAGGGGCAAGAAATACCTGCGTCTTGTAAGAGAGGGTAGATTTCGTTGCGGGCGCGTCCGGTAGAAACAATAAATTTCACACCTTGAGCTTGGGCCCTTTTGACGGCCTCTGCGTTAACTTTTGAAATTGTCATTTGGTCGTTTAAAAAAGTTCCATCCATATCAGAAGCAATAATTTGAATCATAATAGGCCTTCTTTCTAATTTAGTTTATAATGTAATTGTAGCACGATAAAGAAAAGTTGGAAACTTTTGTTAAATCGCTTACATGAGAAAGATAATATGATAGAATGACTATGAGGTGCTTTATGAAAACAATTATCCACAATGATTGGCAAGAAGTTTTACAGGCTGAATTTGCGAGTGAATCTTATCGAAAGTTACATAATTTTTTGAAAGAAGAATATCGTACCCAAAAAATTCATCCTGATATGTACCATATTTTTACAGCTTTTGAGTTGACGCCCTTCCAAGATGTTAAGGTGGTCATCTTGGGACAGGACCCTTACCACGGTCCAAATCAGGCTCATGGTTTGAGTTTTTCAGTTTTACCAGGTCAGGCAATTCCGCCGTCACTGCAAAACATCTATAAGGAGCTAGCTAGTGATTTAGGAGTTATGCCGGTCAATCATGGCTATTTGGTAGACTGGGCGAAACAAGGCGTGCTGATGCTTAATACGGTGTTAACTGTTCGAGAGGGTCAAGCCTTTTCTCACCAAGGTCGGGGTTGGGAAAAACTTACTGATGCAGCCATTTCGGCCTTGTCAAATCGGAAACAACCTGTTATCTTTGTTCTTTGGGGGAAGGCTGCTCAAGACAAGATTAAGCTAATTGATACCAAGCGTAATATTATTATCAAATCAGCACATCCTAGTCCTTTATCAGCTTATCGTGGATTTTTTGGTTCTAAGCCCTTTTCTAAGGTAAATGCGGCCTTGGAAGCCATGGGACAAGCACCAATCAACTGGCAATTGCCAGCACATGTTAAATAAAGGAGTTACAGTTATGGATTTATTTGAAAGTTTAAAAGCTAAAATTAGTGGAAAAAATATCAGTTTAGTATTTCCTGAAGGTAGCGATGTACGAGTAGTAGAAGCTGCGATTCGCTTAGCGCAAGATGATTTAGTGAAGCCGGTGGTTTTAGGGGCTCAAGATGTCGTTAGCGCTACGGCGAAAGAGGCCGGCTTTGAGTTACCAGCTGACTTAGAAGTTTTAGACCCTAAGACTTATCCTCAAGCTGACTTTGATGAGATGGTTGCGGCTTTTGTAGAACGCCGTAAGGGTAAGAACACGGAAGAACAAGCGCGTCAAATGTTACAAGACGAAAACTATTTTGGGACCATGTTAGTTTACATGAAAAAAGTTGATGGCCTAGTTTCTGGCGCTATTCACCCAACTGGTGATACAGTGCGTCCAGCCTTACAATTGGTGAAGACCAAACCTGGTGTGAGTCGGACCAGTGGAGCCTTCTTAATGACGCGTAACAATGATACTGAACGTTACTTATTTGCTGATTGTGCGATTAATATCAATCCTGATGCCCAAGCTTTAGCAGAAATAGCGGTAGAAAGTGCCAAAACAGCGCGTCTCTTTGATATCGACCCTAAGGTGGCTATGTTGAGTTTTTCAACTAAGGGTTCTGCTAAATCAGATGAAGTAACTAAAGTGCAAGAAGCTACTAAGATTGCACAAGAGTTAGCGCCGGATGAAGCAATTGAAGGTGAATTACAGTTTGATGCATCCTTTGTTGCTGAAGTTGCTGCACAAAAAGCACCAGGTTCCAAAGTAGCAGGTCAGGCTAATGTCTTTGTTTTCCCTGAATTACAATCTGGAAATATTGGTTACAAGATGGCCCAACGCTTTGGTAATTTCAAAGCTGTTGGTCCTATCTTACAAGGGTTAAATGCGCCAATCTCAGACTTATCGCGGGGCTGCAGTGCTCAAGAAGTTTACGATGTTTCTCTGATTACAGCGGCGCAAGCATTACAAGATTAATAGGTGGATAAAATTACATGGAGTTTATTGTAAATAATAGTCAAGAAACGCAAAACATTGCGCAAAAATTAGCGGACTTAGTTCAAGCCGGTGATATCATTCTATTGACGGGTGATTTAGGTGCAGGTAAAACGACCTTTACTAAGGGATTAGCCAAAGGTTTAGGAATTAAGGCCAACATCAAAAGTCCAACATTTACCCTGATTCGTGAATATCATCAAGGACGCTTACCCCTTTATCATATGGATGTTTATCGCTTAGAAGAAGTGGGGGGCGATGAGCTTGGCTTAGAAGAATATTTTAATGGTGATGGCGTCAGCGTTGTTGAGTGGGCAAAGTTTGTGGCTGATGAAATACCTGTTGATAATTTGGAAGTAATTTTTACGAAGGATTCAGAAAATCCGGATTACCGTAAGTTAAGTTTCTTAGGTCATGGTTCACGTTCCCAAGCGCTCGCCCAAGCCCTTAGTCAAAGCTTGGCTTAAGAATAAACTCATAAAAGTCTCATTTTTTAAGGAATGAGGCTTTTTTAGGTACGTTCCGTGTTATAATAATCCCATTCTAGTAGAAAGTGGGGTGGCTTATGGCAAGTACTACAGAAAATAAGCGCCATTTAGAAAGAAAGATGGAGGCCCGCCACATTCAAATGATTTCTCTGGGCGGTGTAATAGGGACCGGATTATTCTTATCTTCGGGTTACACTATTCATCAGGCTGGACCGGTTGGTACGATTTTAGCCTATGGTTTTGGTGCCATCTTAGTTTATGCGGTCATGTTATGTTTAGGAGAACTATCCGTGGCTATGCCCTATACCGGTTCTTTTCATGTTTATGCTAAGGATTTGATTAATCCGTCTGCAGGTTTTGTGGTGGCTATTTTATATTGGTTAACCTGGACGATTGCCTTAGGCTCGGAGTTTACCGCCGCAGGAATAATCATGCAAAATTGGTTTCCCGAAATTCCCGTGTGGATTTTTTCTTTAATTTTTATTGTTCTAATTTTGCTCTCAAATATCTTTACCGTCCGTATTTTTGCAGAAAGTGAATTTTGGTTGGCAGCCATTAAGGTTTTAGCGATTGTCGCTTTTATCTTCTTAGGAAGCTTAACGATTATTGGTTTAATTCCTTTTAAAGGCTTGGATTATGCACCAGGATTAAATAACTTAGTCAAAGATGGATGGTTTCCAACTGGTTTTGGTGGTGTCTTTACCACGATGCTGACCGTGAACTTTGCCTTTTCTGGGACGGAATTAATCGGAATTACGGCTGGTGAAGCCAAAGATCCTGAAAAAACTTTACCTAAGGCAATTCACACCACCCTTTGGCGGTTGGTAATCTTCTTTATCGGTTCTATCACTGTTATGGCAGCGTTAATCCCTTATAAGCAAGCGGGGGTAACCCAAAGTCCCTTTGTCCACGTTTTTTCCATGATGGGACTTCCTTATGCGGCTGATATCATGAATTTTGTAGTTTTAACGGCAATTATTTCGGCAGCTAATTCCGGATTGTATGCTTCCACGCGGATGCTGTGGTCTTTAGCCAATGAAGGTACCATTCCCAAAATTTTCGCCAAAACCAATCACAAAGGAACTCCTATGGTAGCGGTGGGAGCTTCCATGCTAGGCGGGATTTTATCGCTGTTATCTAGTATTTATGCAGCTGATACAGTTTATCTAGTTTTAGTTTCAATTTCAGGTTTAGCTGTGGTGATTGTCTGGATGGCGATTGCTTATTGTCAGATCTTATTTAGGCAACGTTTTTTAACCCAAGGAAGGTCAGTGTCAGATTTGAAATTTAAGACGCCACTTTATCCCTTTGTATCTTGGTTTGCTTTTATTGCCAGTCTCCTATCTTGTTTGTTGCTTTGGTTTGATCCTTCACAAAGAGTGGCTTTGTATTGGACGGTTCCGTTTGTTTTCATTGCGTATGTCGGACATTTAGTTTATGAGAAAATAAAAAAATAAGTCTAACTTTTTGACGGAAGTTAGGCTTATTTTGGGTAAACTTTGACAAAACTTTCTAATTGATTTAATCCGAATTCTTTTTCTTGATGGAGAAGGATTTTAGCACAAGCTAGCGCATCATCATTGGCGTTGTGGTGATGATCTAAACGAATATTTAATTCTTGACACAGGGTATCTAATTTGTGGTTGGGGAAGTTTTGGTAGAAGTGTTTGCTAGTTTTAACAGTATCTAAAATGTTGAAACGGGGCACTTCGAGCCCTTCTTTGAGTAAGCAATGTTTTAAGACGCTACAGTCAAAAGGCGCATTGTGGGCGACTAAGAGGTTTTGATTATAGAAAATACCGGCGATGTGAGGCCATAATTGTCCAAAAGTCGGTGCTTGGGCTACATCTTGTGCGGTGATACCGTGGATTTGGGTGTTACGCCAGTGAAATTCACTTTCAGGATTGATCAAAGAATAAAACGAATCAGTGATTTGATTATCTTCGACGACAGTTAAGGCTAAAGAACAAGCGCTATTCCGTTTAGCATTAGCGGTTTCAAAATCAAAAGCAATGAAATTCATAAATTTTCCTCCAAAGATTATTCTGGGAGGTATTTTAACATATCTAGACGGAAAAATGTTAAAATTAGGTCAGAATAAATTTTGAGAGGTCGTCAAAGATGAGTAATATTGGTCGAATTTTAAGTGAAAAGTTTCCGAATAGTCAGGTCTTAAGTAACCACCCCCTCGCGGACTTTACCCACACGAAAACAGGTGGGCCCGCAGATGCCATTATCTTTCCTAAATCTGTGGCGGAATTACAAGCGATTTTGGCTTTTAGTCAAACCCAACAATTACCACTAACAGTGTTAGGAAATGCTAGTAACTTAATTGTTAAAGATGGCGGAATTGAAGGCTTAGTAATTTTCCTAACAGAGTTAACGGAGATTACCTGCCAAAATAATATCATTTCAGCGCAAGCGGGAGCGACAATTATCCATACTAGTGAATTTGCCCAAGCTCATGGTCTGTCAGGTTTAGAATTTGCCAGTGGGATTCCAGGAAGTGTCGGTGGCGCAGTCTTTATGAATGCCGGGGCTTACGGTGGTGAAAGTAAAGATGTGATTGAATCTGTTTTAGCAGTCAGTCGTGATGGGCAACTTAAAGAATACCAAAAAGCAGATTTAGATTTTGGTTATCGCCACAGCATATTCCAAGAAAATCAAGAAATTGTCGTGCAGGCTAATTTCCG
The DNA here is from genome assembly GCF_000615765.1 of Ligilactobacillus equi DSM 15833 = JCM 10991. GTDB lineage: Bacteria > Bacillota > Bacilli > Lactobacillales > Lactobacillaceae > Ligilactobacillus > Ligilactobacillus equi. The sequence goes on along the minus strand of NZ_BAMI01000005.1, from coordinate 1,351 downwards.
CCTAACACCTAATGATAAGCAAATTATCCAAGCCAAAATGGACGATTTAAACTATCAAAGAGCATCCAAACAACCTTTAGAATATCCATCTTGTGGAAGTGTCTTTAAACGTCCTGTGGGACATTTTACAGGTAAATTAGTGCACGATGCAGGATTGCAAGGTTATCAAGTTGGTGGGGCACAAGTTTCCAAAAAGCATGCGGGTTTTATTGTTAATGTAGATCATGCTAAAGGAAGTGATTACCAAAAGGTGATTACTCACGTACAAGATGTTGTCAAAGAAAAATTTAACGTGCAACTAGAAACTGAAGTACGAATTATTGGGCGTGACTAAAGAAGACATCCTTCGTTAGGGGGATGTCTTCTTTAAATATGAAACGGTAAATATCTTATTTTTGGCAATCTGTTTCGTACTTGTTTAGGCCATGGCGGTATAAGGTCATGGCGACCCAAATAATGAATTGAATGATGAACATAAAAATGACAAAGATCAGCATCCGTGGGGTCCACATGGATAAAATTTCATCGGTAACCCATTTGGGATTGATAAAGAGATAAGCAGTGTGAAGTCGTAAAAAACGACCAATATAAATTCCGATTGATGAAATAACGAGTAAAATGACAACGATTAAAAAGTGCCAAAGAGGTTGTTTTTTACCCCAGCGTTTTTGTAAGGTGTCTGTCACGTAATCAATTGACCAATTACCCAAAAGGCTGCAGGCCAAAGCACTGGCAACTAAATTAATAAAAGCTAGCCACATGTGCAAATTCATGGTCATCAAGCCGGTTTGTGGGTCATAAGGATTAAAGCGTGCCAAGTGGAATAAATCGGTAAGCACATAAGGTGCATTAGGATAAAATAAGAGCCATACAATAAAGAGTAAAGCATACAAAGCTTTGGGCTGCTTTTCATTCATGTGAAAGGCGACTTCCAAAGGTATATAGGCTAAAAAGGTATTTAAGAGTAAAAAACTATAAAATGAATTGTGTTTGACCACGGTCAGATAAATGTAAAGCATGTATATGTAAAAAAGTATGCGGATGAGCCACTTGTTTTTGCGTGCCATGTGAAGTCCTCCTCAATAATTACTGATAAGTCTATTTTAGCAAAAAATATTTTTAAAGAAAAAAGGTAAGTCCTTTGAAAACGAATTCATTTGTGAATTTTATAAATCCTTAAGACTTCAGGTAATTTAATGAAAAAGGAGCGTAAATCCCCCTACTTTAGTGGGGGGATATAAGCTCCACTCGATAGCTCGTAAGAGCTATTTTGTTTTTTTCTAAATATTCTTTAGCCAATTTAGATAATATCTCTGAAACAGATGAATGTTCCTTGACTGCTTGTATTTTA
>NZ_BAMI01000006.1 GCF_000615765.1 Ligilactobacillus equi DSM 15833 = JCM 10991 | reverse complement strand
CCTTATTAAGGAAGCGGGCATTAAGCCGGGCCCAGGCTTAGGAAAAATTTTAGCTTTTCTAGAAAAAGAGGTTCTCTTGGGGCGGCTACTCAATGAGAAAACTACGTTGTTAGCGGCTTTAGCTACTAAATAAAAGGTGAGAGTCAGGAGTGAATTCTTGGCTCTTATTTTTGGTCAAAGGACAGAGATAATGTTATAATAAGAGCAATAATTTTTGATAAAATGAAAAGAGTGAGATAGAATGCAAACCTTACGGGTAGAAAATTTAACCAAAACTTATGGTGAAAAAACTTTATTTGAAGATGTCAATTTCATCATTAACGAGGGTGACCGCATTGGTTTGATTGGTACAAACGGTTCAGGTAAGACCACAATGCTAAATGCTTTGGCTGGTCTAGACCCAGCTGATAGTGGAGAGCTAATTGCTCCAAATGACTACACCATTGGTTACTTGATGCAACAACCAGTTTTGGATGAGGATAAGACCATTCGTCAAGCTATCTTTGACGGGGCGGGTCCGGTTTTTCAAACGATTCGTCGTTATGAGGAAGTGTTAGCTAAATATAGCGCTAATCCTGAAGATGAAAAATTACAGGCTCAATTTGATAAGTTATCCAGGGAAATGGACCAAGAAGATGCCTGGAACGTGGAAAGTAATATTGCCACGATTTTAAGCCAGTTACATGTCAATGATATGGACCAACAGATTGGGATTCTTTCTGGGGGCCAAAAGAAGCGTGTTGGGATGGCCCAGGTTTTAATTCAGGCACCTGACCTTTTAATTTTGGATGAACCAACTAATCATCTGGACTTCGATTCGATTAAGTGGCTTGAAGAATATTTACAGTCCTATAAGGGAGCTTTGTTAGTAGTAACCCACGATCGTTACTTTTTAGATCAAGTAGCCACGCAAATTTTTGAATTGTCTTTTGGGAAACTTTATGCTTACACCGGTAACTACGAAGATTTTGTACAACAAAAAGCTGAACGGGTCGAAAGAGAAATTACGGCAGAACACAAACAAAATCAGCTTTATAAAAAAGAATTAGCTTGGATGCGAACGGGGGCTAAGGCTCGTTCTACTAAACAACAAGCACGAATTAATCGTTTCAATGATCTCAAGGAGAACCTTCACACCTTGCAAGTTGATGGCAAAGTGGATATTAATTTGGGCCAACAACGTTTAGGTAAGAAAGTTCTTGAATTTCAAGATGCGACTTTGACTTTAGGTGATCATCCGATTATCAAAAACTTTAATCTTCTAGTTCAGGGAGGACAGAGAATTGGGATTACTGGGGTTAACGGTGCAGGTAAATCTTCCTTTCTTAATGCTTTAGCAGGTGAAATTAAACTGGACTCCGGTCTTCGAATTCAAGGAGAGACGGTGCGCTTAGGATACTATCGGCAACAAACCGAAGAGATTCCGGAAGATAAGCGAGTAATTGCTACCTAGATGAGGTGGGTCAGGGTGTAATTGGTGCTGACGGTGAACGAATTTCAACCACGAGCTTACTGGAACAATTTCTCTTCCCAAGGTTTATGCATGGTACTTTGATTCGTAAGCTTTCCGGAGGGGAAAAACGACGTCTCTATCTTTTGAAGTTGTTGATGGAACAGCCAAATGTCTTACTCTTAGATGAACCAACAAATGACCTGGATATTGGGACTTTAACGGTTTTAGAAGATTACCTGGATAATTTTAATGGTACGGTTATCACCGTTTCTCACGATCGTTACTTCTTAGACAAGGTAGCTGATAACCTTTTGGTTTTCCAAGGGCAGGCACAAATTGACCATTATAATGGGCTCTTTACAGAATACCTCGCTAAGACTTTGAATACTAGCAAGAAGAAGCCAACTAAGGTTAAGGTGGCAGTGACGGAAGAAGTAGCAGAAAAAGCGAAAGTTAAGACCAAATTAACTTATGCCGAACAGATTGAATACGATAAATTAGAGGGTGAAATTGAAGCTTTGGAGGAAAAACAAGCCCAGCTTCAAGCAGAAATGGAACAAACCCCAGGAACCGACTACGGAAAACTAGGAGAGCTTCAGGCACAAATTGATGACCTGGAAGTTCAAAGTTTAGAAAAAATGGAGCGTTGGGAAGAACTCAGCCAGTATGTATAAGGAGAGATTTGATGAGTTTAGAAGAACCATATCTACAATTAATCCGCGATGTTTTAGATCACGGATATGATAAAGATGACCGGACTAATACTGGAACGAAAAGTTTATTTGGTTATCAGATGCGTTTTGACTTGAGTCAAGGTTTTCCCTTGTTAACTACCAAGAAAGTGGCTTTTGGTCTAATTAAAAGTGAATTACTATGGTTCTTAAAAGGTGATACTAATATCCAGTATTTACTTAAACATAAAAACCATATTTGGGATGAGTGGGCCTTTAAAAATTGGGTAGAGAGTCCTGAGTATCATGGTCCTGACATGACCGATTTTGGCTTGCGTGCCCAAACAGATGTAGATTTTAACCAAGTATACCAAGCTGAAAAGGTAAAGTTCTGTCAAAAAATTGTAGCTGATGATGACTTTGCCCAAAAGTATGGGAACTTAGGGGATGTTTACGGGGCTCAGTGGCGGCAATGGAAAACAAGTCAAGGTGAAACTATTGATCAAATCAAAAATGTAATTAATGATATTAAAACTAACCCCAATTCTCGGCGCTTAATTGTGACTGCTTGGAATCCAGAATCTGTACCAACAAGTGCTTTACCCCCTTGTCATAGCCTTTTCCAATTTTATGTGGCCAATGGTAAGCTATCATGTCAACTTTACCAAAGAAGTGGTGATATTTTCTTAGGAGTACCGTTTAATATAGCTTCTTATGCTTTATTAACACACCTTATTGCTAAAGAATGTGGCTTAGAAGTTGGAGAATTTGTACACACTTTAGGAGATGCTCACATTTACAAGAATCATATTACCCAGGTGCAGGAGCAATTAGGGCGCACACCAAGTGAGAAGATTCCACGATTGTGGTTAAACCCCGACAAACAATCTGTTTTTGATTATGATGTCAAAGATATCAAGGTTAAAAATTACGATCCAGCCCCTGCTATTAAAGCACCGGTGGCGGTTTAAGGAGGAATTGAATGTTAATGTTTGTGTGGGCAGAAGATAAAGCTCATAATATTGGTTACCAAGGTCACCTACCTTGGCATTTACCAGATGATTTAGCATATTTTAAAAAAGTTACTATGGGGCATCCCATGATTATGGGGAAAACGACCTTTGCTTCATTTCCTAAGCTTTTGCCAGGGAGACTTCATGTGGTTTTAACTCACCAAAAGGATTTAGGTGTTGAGTCAGACCAATTAATTTTAGTTCATAATTTTGTGGAGCTCCAAGCCTGGATTAAGGCGCACCAAGATCAAGAAATCGCAGTTATTGGTGGTGCAGGACTGTTTGAACTTTTAAAAGACCAGGTTGAGATTTTGCATAAAACTGAGATTCAAGGGGTCTTTCCTGCTGATACCAAGATGGTGGCACTGGACTATGATCAATTTGAAGAAATTAGTCGGACGCCAGGTGTTGTGGATGCTAAAAATCAGTATGCTCATGATTTTGTGGTCTACCAACGGAGGAAAGAAGTTTATGAATAAGTTATCTAAAAGTATGGTCATACTTTTGATGGGAGTGTGCTTTTGGTTAGCTTTTAATTTACCAGTGCGGATAGCTGAAGCCAAGACAATTAACTTGGTTGCTGTCGGAGATTCTTTGACTTATGGGCAAGGTGATACCCACCATAATGGAGGCTATGTCGGCTTGATTAAGCAGGATTTAGACAAAAAGCAAAAAGCTAAGGTTAAGACACAGAATTTTGGTAAGGTGGGTGACCGCTCAGATCAAATCATGACGAGAGTCAAGAATAGCACCAAAATTCAAAAGGCCTTGGCACAGGCGGATGTGATTACCATGACCGTGGGTGGAAATGATATGATGAAGGTAATTCAAGATAACTTCATGTTGATGCTGACAGATCAATTAGATGGGGTTATGCCCAAGGAAAAAAAGAGTTATCAAAAAAAATTGCAAGCTTTAATCAGGACCGTGCGATACTACAATCCTAAAGCGCCAATATTCTTGTTTTCAATCTACAATCCTTTTTATGTTTATTTTCCAACGATTCAAGATTTACCTAAATACACAGCTGATTGGAATGATATTGCTTTAGAGCAAGCGGAAAATGATGGTAATATTTATTTTGTTGATATTAATGACCGTCTTTCTCAAGGACAGTATCTCAATAAGGATCAAACACAGCTCAAGAAAGAATCGCAACTTGATTTAAATAAAACTTCATCGACTAAAGTGGAGAAGATGTTGGCAGATGAAGAAGAAAAAATGATTATCTTTCGAGTGATGATCACTTTCACCCCAACGATAAGGGGTACCGTTACATGACAAGTCGACTCTATAAGGTTATGATAAAGCATAAGAAAACGTGGATGGGGTGAAAAAGTGGAAAGACAAAATATGCAAGTGAAAAAGCAAACTGTTAATTTTTGGAAATGGGCCTTTATTATTTTAGTAGCTACTTTGTTTTTGGTAAGTGGGACTGTAATCTCTAAAGTAATCACTCCAAGTGAAGCTCAAGTAAAAATGGAACAAACCAAGCTACCGACAAATGATTATACAAAAATCGACGTTTCGATGGACAAAAAGCAGCTTCAAGCGACTATTAATTACTATCTTCGTCAAAGTCAAAAGAAACAAAAGATTAAGTATCGGTTTATTTTAAATGATTCAGCTATTTTAATGGGAACGACCAAGGTTTTGGGAAAAAACATTTCTTTTTCACTTTACACCATTCCTAAATTAGATAAGAATGGTAATATTGTGTTACAAGCTAAGTCTGTAGCAGTGGGTTCTTTAAATGCACCGGCAAGTTTTATCTTAGGATATATCAAAAATAATTATGACCTTAGTAAAGGGGTTACGATTAATACCAAGAAAGCAACGTTAACGTTAAATTTGAACCAATTTACCAAGAAACAAGGTATTGTGCTCAAAGGTAAGCAGCTTGATGTACCAAATAATAAGTTCTTATTTGAAGTTAACATCCCACTGGATTCAATTAAGTAGGTGAAGTATGCGTAGTCAAAGTTTTTACCAATATCTTATGACCTTGCGAAATCCGCATGCTCATGATGAAATTTCTCAGTTTGCCAATAATGCTTTTTTTGACCAGGCTTTTCCGAAACAAGCGCGGACTTATGAAGAAGTTTCGGAATATTTAGAATTAAATGCCGGTTATCTCCCAAGTATGACCATCTTTGATGAGGTCTGGCAACAATATCAACAGTAAAGAAGGATAAAATATGGCAGCAAAACCACAGAAAATAAAGCGGAGTTACCAACTTAAGCACTTGATTTTAACTGGTATTTTAGGCTTATTGTTGGGTGGAGGGTTAATGTTTGGCCTTGTCCGTCACCAACTTCAAGTCGCCAACGACGCTTACCGCTCTTTGGGTAAGGTCGCAACCGTTTACCAAACGCTTTACTACAATTATTATAAGAAAGTTCCAAGTTCTAAATTAGAGCAAGGAGCTATCGACGGGATGATTGAAAGTTTAGATGATCAATTTACGGAGTACCTCAATAAAGCAGAGACGGAAAGCTTGAATAATACCATTGATTCGAGTTTTTCGGGGATTGGAGCACAAGTTCAAAAAGCTGGTGAATATATCAAAATTTCTTCAGCTATTACTGGTACCCCAGCCCAAAAAGCCGGGTTAAAGACTGACGATATCTTATTAAAAGTTAATGGAAAGTCAGTTAAAGGACAAGCTTTAGATAAAGTAGTTACTAAAATTCGAGGAAAGATTGGCACTAAGGTTACCGTAACTATCAAGCGGGGCGACCAAGTATTTAACAAGACATTAACGCGAGCAAAGATTCCAATTCACACGGTCAATGCTAAGCTTATAAAAAAAGACGGTCACAAAGTAGGTTACTTAGAGGTGACAACTTTCTCTACTAATACAACTAAGGAATTTAAAACTGCTATTAAGAAATTACGTAAGCAAGGAGTAAGTGCCTTTGTAGTTGATATGCGTAATAACCCTGGTGGGCTAATGGACCAAGCTTTATCCATGTCTTCCATGTTCTTGAAAAACGGACAAAAGATTATGCGGGTCAAAGATCGTAGTGGTAAGGTCGAAACTTATACCGCTGGCAAAAAATTTGACAAGGGCTTTAAAGTGACCGAACCAACTGTCATCTTGGTCAATGGGAACTCAGCGTCCGCAGCTGAAATTTTCTCTGCCGCCTTGAATGAGTCAGGGCATATCAAGTTGATTGGTGCTAAGACATACGGTAAGGGGACTGTGCAAACAACGCAAGAATTTAAAAATGGCACTGAATTGAAGTTAACGATTGCTAAATGGCTAACAGCTAATGGTACTTGGATTCACAAGAAAGGTATTGAGCCAGATATTAAGGCAGATTATCCAGAAGTAGCTTACTTGGCTTTCATTGATACCACAAAGATCTATAAGGAAGGGCAAGTTTCTAAGCAGGTTAAAACTTTACAGATGTTCCTCAAGTACTTAGGATACTTTAATGGCAAAGCTAATGGCTACTATGGTCAAGATACTAACGCGGCCGTTCAAAAATTTCAAAGTGAAAATGGTCTCGATGTAAACGGCCAAGCTACTAAAGCAACAGTTACAAAAATCGAAGAGAAAGTTTCTCAAAAGCTTGGTGATACTGATCCAGCTTATGATGAGGCTCTGAAAACAGTAGTTCAAGAGTAGATGGAAAAGTCCTCAGTTTGAGGGCTTTTTTGCTGAAAATTGTGTTATAATGTGCTTTGTAAATGATTAGAAGAGGTGGAGTAAATGGAAAAAGCAGCTCAAATTCAAATGTTAAAGGATTTTTCCAATGCCAATGCGATTCCTGGTTTTGAACAAGAATTTGTCGAAATGTTTGTCGATAAAGTTAAAGATATGGCAGATGTGGAAATTGATGGGATGCTAAACGTTTATGCAAGTAAGAAAGAAAATCGTGGGAATCGGCCGGTTATTCAACTTGATGCACACTCTGATGCGGTGGGATTGATGACTCAAGCTGTGCGTCCTAACGGTTCTTTGAAATTTGTTCCGGTAGGTGGCTGGGTTAAATACAATTTACCAGACTCAAGGTCAAAATTCGTAACAAGGAAGGTCAATATGTTCCTGGAGTGGTAGCGACTAAACCCCCTCATTTTATGACTGCGGCAGAAAAAAATAGTTTACCTGAAATTGCTGATATGCAAATCGATGTGGGTTCATCAAGTCGCCAAGAAACGATAGAAGATTTTAAAATTGACACTGGCTGTCCTATCTTTGTTGATGTTGACTGCGATTACAATGAACGAACGGGAGTATTTTTTGGTAAAGACTTCGATGATCGTTTTGGTGCAGCCGTGATGGTAAATCTTTTAGATGAATTAAAAGGTCAAGAAACCAACTTCGACGTAGTTTGTGCCTTGTCTTCCCAAGAAGAAGTTGGCTTACGAGGAGCCTACGTGACGGCTCGTAAGATTAAGCCTGAGGTGGCGATTGTTTTAGAGTCTTGCCCAGCTGACGACACATTTGAACCTGAATGGCTATCACAAACCGGTATGAAACGAGGACCGATGTTACGTGATATGGATACGACCTTTATTCCTAACCCTATTTTCCAACAATATGTCTGTGATTTAGCTGACCAAAATGGCATTCCTTACACTCGTTCAGTGCGGACTGGTGGAGGACAAGACGGTGCAGCTATCTACTATGAAAATGGGGCGCCAACCATTGTGATTGGTATTCCGGTGCGCTATGAACATTCGGCTTATTGCTTTGCTTCCTACCATGATTACAAGGCATCGTTAGATTTAGCTTTGGCTTTAATCAGAGATTTAAATCAAGAAAAATTAGCCTCTTTTAAATTAGGTTAATGTCAACAGAACCATCATTAAAATTGCGGGTTTTTCGCTCTAAATAATAAATGATTCACTTAACGGTGAGTCATTTTTGCTTGCTTTAAAGTTAGAATGTCAGTAAAATAAAAGACAGAATTACTGAATTATAAAGTAATCAAAAGAAAGAAGTAATCAAAATTATGAATGAACAACAAAAAAAGCCCATTGGTTTTTTTGATTCGGGTGTGGGAGGCATCAGTGTCCTTAAAGAAGCGGTCAAACTCATGCCTCAGGAGGATTTTATTTTTCTTGGAGATTCTAAAAATGCTCCTTATGGGACACGGACTACGACGGAAGTCCGTGCTTTGAGTGAAAAAATTGTTCAAGATTTTCTTACCCAAGATGTTAAGGCTATTGTGATTGCCTGTAATACCGCTACAAGTGCTGCAGCTCAATATTTGCGGGGGAAGTATCCTGAGATTCCCATCATTGGCTTAGAACCAGCGCTCAAACCGGCGGTAAAACACGAGCAAGGGGGGGATGTGGTGGTTATGGCTACCGAGTTAACCTTGCGAGAAAAGAAATTTTCTGATTTAGTTGCACGATTTAAGGACCAAGCCACCATTCACCGATTACCAGCGCCTGATTTAGTAGAATTAGTGGAAGCTGGTAAAACTCAAGCGCCAGAAACCAGAGCTTACTTAGCTAATATATTAGCGCCTTACTTACCTAAAATGGATAGTTTGGTTTTAGGATGTACCCACTATCCTTTTGTCAAACCACTCTTACGTGAACTGGTAGGCCCAGAGGTGGAAATTATTGATGGCGGAAAGGGTGCTTCCCAACAACTTAAGCGTCAATTAGCTAAACGTGGTTGGTTACGGCCGGAAGGTGCCCAAGGTTCGGTGACTTTTCAAAATAGTAATCCAGATCCCTGTGAAATTGCATTGAGCCAAGCGCTCTTTACCATGGACCTAGGTCACTAACTTAATAAAAAGATATTTTTCCTAAAAAATTCTTGACCAATAATCATAATGATGCTAAACTATAGTAGTTGATGGAAAGAGATTAATCATCATGCTTGTTTAGCTCAGTTGGTAGAGCAACGCACTAGTAATGCGTAGGTCGAAGGTTCAAGTCCTTTAACAAGCATTTTTATATGCAGTTAAAGATAGTTAAAACCCGCAAAATATTGATTTTGCGGGTTTTTTGTAATTAAAAATAATTAATCATCTTAAGCTTGTTGACTCTAATTCAGACTATCGATTGCTTTGGAAATTAGCTTGTGTCATTCTTTGCTTGAAATTTATCAATTAGCTAAGCATACTGACGAGTAGTAGTGGTCGTATTAGCATGGATAAACCGTTTACAAATTATACATCTAATAATTTTAAGTATTCGGATTTGGCTTCTCAGTTTTCATTTTGCCTAATTTTCTGAAAAAGTAAGCTGATGATTCGAGTTGGCCAGTTCTAAATAATTGTTAAGACCATCTAGCACCTAAAAATAAAGTGAATATGGTAAAAGCGAATTGATAGTTAAATTTCTTAAAAAATTAATTACTTGACGAAGTTTGACCTTTATTAGAAAATATAAGTTAAGAAAATGTTTACACTTTGAGAAACATGGATTTTTGATTGAAAGATGAGGAAATTAAGATGCCAGTATCATTTCATGCAACTACCATTTGTGCCGTGCGGCATAACGGTCATACCGCAATGGCGGGGGATGGCCAAGTAACTATGGGAGAAAAGGTAATTATGAAAAATACCGCCCACAAGGTTCGCCGGATTTACAATGGTCAAGTAGTGGTAGGTTTTGCCGGTTCTGTGGCTGATGCCTTTAACTTAGAAGAACGTTTTGAAAAAAAATTAAATGAATTTAGTGGTAACCTACAAAGAGCAGCCGTCGAATTGGCTCAAGAATGGCGTAGTGACCAAGCTTTACAAAAATTAGAAGCCTTGCTAATTGTGATGGATAAAGAAGAAATTCTTTTGGTTTCTGGTTCTGGTGAAGTAATTGCTCCGGATGACGATGTTTTAGCCATTGGTTCAGGCGGTAACTATGCTTTAGCAGCGGCTAAGGCTTTGACTAAGCATACTACCCATATGTCAGCTAAGGAAATTGCAGAAGCTGCCATTAATATTGCGGGAAGTATCGATATCTTTACGAACCAAAATATTATTTCTGAAGAATTATAAGCGAGGTTAAAAAATGCTAGCAAGTGATAAAACTCCCAGACAAATAGTAAATGAATTAGATAAATACGTGGTTGGTCAAGACCAAGCTAAAAAAGCAATTGCGGTAGCTTTGCGTAACCGTTACCGGCGCATGCAATTGCCGGTGGATATGCAAGAAGAAGTGACACCTAAAAATGTTTTGATGATTGGACCAACTGGGGTTGGGAAAACTGAAATTGCCCGTCGTTTGGCTAAAATTGTTCATGCTCCCTTTGTTAAGGTTGAAGCAACTAAGTTTACAGAAGTTGGTTATGTCGGCCGCGATGTAGAATCTATGGTTCGTGATATGGTTGAAGTAGCTTATAAAATGGAAGAAGAAGAGAGCTTCAAAAACGTCCGTAGTCAAGCAACTTCTAAAGCTAACAAGCGTTTGGTGAAGCTTTTGGTACCTGTTAAGAAAAAGGAAACTAAGGCGAATGACCAACTGAACTTTACCAAGATGATGCGTGATTTACAAAATGGTAACTTTGCTGATTACCTAAACCAAGCTGGTTTGAATGGGCAAGAAGAAAACCCGAATGATGTGACCGATGAAGTGCGTAATGAACGTTTGAACGTCAATGAGCAGTTGCAAAAAGGTCTTTTGGAAAATACCGAAATTACCATCGATATGGACGATCCGGCTCAAGCCCTTCAAGGTCAAAATGACATGTTAGGCCAAATGGGCTTAGACCTTAATGCCCTAGGTTCCATGATGCCTAAACGGCGTGTGAAGCGGACGCTGACGGTCAAAGAAGCCCGTGAAGTATTTATTCGTGAAGAATCAGAAAAGATGGTTAACGCTGCTGATTTAGCTGACGCTGCCATTCAGCGAGCCCAAAACACTGGATTATCTTTATCGATGAAATTGATAAGATTACTTCAAAATTAAAACAAAACGCCGGGGAAGTTTCTCGTGAAGGGGTTCAAAGAGATATCTTACCAATCGTGGAAGGTTCCCAAGTTAAGACCAAGTACGGTTTGGTGAAGACCGACCACATGCTCTTTATTGCTTCTGGGGCATTTCATGAAAGTAAACCGAGTGATTTAATTGCCGAATTGCAAGGACGTTTCCCTATTCGGGTAGAATTAGAAGATTTAACAGCTCAGGACTTTATCCGTATCTTGACAGAGCCTAAGAATGCCTTGATTCGTCAATATGTGGCTTTGATTGGGACGGATAATGTCGATGTAACCTTCACTAAGGAAGCGGTGGAAAGAATTGCGCAAATTGCCTTTGATGTTAACCATGAAACAGAAAATATTGGGGCACGGCGTTTACACACGATTTTAGAAAAGCTCTTGGAAGACCTCTTGTTTGAAGGGCCTGACATGCAGATGGGTGAAATTACCATTACTGAAGCCTACGTTGATGAGAAAGTGGGCAAGATTGCTGGTGACAAGGATTTAAGTCGTTACATTTTGTAATAATCGCAAAGAGCACCACTCCTTTGATTTGACAGGAGTGGTGCTCTTTGTTTTAAGCATTCTTTTTCTTTTTAAGGTAGTAAACTAAGCCAAAAGGCACGAGGTTTTCTTGTCCAGAGAAAATCCTTTTCAAGTTACTAAAGTGGCGATAGTAAATGAAGATGGTTAAAACGACAGCAACAGTGGTTAAAATCCAATCATTAAAGAAGAAGGTAATTACAGTGACGATAGTAAAACCTACCATACTGGCCACTGAAACCATACTTGATAATAAAAGGACGGTTAAGAAAATAATCCAAGCTAAAAAGAAGAAGGGAGGGTTGTAGACTAGAAGCACCCCGACGCTAGTTGCGACCGCCTTGCCTCCTTTGAAACCGGCAAAAATGGGGAAAACATGGCCGATGATGGCGCCTAAACCAATTAACATGGCATTAGCTTGGGAGTGAAACATTAAAGGAAGTAGTCCAGCCACTGTCCCTTTGAACATATCCATAATCAGGACAATCGTCCCAGCTTTTTTTCCTAAGACGCGAAAGGTATTGGTAGTTCCCATGTTACCAGAACCAAAATCACGCGGATCCTTGTGGTAGAAAATTTTCCCAATCCAAACGCCAGAAGGGATGGATCCGATTAAGTAGCTCAAACAGAGCATTATAATAATTTGTATATCCATAAAAAATATCCTTTACAACAACTTAATTTTGCATAACAGTCTTATTTTAGCATTTATTTAGGATTTTGAAAATATGCTAAAGAGGTTTGACTTAGACTTAACTTTTGCGGTATGATTAATTATCGAAAAGACGTTCATCTTAGTGAACGAAAATGAAAGGGCTGAAAATATTAATGGTAAAAAATCCAAATTATGATGATAATTCCATTCAAGTCTTGGAAGGGCTTGAAGCGGTGCGCAAACGGCCCGGAATGTACATCGGCTCAACTGACAGCCGGGGATTACACCACTTAGTTTATGAAGTGGTTGACAATGCTGTTGATGAAGCTTTATCTGGTTATGGAAAAGAAATTAATGTTACGATTCACGAAGATAATGCTATAACAGTTTCTGATTATGGTCGTGGAATGCCCGTGGGGATGCACGCTATGGGGATTCCTACGGTTGAAGTTATTTTTACGGTGCTCCATGCTGGAGGAAAATTTGGTCAAGGAGGCTACAAGACTTCTGGTGGTTTGCATGGAGTTGGTGCGTCAGTTGTTAACGCTTTATCAACGCGTTTGACAGTTAATATCGTTCGTGATGGCATTGAATATCAAGAAGATTTTACCGATGGTGGTAAACCAGTCGGCACCTTGCGAAAGTTAGGTAAGACTAAGCGGCCTAATGGGACTACGGTGACTTTCAAACCGGATGATAAGATTTTCTCAACTACGAAATATAACTATGATACCTTAGCGGAACGTCTGCGGGAATCAGCCTTTCTTTTAAAGGGAGTTAAAATTACCCTCAAAGATGAACGTGGTGAGGGCAACGAAGATGTTTTCTTGTTTGAAGAAGGGATAAAAGAGTTCGTTGCTTACTTAAATGAGGATAAAGATGCCTTAGGGGAAGTTTTATATTTTGAAGGTGAAAAGGATGGTGTGCAAGTCGAAGTTGCTGGTCAATATAATGATGGTTACTCTGAAAACATCATGTCCTTTGTTAACAATGTGCGCACCAAAGATGGTGGGACACACGAAGCCGGGATGAAGTCTGGCTGGACCAAGGCTTTCAATGACTATGCGCGTAAGGTTGGTCTTTTAAAGGAAAAAGATAAGAACTTAGAGGGAACTGATGTCCGCGAAGGTTTAGCAGTCGTGGTTTCGGTGCGGATTCCCGAAGAAATCTTGCAATTTGAAGGTCAAACTAAAGACAAATTAGGTACCCCAGAAGCTCGTGCGATTGTCGATGCTTTAGTTAATGAACAATTAAGTTACTATCTTATGGAAAATGGGGAATTTGCTCAAGAATTAGTGCGTAAGTCTATCAAGGCCCGTGAAGCCCGAGAAGCTGCCCGCAAAGCCCGGGATGAAAGTCGTTCTGGTAAGCGTAAGAAAAAGACGGAACGTAATTTATCTGGAAAATTGACGCCGGCTCAATCCAAAAATGCTAAGAAAAACGAATTATTCTTGGTCGAAGGGGATTCCGCCGGTGGTTCGGCCAAGCAAGGTCGGGATCGGAAGTTCCAAGCCATTTTACCTTTAAGAGGTAAGGTCTTAAACACCCAAAAGGCTAAGTTACAAGATATTTTAAAAAACGAAGAAATTAACACTATGATTTACACCATTGGTGCGGGGGTCGGACCGGAGTTTGAAATTGCCGACGCTAATTATGATAAAGTTATTATCATGACCGACGCAGATACTGACGGAGCCCACATTCAAACCCTCCTATTGACTTTTTTCTACAAGTATATGCGTCCTTTAATTGATGCTGGTCGGGTCTATATTGCTTTGCCACCTCTATATCGGGTACAAAAGACCGTTAAAAAACAGCTGATAACTAAGTATGCCTGGACAGACGATGAGTTAGAGGTTGCTCAAAAAGAAATGGGAAAAGGCTATACGGTGCAACGTTACAAAGGTTTGGGAGAAATGAATGCTGATCAGCTCTGGGAAACAACCATGAATCCTGAAACGCGGACGCTTGTGCGGGTGAAAATCGATGACGCAGCTATTGCGGAAAAACGTGTGACCACCTTGATGGGTGATAAGGTAGAGCCACGGCGCAAGTGGATTGAAAAAAATGTCAAGTTTACTCTAGAAGAAGATGGCAGTTTGTTGGATAATGCCGTGGCCGCTGGTGCACACGGAGAAGTTAGTCAAGATGATGTTGAACAAATCCAACTTGATGTTTTGGGTCAGTTTAGTGATGACCTTAATGAAGGTTAGGGAGGAATTGGATGCCAAGTAATATTCAGGAATTATCTTTAGAAGCTGTGATGGGAGAACGGTTTGGCCGTTATTCAAAATACATTATCCAAGAACGGGCTTTGCCAGATATTCGCGATGGGCTAAAGCCGGTTCAAAGACGGATTTTATTTGCGATGAATGAAGATGGTAATACTTTCGATAAGTCTTTCCGAAAATCTGCTAAGTCCGTCGGAAATGTCATGGGTAATTTCCACCCTCACGGTGATAGCTCGATTTATGACGCAATGGTACGTTTAAGTCAAGATTGGAAGTTGCGGGAACCCTTGATTGAAATGCACGGGAACAATGGTTCGATGGACGGTGATCCTCCAGCTGCTATGCGGTATACGGAAGCTCGTTTGTCTGAAATTTCCGAGGAAATGTTACGCGATATTGAAAAGAAAACGGTCGACATGGTCTTGAACTTCGATGATACTGAATACGAACCAACTGTGTTACCAGCACGTTTTCCTAACCTTTTAGTTAATGGAGCCACAGGAATTTCAGCGGGTTATGCGACGGAAATTCCAACCCATAACTTAGGTGAAACGGTGGCGGCGACCATTTATCTTATGGATCATCCCCAAGCTAGCTTAGAGGAATTGATGGAATTTGTTAAAGGTCCAGATTTCCCAACAGGAGGGATTTTACAAGGTTTAGATGGGATTAAGAAAGCCTACCAAACCGGACGAGGACGCTCTATTTTACGGGCCAAAACTGAAATAGAAAGCCTTCGGGGAGGTAAGGAGCAAATTGTTGTTACTGAAATTCCTTATGAAGTTAACAAGGCCCTGTTAGTTAAGAAAATTGATGAATTACGGCTTTTGAAGAAGGTTGACGGTTTAGCTGAAGTCCGGGACGAAAGCGACCGTCAAGGCTTACGGATTGTGATTGAGCTTAAGAAAAATGCGGAAGCCCAAGCCATTTTAAACTACCTTTTCAAGAATACGGATTTGCAAATTTCTTACAACTTCAATATGGTGGCCATTCACAACAAGCGTCCGGAGCACGTAGGTTTAAAGACTATCTTGCAAGCTTATCTGGAGCATCAAAGGGATGTAACTCGAAAACGAACTGCCTTTGATTTAGAAAAGGCTCAAAGTCGCCAACATATTGTAGCGGGGCTAATTAAAGCCTTGTCTATCCTGGATCAAGTGATTAAAACTATCCGTGCTTCTAAAAACAAGAAAGATGCGCGTGAAAACTTGAAGACAACATATGACTTTACCGAACGTCAAGCCGAAGCCATTGTTTCCTTGCAACTTTATCGCTTAACTAACACAGATGTGACTGCCCTGGAAAAGGAAGCTTACGATCTAGCCCAAGCTATTGCTGGTTACGAAAAAATCTTAGCCAATGCTATGGAACTTGACCGAGTGATTAAGCAAGAGTTAGAGGCGATTGCCCAAAAATATGAGTCGCCTCGGAAAACTAAGATTGAGAAAGAAGTTGCGCAAATTAAGATTGCCACCCAAATATTGGTGGCTCAAGAAGATGTGAAGCTTTTGGTTTCTCAACAAGGTTATGTCAAGCGTTCATCACTTCGGTCGTTTAAAGCTACGGGGGCAGCAGACAATGGTTTGAAAGATGACGATCAAGTTATTTTGAATCAAACCGCCAATACTCGTGATCACCTTCTAATTTTCACCAATTTGGGGCATGTGATTTATCGACCGGTTCACGAAATTAAGGAGGAACGTTGGAAGGACACTGGAGAACACCTTTCCCAAAGTGTAGGTTTAGCAGCTAATGAATTAGTGATTTATGCCCGCGTCTTTACGGATATAAATCAAGCAGGGAACCTGGTCTTTGCGACGAAAAATGGGATGATTAAACAAACCGCCTTAATTGATTTAAAACCAGGACGGACCTACCGCTCGCGGGCCGCGGTCTTCATGAAGCTTAAGAATGAAGACGAAGTCATTTTAGCTCAATATGTGAGTCCTCAAGAAGGAGATTTGCAGGTCTTTTGTGTCAGTCATGGAGCTTATGGTTTAGCCTATTCTTTAACGGAAGTACCAGTGATTGGTGCAAAAACGGCCGGTGTGAAATCTATGGACTTACGCGACGATTACCTAGCTGCTGTACTCTTAGTCAAGGCCGGCGACGTTTTAGGTTTACTTTCTAGTCGCGGGGCCTTTAAGAAGATGAGTGTCGATTTAGTTGAGCCAAGTAGTCGTGCACGGCGTGGTTTACAAATTTTCCGTGAACTTAAGAAGAACCCACACCGGATTTTATTAGCGACGGTGTTGCCGTCTGAAGTGACGGGCTTAACGGTGACAACTGATCTAGGCTTAAAGGTTATGATTGATCCAAATATCTTTAAACTGGGTGATCGTTATTCCAATGGAAGTTATGTCATTGACGTTGAAAGTCAGGGACAGGCGTTTTCATGGGAAAAAGTGGTTGCCAAAGCGGAAAAAGACGAATAAAATGAAGAAGGTTAAGTTTTCTCAAAGGAGATTTAGCCTTTTTTATTTGAAAAATATTGAGAAAAATCTGGAAAAAGGTAGATTTTTTCTGAAAATAGCGGTAAACTATTAGGGTTTGAAAAAGTTAAATTATTAGATTCGAAAGGAGAAAAAGCGTGTCTTCAACCTTCTTGAAGCGCAAAAATAAACCACCTTGTTTAGATTTAAAATTTTAAAATTGTATTTAAAAAATTGAATTTACAAGGAGAGTATAATGCTTAATGAAAAGAAACATTACATGTCCTGGCCAGTTATTGCGCTTTTGGATTTTGTAACGATTATTAGTTTTGAAAATATCTTTTATCCATACCAAAATCAGGGACTTTCCGTGGTTATTTCCTGGATTTTCTTGCTGTTTACTTACGTGATTCCCTATGCTTTAATTGCGACACAATTAGGGTTAACTTTCGATAACCAAGAAGGGGGACTTGCTTCTTGGATTCGTCGGGGAACTAATAGTGACCTTTTTGGTTATGTAACTTCCTGGATGTATTGGACACAAACTATCCCATATTTGGTGGACGTGTCTAACTCCGTTATTGTTTCCTTAAGTTGGATCATTTTAGGTAACAATACTTTAGGTGATAAGATGTCAACGACGACTTTTGGTTTATTAACATTTGCGATTATTTTAGCCTTTATTATTTTTGAAAATGTCTTCCGCGACTCATTGGAAGTGCTCTCTATTATCGGTGGGGGAGCAATGTTTGCCATTTCCATGCTCTTTGTCTTCATGACTGGTTGGGCTTTGACACACGGTGCACACATTGCGACGCAACCATTTAACTTGGCAGCTTTCAAGCCAAACTTCAGCTTGCACTACTTCTCAACGACTGGGTTATTAATCTTTGCTATGTCCGGGGCCGAATTAGCGGCACCATACATTGCTAAGATGAAGAATCCGAAACGTGACTTCCCTAAGGCTATGTGGGCCTTGGCTATTATGACGGCCTTCTTAACGATTTTCGGGACTTTGGCAATTTCCGTCTTCTTTAACGCCAACGATATTCCTCACGATTTCAAGATGAACGGTCCTTACTATGCTTTCCGTTTATTAGGACAACAAGTTGGTTTAGGTAACAGCTTAATGTATGTCTTTGCAGTGGTGCAATTACTCTTTATGTTAGCGCAGTTAGCGATCTTAATTGATGCTTCTAGTCGGGTCTTTGCCTCTGATACGGCAGCTAAGTACATGCCAAGTTGGTTAACTAAGAAAAATAAAGCGGGTCGTCCCGTACATTCATACACTTTGACGGCCGGAATTAGTTTGCTTTTACTTTTGTTATCTGGAACTTTACCTGATATCAACTCTATCTACAACTGGTTGTTGAATTTGAACGGAATTGTTTCACCATACAAAACTGCTTTAGTCTTTGTAGCCTTCATTGCTATTCGGATGCAACAAGACAAGTTCCATTCTGATTATGTTTACATCAAGAACAAGAATGGGGCTTTAGTCGTTGGTTTCTGGTGCTTCTTATTTACCTTTGTTTGTGCAACGATGGGCTTCATTCCTCAAGATGCTGCGCTAGGGACTAAGGCCTTTGATCACCAGTTAATGATGAACTTCGCAACGGTTGGTTTCTTAATCGTTTTAGGTTTCTTACTTCCATTCTTACGGAAATTAGAAATGAAGAAAAACAAATAATAATTAAAAACAGCCAAGGATTGTGTCCTTGGCTGTTTTGCTATACTTGTAATTGTTTGATTAACTTTTCATCCGGAGTAACGTAGAGGGTTTGTTGCCCTTCATAAATGACATAACCAGGTTTAGCACCGTTGGGCTTACGGAGCTTTTTGACTTGCAGATAGTCGACTGCAACATTGGCGGAGGCCCGCGCTTTTGAGTAGTAAGCGGCGATTTTGGCAGCTTCAGCTAAAGTCTCTTCACTAGGCTGGTCACTATGAATAATAACGTGGGAGCCGGGTAAATCCTTGACATGTAGCCACCAATCAGTCTTTTGCGCTATTTTTAGGCTTAAACGGTCGTTTTGTAGGTTATTCTTTCCGACCGAGATAAAAGTCCCGTCACTAGCCTTAAACTGAGCAGGTTTTGCAACTTTATGTTTTTGTTGGCGCTTTTGTTTTTTAAGTCGCAGATAACCTTCTTGGGCTAATTCCGCTTCAATATCTGGTAAATCACTCGGACTAGCTAGTTCAATTTGACTTTGAAGATTTTCCAAATAAGCAACTTCGGCTCGGGTTTTTTTGCTTTGTTCTTCAATGTAGGCCACCGCATTTTTTAGTTTGGTGTAACGCTTGAAGTACTTTTGCGCATTTTGTGAAGGGGTTAATTGTTTGGAGAGGGCAATCTTAACCGGCTGATTATCAGCGTAGTAGTTTGGCAGTTCAATCTGCTCCATACTGCGGTCGACTTGATGAAGGTAGGTCGTTAAAAGTTCGCCTTTAATCCGATAGTCTTCCGCATTTTGGGTGGCGGCTAATTCTTGGTCTAGTTTTTTGAGTTTCTTGCGATTTTTACTCAAGTTAGTTTTGATAGTATGAATTAGCTTAGCGCCTTGTTGCATAACACGGTCGAAGTCAGCTTTTTGACGGTAGAAATCATCTAGCAGCATACTCAAACTTTCAAAAGAGGCGACGACTTGAGTTTCAGGGTAATTAAAGGCCGTAAAGTCGAGTTTTTGATTGAGTTTGACGATTTGGGCATGCTTCAAGTTTGCTAAGGCATCCGGGAAAGCTTTGGCTTGATTATCGTGTTGATGTAAGTAATCAGCTAAGTAAAGAGCCGAATTAAAAGCTAAGCCCTGATAAGTAATCTGAAGTTTTTGCGCAAGAACTTCACGGTTAGGGAAAGATTTTAGTAAGTTTTCCACTTTATCTAAGTCGGCTTTGAAGGGATTGACTTTTTCTTGCTTAGGTGCGGGAATATAATCGGCACCAGGAAGTAAGGTTCGGTAACGGTTTTGATCTATACCCACGTGTTTAATTGTGTCGATGATTTTATTTTCTTCTTGTTTGATTAAAATTACGTTGCTGTGGCGACCCATGATTTCAATACTTAAAATCAAAGGTAGACTATCACCTAGTTCATTGCGACTGGTGAAGTGTAGGTTAACTATCCGATCATTTTCTACTTGTTCAATCGTAAGTAGGTGGGCGCCTTCTAAGTATTTCCGTAACATCATGGTGAAGTTGGTGGGTACGGGGGGGTTAGTGAAGGGCTGTTGGGTTATTTGGAGACGCGCATAGGTCGGATGAGCCGACAAAAGGAGGGGATAGTTTTTTCTTTGGGCGCGAATTGTTAAAATGACCTCATTGGGATAAGGTTGCGAGATTCGCATAACCCGTCCGTTTTGTAAGGTGTGGTTCAATTCTTGAACCATAGCGTGTGTAAAAAGACCATCAAAGGCCACAAAAATCACTCCTTTTTCTTGATTTCTAAGCTATTTTACCATAAATTGCCGGTTAAAAGTTTAATTTAGCTTGTATATTACAATTTAAACTTGTATACTATAACATTGTATTATACAAATTAAAGGAAAGGAGGGATTTTGTGCTAACTGAATTTCTCGAAATTGAACGTAAGTATCAACGCCTTTTAAGTGAAATGACCCAACAATTTGGGGTGACTGTTTCGGAATGGTTGCTGTTAGTTAAAGTTAATGCCGGTACTAATACCCAAGCGAGTTTAGCTCGTGAATTAAGGGTTGATGTTTCGACATTAAGTCGGCAATTAAAAGGCTTGGTGGGAAAGGAGCTTTTGGCCAAAATCCCCACACATCAAAAACAGGTGCAGTATGAAATTAGTGCGACTGGAACAACTGTCTTTGCCCAAATTAGTCAAGCCGCTGAGAAATTAACCCAGCAGTTATTTGGACAGTTGTCAGCCGCTGATATGGCGAAGGTCCGTGAATTCATGACCTTGCTAGATCATCGCATGAATCACCTGGTATTAAAATCAAGAAAAGTAGGTATCAATTAAATGAAAATTGCTGTTGTTACAGATAGTAGCTCATATTTACCAGCTGAGTTGGTAGAAAAATATCAAATCAAGGTTGTGCCCATTCCCTTTATTTTAGAGGGACAATCTTACACAGAAGGCGTCGATATTACGACTGCTGAATTTTACGAAAAATTAGCAAATTCGAGTAGTTTACCAACTACATCTCAACCGGCTTTAGGGCAAATGATTGAATTATACGAATCTTTAGCACAAGAAGGTTATGATGCTGCCATTACGATTGTTTTATCGAAGACGATTTCTGGTTTTTACCAATCCCTGGTGAACTTACAAGACCAGGTAGAGGGGATTAAAATTGTGCCTTTTGATTCTCAAATGACCGTGTTGCCTATGGGTTACTTGGCGGTGGAAGCTGCTAAAATGGCACAAGCTGGTCAAGGTATAGATCAAATCGTTGCCCGTCTAGAAGATTTACGGGCAACTATTAATGAGTACTTTATTGTTGATGATTTACAAAACTTGGTTAAAGGTGGACGTCTATCTAATGCGTCAGCTTTTATCGGTAGCGTTTTGAAAATTAAGCCAATTTTAACTTTTGACAATGAAAGTCACGAAATCGTGGCTTTTGAAAAAGTTCGGTCTATGAAAAAGGCAATGCGACGGGCAGAAGAACTTTTCGAAGCTGATATGGCACAATTAGATTACCCAGTACGAATAATGGTAATTCATGCTAATGATGAAGAAAATGCTCTCAAGTGGCAAGCAAAGGTTCAAGCTAAGTATCCTGATTGCCAAGTCGATTTAAGCTACTTTGGACCAGTCATTGGAGCTCACTTGGGCGAAAAGGCCATTGCTTTAGCTTGGATGAAGGACGTTGAAAAGGCGTAGTCGTGAAAAAAAGTGAATTAAATTGCCAGATTTGTTATGTTTGAAGGTAGCTAGTGATTTAGCTCAAATGCGAGATTGACTGGTAGCAGATCTTATTATTTTTAAACTCATGAGTCGTGATAATTTACAAATTGGTTTGCAAAATTAAAACGACGCGTGTGAACAAGTAACAAATTACGGCTATTCTACAAAAACTAATTACTAGTAATCTCTAATTTTTAGCAATAGACAAATTTTAGGGCGACTTTTACCTCTAAAAACGTTATACTACTATGTGTAGTGTAGAATGAGGAAAGGATGGGAAGATTTTGTCAAAATTTAAGGCAGTGATGGGTTGGATTTGGCCAATTATTTTAGGTTTAGTGTTAGCTTTGGTGATTCGGACCTTCTTCTTTTCATTGGTAAGAGTGGACGGAACTTCGATGTACCCTAACTTACAAAATAATGAGCAGGTTATGATGGTCAAACAAGCGAAGATTAGACCTGGTTCGGTCGTGGTCTTTAATGCCTATGGAGTAGATGTCAAAAATACTACGGTAACACCTAAAACAAAGTATGTTAAGAGGGTAATTGGGATGCCTGGTGATCAGGTTAAATATACCAAGGCCGGAGAATTATATGTCAATGGGAAATTACAATCTCAAAGCTACATTTCTAAAGTTCAACAAACTACAGGGACGACAACGTTACAACTTGATGAAGCTAAAGGCGTTGATGTCGGTACTAATCATACATTCAAGGTACCACAAGGAAAATACTTTGTCCTAGGGGATAACCGGGCTAACTCCAATGATAGTCGCTATTATGGCTTTGTTCCACGCAAGAAAATTCTTGGGGTAGTGAAGGTTTGGCCATGGAATGCTCAGAAAGCTGTCATTAATTCTTTTAACCCTAACTAAATAAAAAATCAGAGTCAAGTTGAAGCTTGGCTCTTTTTTAATTCAAATGCGTAGACAAGTTTAAATCATGTTATAATTGAAAAGAAAGATGTGATAAAAAAGAAATCACGGCATAGAGTTACAGTTTTTTCATTGATTAATGTAACCACATATAGAAGTTAGTTTTACGCATTACTAGTAAATTTTTTGAGATGATTAAATTGTACTTAATAATTAGCGAGTTAGTGGAAATTAGAGTTTACCGTGAAATTTAAAATAACTCGAAGATAAAGAGTTAGGTTAATTAGAGTTCAAATAAAATGGTACGCTGAATATTAAGATATTACGAGAGGGATAAAGATGGAAATTGTGATTGCTTATTGGTTGTTATTGGGCTTTTGTATCATAGTAATTGATATTTTCTTACTGTTTATAATGAGTATTGATAAGCTAACTCAGAGTACTAAGTATCTGAAATTACTCTTTTTATCAGTTAATATACAAACTATTTTTGCAGGTTTGTATGTTTTTTATCAATACGCTGAGGTTAAACCGGATCCGTGGTTGGAAGTTGGCCAAAAAATTGTTTGGGTTGGGGAAAATTTTTTACCGTTGACGACGATGTACTTTGTTTTCAGATATTCTTTGGCTCATTATCGTCCGCTTTCTCAAGAGCACTTGTCACGCTATAGATTACTGCGTTTTTATTTTTTACAGGTGTTGTTGTTAGTGATTAATTTCTTTTATCCGTTAATTTTTAAGCTAAAACCTAACTATAGCTATGCAAATGGGCCCCTCTTTTTTAGCCAAGATGTAATTATTATAATGTACTTTGTATGGTTAATTGCTTACTTTTCAAAACGAATGAAATTGGGGAAGGACCAAGTCGATGATTCGCACGCTTATAACTATTTCATTAATCTTTTAGCTGTTATCGGCTTGTTTTTCTTTTTAATCGAAGGGTTCATTAATTATTTGCCTATGTCAGAAATTGCTACCCTATTAGTAATTTTGGCTTTAAGTCTAATGATTTTTCACCAACAAATAACTCGTGATCCTCTAACAGGTTTAAATAACCGTCGAGCCTTCTTCGAAAGAGTACCAGTTACTTTGCGTGATGATGAGCATCAATATGATATGTTAATGATTGATATTAATGACTTTAAGATGATTAACGATACTAAAGGTCACGCAGCAGGTGATGATGCTTTAGTTAAGTTAGCCGATTGTTTAAAAGAGACAGCTAAAAAAGATAATCAAATTATTAATATAGCGCGCTATGGTGGTGATGAATTTATTATGTTAGTTTTACGACAAGATGATGATAAGGTTGTACAATTGATTCAATTAATTAAGGAGACCGTCATTGAAAATAAAAGTGTGGATTTTACGATTAGCGTCGGGCAAGCGCACTGTGAACATAATGTTGATTTAGAAAAAATTATTTCTTGGGCCGACCAAGACCTTTACGAAGAAAAGCGCCGTATCGGTGCTGGTCGTTAAAAATACGCCTTTCTTAAGTTGAATTGACAGCTAGAGGAGGCGTATTTTTGATAATGATTTCTTTTTGACGATTAGCTGATTTGTATTTATGGAGCTAAGATGCTGAAAATAGTATGGACTAGCACTGATGAATTTTAACAGAAAAATAAAAGCAAATTACGTGACATCGACAAATAGATAGTGTTAAATAGGGGTAAGTGTTACGAGGAGGAATTTTTAATGAAAGTTATTGCAGGTGGAAAAGAAGTTTCTTTGGTGGGAAACCCACCCAAGATTGGGCAAGAGATGCCACATTTTAAGTTAACAGATGCCCAGGGAAATAGGGTTAAGACCCGAGATTTCGGCGGACAGTTGACTCTTTTTTCAGTGATACCAGATATTAATACTCGGGTATGTAGTATCCAAACTAAGTATTTTAATCAGGCCATGAATCAATATGCGACTGTTCGCTTTGTGACAGTTTCAACTAATACCATAGCAGAACAAGCAGCTTGGTGTGCAGCTGAAGGTGCCGAAAATATGGAGATGATGTCCGATAAGGAAGAATCTTTTGGTTATGAAATGGGACTCTTAATTCCGCAAACCGGTAATTTAGCGCGCTCTATTTATATATGTGATGCAAACAAACAGATTGTTTATGCTCAAATTGTAGAAAACCAAAGTGATGAACCTAATTATCAAGCGGCTTTAGCAAAATTGACAGAATTGCAAGCTAAATAAAAACGGCCATGGCCGTTTTTTATTTTCAAGTTAAATCTTTATCAGTTATAAATTATTTGTTATAATTAAAAGGGTGTTATAGGATAAAAAAGCTCACTTTGGTGAGATTGAGGGGGAAATAACGATGGAAACAAATAAGCAAGATAAAATATTTTCATCAAAAACATTAACTTATTTTTTACAGTTAACTAAAACTATGAGTTACACACAAGCTGCACAAATTTTAGGAATCACCCAACCTGCCTTGACTCAACAAATTAAAAAGTTGGAAAGAGCCGTGGGGGCACCCTTGTTTTATTCAGTAGGCAAAAAGTTACACTTGTCGGATGCCGGCTACACTATGTTAGACGCTACTCATCAAATTTATGAGACTTTAAATTGGGCTACTGATGAGATTCAGCAATCTACCAGTGCGACTCAAGGGGAGATTACCATTGGACTTTTATCTTCTTTGGACGAACGGATTTTTACTGATTTTGCTATTAAATTTTATCAAGCTAATCCTGGTATTAAGTTAATTTTGCATCAATTAACGCGGGATGAAATTTGGGAAAGATTGGAAGGCAATACGATTGATTTAGCGGTTATGTATCTGCCAGATGATAGTATTAAAAATTGGAAACCTTATGATTCTAAGAAGATTATCAATGAAGAGTTATTATTTTTACATAAGAAAGATAATCCTAGCTATGCTAAGCGTAAAAAGGTTAAGAACCGTGATACCTTGAAGGAACAGTGGGTAACTTATCCACCTGCATATTATCTTAATAGTTTAATTCGAGAAGCCTTTAAGAATACCTTGGCCGATCGACCTGAAAGTGTCGCACATTTCACCCAGCCAGAACAATTACTTTCCTTTGCAAAACAAGCTGGAGTTAACACGGCTTTACCATCTTCATTTGTTAAAGCGCATGCTGATGAAGAGATTGGTATTTTAAGCTTTGATCCTGCCATTAAATTTGAAATGGACTTTGTCTTTCGTAAAGATAAGCAAGAGGTACCACGGATTAAAGCTTTCTTTGATGCTTTCGATATTTATTTAAGTGAAAAATCTTATGATCAACATTTAAAAGAAATTCTCGCTAGTAAGTAAGTCTATGCTATAATGAATAGAGTAAGAAACTGCGGGGAGGCCCGCAAGAAAAGAGGATTATTCGTGAAAGAATTAGTTTTTGGACACCAAAACCCAGATACCGATGCGATTGTCGCAGCTAAAGCTTATGCCTACCTACAAAATCAATTAGGTGCCGACGTGGAAGCAGTGGCTTTAGGTACACCTAATGAAGAAACTAAGTTTGCTTTAGATTACTTTAATGAACCAGCTCCACGTGTAATTGAATCAGCTAAAGATGAAGTTGAAGCGGTAATCTTAGTAGACCACAATGAAGCGCAACAATCAGTAGCTGATATTAAAGATGTTACGGTTACGCATGTGATTGATCACCACCGGGTAGCTAACTTCGAAACTGCGGCGCCATTATACATGCACTTAGAACCTGTAGGTTGCTCAAGTACCATCGTTTACAAGGAATTTGTAGCCCACAATGTGGAAATTCCTGTTAACTTGGCGGGTTTGATGTTATCAGCCATTGTTTCTGATACATTATTATTCAAATCACCAACACTACGGATGACGATATTGAAATCGGAAAGAAATTAGCTGAAATTGCAGGTGTTGACTACCAAGCTTATGGTCTAGAAATGCTAAAAGCCGGCACTAACTTGGCAGCCAAGACAGAAGCTGAATTAATTGAAGCTGACGCTAAGTCCTTTGAAATGGCTGGTAAGACGGTACGGGTTGACCAAGTAAATACGGTTGATTTGGATGAAGTATTTGCTCGAGAAGTAGCTTTCCGTCAAGCAATTGAAAAAGCAAACCAAGAAAATGGTTATGATTTATTCTTATTGATGATTACTAATATTTTAGACTCGAACTCTCGTCTATTAGTTGTGGGTGAACCTAAGGATGTCGTAGAAAAGGCATTTGGTCAAAAACTTGTTGATGACAAGATGGACTTGGCTGGGGTTGTTTCACGTAAGAAACAAGTGGTACCACCATTGCAAGATGCGTTTGAAGCCTAATAAATTAATTCCTTGCTCTTTTTGGAGCAGGGTTTTTTTGAAAGGAGGAATTATGATAAAAAGACAAGCGCTGCCTTTGGAAAAAGGGGTAAATTTTCGTGATTTAGGTGGCTATCAGACCAAAGATGGTCACAAAATTAAGTCCCACAAAATTATTCGATCAGCACGTTTGCACGAATTGACAAGCAAAGATTTAAATTTTCTGGCTGACTATGGGGTACGTTATGATGTTGATTTTCGTACCAAAAAAGAAATAAAAGATCATCCAGACAAGTTACCAGCAGGGACCCAATATTTTTTCATGCCTGTTATGAAAGATGATGCGACTAATAGTCAGGAAGAAGAAAGAATCGGTGATCAGGCTCTAAAGAATGTTGTTAACGCGGGGTTAGAAAGAATGGGATGGTTTTATAGTCAGATTACACGTTTATATTCAGCGAACCAGGCTTATCGTGACTTTTTTGACCTATTATTGGCTAACGATAAAGATGCTGAATCTTTGCTTTTCCACTGTACGGCGGGTAAAGATCGGACAGGTATGGCAGCGGTTTACCTTTTGACAGCCTTAGGGGTACCGCAAGAAATAGTTGAACAAGACTATTTGCTCTCTAATATTTATTTGGAAAGTCTGGTGAAGCGTCAAGTCGCTACTGCTCGCGCTATGGCAGGAGATATTTTTGCCACTAATACTCAACAACTTAATTCCGTCTCTAGGGATTATCTAGCGCAAGCCTATCAAGCTTTAGAAGTGGAATATGGAGGAATTGATAATTACTTACACCAAGTTTTAGGCTTAACGGAAGGGCAAAAGCGAGATCTTCGCAAGCTTTATCTTGAATAATACAAAAAACGCAAAGTCCCACACTTTGCGTTTTTTTCATATTAGTTATTACTCTGCGCTGATTTATGTAAGTATCCCCATACTTGCATGAGAACGACAACAAATCCGAAAAGAAACTTTTAATATATAGTTGTCGCTTAGCCAGATTCGCGCAAAACTGACTGGAATAACTAAGGCCTCCCACAGCACTGAGTTATTCTACATGAAAATGAATAAAAAATATATTTTATAGAAAAATTATGCATAATTATCAATAAAAATATTGGAAGACGTCATTTTATCTCTTCCGTACATCTTTATTATATCCCCTCTAATCCCTGATGTCTAGCGGTTTTTCAAATTTTTTTCTTCTTTAAAATTTGTATGTACAAGTTATTTTTATGCAAAATTTAAGTGGGTGCAAAAATAAATGTGATATTTAAGGTGAAAATAACACATTTATAAAAAATAATTATTCTTCTTCAAACTTGTAAAGTCATGATTAAATTTAAAAAAATTACCATGACTGCTGGAGAAATCATAGTTAGGAAAAGTAAGTACTGATAAATACTTATTTAAATCACACTGTAAAAAGTGTATACTTAAATATGAAGATGAAAAAGAAGGTGAAAGTTAAATGAGTCAAGAAAAAAGAGTTGAGATGATAAAAAAGTTGCTGATTGAGCGGCAAGGCTTAAGTACCAGAGATATTATGGAGGAATTTAATGTTTCACAAGATACAGCTCGTCGTGATATTGTACTTTTAACCAAGCGTGGTGAAGTGAAGCGAACCCATGGAGGAATTTTACCACTTGATTTTGGACGTAGTGTGCCTAACTTTCAAAGTCGACTTTCGCATTTTACCAAGGAAAAAACCAATATTGCTTTGGCAGCAGTTAATTATTTTTTGCCTGAGCACGTTTACTTTGTTGATTCTTCCACGATTTTGTTGAAGACTTGTCAAAATATTACCAGTCCGATGACGATTGTGACCCATTCATTAGATAATTGTTTAGCTTTAGCTGAGCAAAGTCGGGTGACGGTTAAGGTCTTAAGTGGGACGCTAAATCATGAAAACCGCTTCTTTTATTCCAATAATGCTATTCAGGAATTACAGCGCACCCGATTTGATACGGCCTTTATTGCAGCCTCTGGAATTGATGCCACAGGTGCCTATCTTTTAGATCAAGGGGATGCTGAAATTGTAGAAACGGCAGTTAAGCGGGCTGATAGGGTGATTTTAGTTGCAGAACACCAAAAGTTTACCAATCGTTCTTATTACCGTATCTGTCCTTTAGATAAGATTTCAATTTTTATCACTGATCGTAAGTTAACTCCTCAGCAAAGAGCCATGTTTCCGCGGGAAACCGAAATTATTGTGGTAAATAATGCAGAAATTAAAGAATAGACTAACAATTTTGTAAAAGTAATGATATACTTAGAAAAAAGTTGTCAATAATGAGAATTCAATGAGGTGAAGTTTATGTTAGCAAACAAGTTCAACCATCAAGTCGAAAAAATTGCCGTCTCAGATATTCGCCAATTTGACCAAGAAGCTAGTCAGATTGAAGGGATTATCAAACTAACTTTGGGTGAACCAGATTTCAATACACCCGAACACATTAAGCAAGCGGCGATTACGGCCATTAATGATAATCAATCGCACTATGCGCCTAATCCGGGTTACATGGAATTACGGCAAGCGGCGGCGGATTATTACAATCAAAAATTTAATTTGCATTACCGAGCTGACCAAGTAGTAACAACTTTAGGGGCAACTGAAGGGATTGCAGCGGCTATGCAAACCATTATGAATCCTGGTGACAAACTTTTGATGCCAACACCTGTTTTTCCAATCTACGCAGCCAGTGCTTCGGTAAATCATGCAGAAACAGTGATGATTGATACAAGTGAAGATAACTTTATCTTGACTCCCGAAAAGTTACAAGTAGCCTTAGATACTAACCCTGAAACTAAAGCCCTGGTTTTGGTTTATCCAAGTAATCCAACGGGAGTGACTTACAGTCGCGAGCAGCTACAAGCTTTAGCAGCAGTGGCTAAAAAAGCTGGTATTTGGGTATTGTGTGATGAAGTTTATGCTGAGTTGCTTTACCAAGGTCAACACTACTCCATGTCAGAGTTTTTATTTGATCAAGTTATTTTGATTACTGGTTTATCTAAGTCACATGCTATGACTGGTTGGCGGGTAGGTTTCTTATTAGGTCCGGATGATTTTATTAATGAAGTTATTAAATCCCACCAATACTTAGTGACGGCTTCACCAGATAATGTTTTGTATGCAGCTTTAGAAGCCATGCAACACGGTCAAAATGACAGCAAGGCCATGTTAACTGAATACCAGGTACGGCGTGACTACGTAGCACAAGCTTTAAATGAAGCGGGATTTGAATTGGCTAGTCCCGATGGTGCCTTCTACATTTTTGCCAAAATTCCTGCTATTTTTGACGATTTAGATGGGTGGCAATTTGTCCGTCTTTTAGCTCGAGAAGCGCGTGTGGCCTTAATTCCAGGTTTATCTTTTGGCCCTGGGGGCGAACGTTATGTTCGGTTGAGTTACGCGGCTTCAATGGAAAACCTTCAAGAAGCATGTCGTCGGATTAAAGAATTTGTGCAAAATTACCAAAATTAAACTTGTAGGCAGGAGTGACATCCTGCCTATTACTTTGGAGGAAAAAGATGTTAATTTTTCTAAATGTTATGTTACCAGTGCTCTTAATTTTTGCCAGTGGCTTTATTTTGCAAGCTTTTATGCACTTAGAAATTAAGCCAATTTCAACTTTAGCAATGTATCTTTTATTACCATTTCTAGTTTTTAAAATCTTCTATCAACAAGAGTTAAATGCTAACTTTGGTTACATTTTTTTAATTTTATTGCTGATTTTAGGTGTTCTAATTATCTTAGGTTTGTTAGTGCTAAGGTCTTTAAGTTTAGTTCTCAAAGGCGTAATGCTTTTTTATTAGCAACAATTTTTTCTAATAGTGGTAATTTTGGGATTCCCCTGGCCATGTTTGCCTATGGTAATCGGGCCATGCAATATGCTATGCCAATCATGGTTATTCATACCTTGTTTATGAGTTTTGTGGGGATTTATATTGCTGCCAGTGGTTCAGGTAAGGGAGGAATTAAAGACGCTCTCGCCAGTGTTTTACGCCAACCAATGAACTATGCGATTATTCCGGGGATTCTATGCAACCAATTAACTTGGGAAATTCCTAGCAACCTCATGAAATGGGTTAATATGATTAGTAAAACGGCAATTCCAATTATCATGTTGACACTGGGAATGCAACTGTATGAAGTGATTGGTAAAAAGATTAATTGGTCAGAAATTGCTTTTGCTTCAGTAGTCAAACTTCTAGTAGCACCCTTAATTGCCTGGGTCTTGTGTGGTCTGTTCCCAATTAGTCCACTCTTAAAAAGCATTGTGATTATTATGACGGCCATGCCCAGTGCAGCTAATACCACTATTTATGCCATTCAGTATGGTTCTGATCCGCAATATGTGTCGGCTTGTACATTTGCAACCACGATTTTGTCTTTTTTAAGTCTGACGTTATTACTTAACATTTTAATTTAAAACTTAAAATTTTTGTTTTGAAGGCAGTTAAGGTTGTATAATTAGAAAAGGAAATATGTGTGAAAGGCGGGAAAAAATGGAAAATTACTTTTTTGATTTTGATGGAACTTTAGCCGATACTCGTCAGGTCGTGGTGGCTGCAGTTCAGGACAGTTTTACCCAATTTGGTTTAACACAGCCAGATTCAGTAATCATCCTAGGTTACATTGGAGTACCCCCAGAGACTTCTTTTCCGCAAATGGGAGCGGACTTACCTCCGGAAAAACTAGCTACTCTCTGTCAGTTTTTTCGTCAAGCATATAGTCAACATGCCAGTGAAATTGAGCTTTTTGCAGGAATAAGTGAAGTTTTAGGTGAACTCCAAGCCCAGGGTAAACGTCTCTTTATCATAACGAGTAAAACCAATACAGCATTACAAGAAAGTGCGGAATTGTTAGGGATTTTAGATTATTTTGAAGATGTCATCGGTTGTGATGATGTAGAAAATTATAAGCCTGATCCCGATGGAATAGAACTCTTAGTTAAGCGATATGACTTAGAAAAGGCAGCTTCAGTTATGATTGGAGATGCCATTTACGATATACAAATGGGCCAAGCTGCTGGGGTGGCGACTTGCGGTGTTAAGTGGGGTTCCCAAAAGTGGGCCCAAGTTCAAGCCTTAAATCCTACTTACCAATTAACTGACCCTGCTGAAATTTTAAAACTCTAGATAAGGAGGCAATTATGAGTCAGCAAGACGCTTTGGTCTTTAAAGTGCAAACGGCCAAGCAAAAACCAGAAAATATTCGCAATAAGCAAGGTTACTGTCCTTTTTGTGACCTTGTGAATCTTAAAGATTTTTTAGCTCAAGACGAAGATCGTATTTGGTTGATGAATAAGTACCGGACCCTAGAAAAGACGGTTCAAACCTTAATTATTGAATCTAGCCAACATGAAGGTGATATCCACGTCCAGACTCAAGCTACAAATGCTAAATTACTTAATTTTATTCAAACTTGTTATGAAAAAATGCAGACCTGGGGGCAGTTTAAGTCGATTGTGATTTACAAGAACTTTGGTCCCAAATCTGGAGGGAGTTTGCGCCACCCTCATTTTCAAATTGTAGGGATGGAAGAAGTGGACGCTTATGCCCAGATTGCTCCCCGAAATCTTACTGGTATTTCCATCCTTAAAGAAGGGGGAGCCGAGTTAAATATTTCTGATCAACCTGTTTTAGGTTTTACGGAGTTAAATGTGCAACTTCCGGTTCAGGAAAACTGGGGGCAGATGGCAGATTTAATCAAGTTTGCCATTCGTTATTTTATGGAAGATCATCTTAAGGGACGGGTAGTGGTGGATTCTTATAACCTCTTCCTTTACCCCTTAATGGACAAGGTAACTTGCAAAATTGTGCCATGTTTTAACTTATCCCCATATGGTCGGGGGTATCTTTTAGCTCAGGTCAACGATCAACAAAATCTTTTAGAAATTAAGGACTTTTTACAAGAGAAGTATCGAAAGGAACAAAATTAATGCCGAAAATTGCAGTTTTTAGTGATGTCCATGGAAATTATACCGCCTTAGCGGCCGTATATGCTGATGCTCAAAGTCAAGGGGTTAGTGATTATTGGTTTCTTGGCGACCTTTATTCACCCGGACCGGGAGCCAACGATTTATGGAAACTTTTCCAAAAAATGAATCCTAGTGTTCGTCTTAAAGGAAATTGGGAGGATCTCTTGTTAAAAGGAATTGCCGGGCAGATGTCGCCTGTAAAGCCCAGTCGAGTTTACTTTTCTAAATTAGCCCAAAGTCTTGGGTCCCGCTTGCAGCCGGAGATTTTAACTGAGATTGCCAACTGGCCAGCCACGGCCCAGGTCCAAGTAGCAGGACAAACGATTAGTTTATCACATAATTTACCGGATGAAAATAAAGGACAAAAGTTGTATCCAACCGCACCACAAGTTAATTTTGAAGGCTTGTTTGTTGAAAATTCTCAGGCGGATATGGCGATTTACGCCCATGTTCACCATCCACAAATGCGCTATAGTCTGGCCGAACAATTAATTTTAAATCCTGGCTCGGTTGGTCAACCTTTTAGTCAGTGGGCCAAGCAACAGGCCGACTTACGTGCTAGTTACTTAATTTTGGATATTAATGCTCAAGGCTTTAGTGACATTGACTTTCGGAAGGTTTCCTATGACCATGAAGTAGAATTAGCGCGAGCACAAGCCGTGCAAATCCCTTACCTGGATTTATATAAAGAACAACTAACTACTGGCCGGGTTCATAGCCATGACCATGCCTTTTAACCAAGTTAAATAATCAAAGGGGCTATCTGGCTGATGTGATGGCTTACAATGCTGCTCATCAAAAACAAAATTAAGGTTAGGAAGTCGTGATCACAAGGTGACGGCTTTTTGGTTTCAAAAATTGAAAAACTTTGTTAAAAAATCAGATTTTTTGCGTATTTAATATATAGAGGTGAAAAATATGCAAGTAAGAGATTTTTTGGTCCGGGCACATCTAAGTACTGGTTTTAACCAAAATTATATGCAGCGTTTGGTAACTTTTTTGAAAAAGACTCACCACCTTCCTAATCAAGAGGAGATGGAGTTGATTATCAGCAAAATGTCTCCGCAAAAACAAGTCCGCTTTTTAACAGAATTTTATGGATTTGAGTCGCAAAAGCGTTTAGCTGAAAATCGACAGTTTGCGCCTTTTGTAACAATTTTTGATGATAATTATCCGACATTATTAAAAGAATCTAATCAAGCGCCTGCGGTCCTATTTTATCGAGGAAACTTAAGTTTGACGGAAAGTTTTAGTCTGGGTGTTGTTGGCGCCCGTCAAGCTACCAGCTATGGCAAGCAGAGTTTGGAGGAGCTGTTGCCTACGGTAGTTGCGGCCAAAATTACAACGGTTTCGGGTTTGGCGCGGGGAATTGATGGCTTGGCTCATCAAATTACATTAGACTGTGGTGGGCAAACCATTGCGGTAATTGGAACGGGGCTAGATGGCTATTACCCTCGTCAAAATGCTCGACTTCAAGAAATGGTTGCTCAAAAAGGATTGTTGTTAAGTGAATACGGTTTAGGCACGCCTAGTTTACCTTATCATTTTCCTCAAAGAAATCGTATTATTGCTGGTTTGAGTCAGACTTTACTGGTGGTCGAGGCCCAAAAGCGTAGTGGAAGTTTGATTACAGCTAATATGGCCGCTGATGATAATCGTACTGTATTGGCTATTCCAGGCCAAATCACGACAGGTAATTCAGATGGTTGTAATGAATTAATCTTAGCAGGGGCGAAACCGATTTTATCTGCCAAAGATATTTTGGAGGAATACCAAAATTGGTAGGAATTTAGGGATAAATTTAATCTGGAAAAAGTAGTAATAATAGTAGAAAAAATAATTGTGCTTGACAAAGTGACTTTAAATGCAATACGATAAGATGGAATTTTAAGAACAAAAGGAGTTGGGTGACAGTGCCATCCCAAACAGCTGAAAAAAAGAAAACAACGACTAAGAAAAAAGTTACTAAGAGAAAGGTCAAGAAAAACCTTGTGATTGTGGAATCACCATCCAAGGCGAAGACTATTGAAAAATATTTGGGTTCTCGCTATAAAGTGATGGCTTCCATTGGTCACTTACGGGATTTACCTAAGTCAAGCATGGGGATTGATTTTGAAAATAATTATGAACCGCACTATATTTCTATTCGAGGAAAAGGTGACGTTATTAAGGAGTTACGTAAAGAAGCCAAAAAAGCTAACCATGTTTATCTTGCATCTGACCCCGATCGGGAGGGAGAAGCTATTGCTTGGCACTTATCATTTCTTTTAGGTCTTAATCCGGAAGATAAAAATCGGGTGGTTTTCAACGAAATCACCAAAGATGCGGTAAAAAGTGCTTTCAAAGCTCCGCGGGCTATTAATATGGACTTAGTTGATGCTCAACAAGCCCGGCGAGTCTTAGATCGGCTAGTGGGTTATTCTATTTCGCCTTTGCTATGGGCTAAGGTGAAAAAAGGTCTTTCCGCCGGACGGGTGCAATCCATTGCCTTAAACATGATTATTAAGCGTCAAAGAGAGATACAAAATTTTGTGCCTGAGGAATACTGGACGATGGAAGCCGACTTCAAAAAAGGTAAATCTAAGAAATTCGGAGCAACTTTCTATGGTATCAGTAGCCAAAAACAATCTTTAGCTAATTTGAACGATGTCCAAGCAATTTTGGCTAAATTTGATAAGCAAAAACCTTTTAATGTCAAAAATGTGGTTAAAAAGGAACGTAAGCGTCAACCAGCGGCGCCTTTTACGACTTCTACCATGCAACAAACAGCCAACAACACATTGAAATTTAGAACGGCTAAAACTATGATGGTAGCTCAACAACTGTATGAAGGTATTAGCCTAGGAAAAGGGGGACCTGTGGGGTTAATCACTTACATGCGAACGGACTCTACGCGAATTTCAGCGGTGGCTAAACATGAAGCTGCCCAATTTATTCATGACGAATACGGGGAGGAATATGCCGCTATTAAGCCAGTTAAAGGTAAGATGCCGGAAGGAGCCCAAGATGCTCACGAAGCGATTCGTCCGTCTTCAGTTTTGCGGACCCCAGAAAAAGTTGCACCATACCTAGACAAGGACCAATTAAAATTGTACACTTTAATTTGGTCGCGTTTTGTGGCCAGTCAAATGACACCGGCGATTATTGATACGGTTCGGGTTGATTTAGACCAAAATGGGGTAACTTATCGGGCCAATGGTTCTCAACAAAAGTTCCCCGGTTTTACCAAGGTTTACCAAGATGCTAAGCGCAAGGATAATATCTTACCTGACTTAGCCGTTGGAGATGAGGTCTTGATGCAGGCAAATAACCCTAGCCAACACTTCACTTTGCCTCCAGCCCAATACACTGAAGCTTCCTTAATTAAAAATTTGGAAGAAAATGGGGTAGGTCGACCTTCAACTTATGCACCAACTTTGAGTGTAATTCAGAAGCGTTACTATGTGAAACTGGTCAGCCGGAAATTTGAACCAACTGAATTAGGTGAGATTGTTGATCGGATTATGGAAGACTGTTTCCCAGACATTCTCAACATGAACTTCACTGCTGATTTAGAAAATTCTTTAGATGAAATCGAAGATGGTAAGTTGGAATGGATTAAGGTTATCGATGATTTTTACCAGCCATTTGCTAAAGAAGTGACTGCTGCCGATCAAAAGCTAGCGAAGGTTAAGATTAAAGATGAGCCAGCTGGGGTTGATTGTGATATTTGTGGTGCCCCAATGGTGATGAAACTTGGACGCTATGGTAAATTTATTGCTTGTTCTCGCTTTCCTGATTGTCGTAACACTAAGACAATTTCTAAGGAAATTGGGGTTTTATGTCCAACTTGTCATCAAGGTCAAGTGGTGGAAAGAAAATCGAAAAAGAATCGGACCTTTTATGGCTGTGACCGCTATCCTGACTGTGAATTTATTTCCTGGGATAAGCCTGCTGGCCGTGATTGTCCTAAATGTCAGCATTTCTTAATTACTAAAAAAACCAAAAAAGGAATGCAAGTTAAATGTAGTCAATGTGATTACGAAGAAGAAATTCAAACGAATTAATAATTTGAGAGGAAGATGTCTGTGACGACTAAAAGTGTAAACGTGATTGGGGCCGGTTTGGCCGGAAGTGAAGCCGCTTGGCAAATTGCTAATCAAGGGGTGCATGTTAATTTATATGAAATGCGTCCGGTAAAAATGACTCCTGCACACCACACGGAAAATTTTGCTGAAATGGTATGTACGAACTCCATGCGAGCTAATCAATTAACTAATGGAGCCGGACTTTTAAAAGAAGAAATGCGACGCCTGAACTCTATTATTATGCAAGAAGCTGATAGTCATGCCGTACCTGCTGGGGGGGCTTTAGCCGTTGATCGTGATACTTTTTCGGCAGGGGTAACGGAAAAGTTAAAGAATCACCCTAACATTACGGTGATTTCTGAAGAAATTACCGAAATTCCGGAAGATGAGATTACCGTTGTGGCCTCCGGTCCTTTAACTTCTGATGCTTTAGCAGAATCCATCGTTAAGTTTACCGGTGATTCTGGATTATATTTCTACGATGCAGCTGCGCCAATTTTAGCCAAGGATTCCATTGACATGGACAAGGTCTACTTGAAGTCCCGTTACGACAAGGGGGATGCAGCCTACCTTAACTGTCCAATGACTAAAGAAGAATTCGAAGCCTTCTACAATGAATTAGTTAAGGCCGAAATGGCGGAATTAAAGGATTTCGATAAGAATGAAAAGTTCTTTGAGGGATGTATGCCAATTGAAGAAATGGCGCGACGGGGTGAAAAGACTATGTTATTTGGACCTTTGAAGCCGGTTGGTTTAGAAGATCCTAAGACGGGTAAAACTCCTTACGCGGTAGTGCAATTACGTCAAGATAATGCGGTTGGAGATCTATACAACATTGTTGGTTTCCAAACCCACTTGAAGTGGGGTGAACAAAAGCGGGTCTTCTCCATGATTCCTGGTTTGGAAAATGCCCGCATTGTGCGTTATGGGGTAATGCACCGGAACACTTACCTTCGTTCACCAGAAATAATGACGGAAACTTATCAAACTAAAAAGCGCAGTAACCTCTTCTTTGCGGGTCAAATGACTGGGGTGGAAGGTTACGTGGAATCTGCAGCTTCCGGTTTATACGCTGGGATTAATGCGGCCCGTTTAGCTAAGGGGCAAGACCCAGTAGTCTTTCCTGAAAAGACGATGATGGGAGCCATGGCGCACTACATTACCCACGCCTCCAAGTCTAACTTCCAACCAATTAATGCCAACTTCGGGATTGTACCGCGCTTGGATCAAAAAATTCGTGACAAGCGCGAAAGAAATACGCAAGTATCATTACGTGCTTTAGATGTCTTGGAAGCCTTTAAACAAGAAACATTAGAAGCTTAAAAGAGTAAAAGGGGGCTGGCTTACCAGTCTCTTTTTTTGGAAAGGAAGTAGAGATGCTTTTATATTTGTTAATTATGACGGGACTGATTATTGCTGATCAGGGGTTAAAAGCCTATATTGTCAATTATCTAGCCTTGAATACCAGTCAAAGCGTGCTACCGGGAATTTTCTCCTGGGCACATTTGCGTAATTACGGGGCGGCTTGGTCGATGCTGATGGGGCAACAATGGCTTTTTGTAGTTATTTCGCTAGTGTCTTTAGTGGCTTTTAGTTACTTTTTTAAAAAGGAGTATGCTAAAGTCTGGTACCGTTGGTCGTTTACCTTTTTGATTGCCGGGACCATTGGGAATTTTATTGACCGCTTACGCTTCGGTTATGTTGTAGATATGTTTCAATTAGATTTCATAAATTTCCCCATTTTTAATCTGGCTGACGTGGTTTTGACAACGGGGGTTATCTTACTGATAATTGCACTTTTAAGAGATGAGGATGAGGAATGATAGAAGAAAAAATTGTTACGATTGAAAATGAAAGTGGACGTTTAGACAAAGTGGCGGCCCAGATTTTTAGTACCTTGTCACGCTCTCAATTAAAAAAATTGCTAGCTGAAGGTCACCTAACTGTTAACAACCAAGTGGTAAAGGCCAAATACAAGGTACAAGCAGGCGATGTCATTAAGGTTATGATTCCAGAACCGAAGCATTTAGACATTGTGGCCGAAAAGATGGATTTAGATATTGTTTATGAAGATGAGGACGTTTTGGTAGTTAATAAGCCTCAAGGTATGGTGGTGCACCCTGCCCCTGGGCATGAAAGTGGTACTTTGGTTAATGGTTTGTTAGCTCACAGTCCGCTATCGACAATCAATGGAACTTTTCGGCCTGGGATTGTCCATCGTATTGATAAGGATACCTCGGGTTTATTGATGGTAGCTAAAAATGATTTAGCCCACCAGTCCTTAGCACAACAGTTAAAGGAAAAAACAAATTTACGGGAATATTTAGCTTTAGTTCACGGTAATCTGAAAGAAAATGAAGGTACCATTGATGCGCCGATTGGACGACACCCGATTGATCGTAAGAGACAAGCTGTTGTTAAAGATGGTCGGCAAGCGGTGACACACTTCAAGGTACGCGAACGTTTTGGGGATTATACCTTAGTGAGTTGTCGTTTAGAAACTGGTCGGACCCACCAGATTCGGGTGCATATGAAATATATCGGTCATGCTTTGGTTGGTGATCCGGTTTACGGACCCAAGAAAACAATCACGGGTAAAGGCCAGTTTTTACATGCTGCTAAATTAGGTTTCACCCATCCGCGGACGGGCGAATGGTTAGAATTTGAGGCTCCACTTCCGGATGTTTTTGCCCAAACTTTGGATCGATTAGAAAAAAGTTTTAAGAAAATATAAGTAAAGGCTTTTAACAAGCTATTTAGTATCTTGACAATTTTCAAT
Organism: Ligilactobacillus equi DSM 15833 = JCM 10991; assembly: GCF_000615765.1. Classification (GTDB taxonomy): domain Bacteria; phylum Bacillota; class Bacilli; order Lactobacillales; family Lactobacillaceae; genus Ligilactobacillus; species Ligilactobacillus equi. The sequence goes on along the minus strand of NZ_BAMI01000006.1, from coordinate 19,577 downwards.
AAAATCGGTAATATAGTGTCAAGCAAATATAAGACCTTTAAAAATAGTCCCGTGAGGCTAGGAAGGTGCGGTTCTAGGGGTGTAGGCTAAGTATACCTATACCTAAATCAAGCCACCAAGACTTACGGAGAAGTTTTGGTGGCTTTTTTGAGGTCGAAAAAGGAGATTTATAAAAATGGCAAAAGAAATTGTAGACGCACTCGCTATGAAGCGAGCTTTAACCCGGATGACTTACGAAATCATCGAAAAGAACAAGGGAATTGAAAATGTTGTTTTAGTTGGGATTAAGACCCGTGGTGTTTACTTGGCTCAAAGAATTGCCGAAAGACTGAAGCAATTAGAAGGTGCTGATATCTCTGTTGGCGAATTAGATATCTCTTTATATCGTGATGACCGTCACACCACAGAATTAAAACAAGAACCTGTCGTGAAAAATGCCCAATTAGATTTTGATATTAATGATAAGCAAGTTATTTTGATTGATGATGTGCTCTTTACGGGTCGGACCATTCGTGCCGCATTAGATGCTTTGATGGATCAGGGGAGACCACAAAAGATTAACTTGGCTGTCTTGGTTGACCGTGGTCATCGCGAATTACCAATTCGGGCGGATTTTGTTGGTAAAAATATTCCTACAGCCATGGATGAACAAGTTTCTGTCTATGTAGAAGAAATTGATGGTAAAGATGGCATCGATTTGAAAAAATTAGCATAAAAATTAAACCACAACCATTTTAATTGACTCCAGAGAGGGCAAAAAGGTTAGGGTTGTTTAAGGCGACCCAAACAAGCAAACCTGGAGGCAAAACGTTTCCAGGTTTTTGTTTTAGAAAGGAAAAATTATGTCAAAGAAAAATAATGAGTTCCGCAATGAAGATGCGGTTTTAGATATTAAAGATCAACCAAGTTTTTGTCACTGGTTAGTTTTATCAGTGCAACACCTCTTCACCATGTTTGGGGCGACCGTGTTAGTGCCACTCTTAGTGGGGATTAACCCAAGTATCGCTTTATTTGCTTCAGGGGTGGGGACCTTAGTTTATATCTTATGTACTAAGGCGCAAATTCCGGCTTACTTAGGTTCTAGTTTTGCCTTTATTGCTACCATGCAAGCTTTAATGAAAAATTATGGTTATCCGGCTGTTGGCCAAGGGCAATTGCTGCGGGGGCAGTTTACTTGCTAGTTTCCTTAATTGTCAGTCGTTTTGGTTCAAACTGGGTTGATAAGGTTTTACCGCCTGTAGTGGTCGGACCTATTATCATTGTAATTGGTTTATCCTTAGCCTCTACGGCTGCCAATGATGCCATGATGAACGGTAACGTTTATGATTTGAAATATTTTGGGGTTGCAATTTTTACCCTGGCAATCACAATTATCTTCAATATGTTCCTCAAAGGTTTTCCAAGTATGATTCCGGTTTTATTAGGAATTGTTTCTGGTTACTTGATGGCTTTAGTCGTTGGTATTGTTGATTTATCTGGAGTTCAAGCAGCTAAGTGGTTCTCTTTACCAGCTTTTAACGTGATGGGTGTTAATTATGATTTTAAATGGTATCCAGCGGCTATTGTTGGGATGGCACCAATTGCCTTGGTCACGATGACTGAACATATGGGGCATGTTATGGTTTTAAACAAATTAACCAAGCGAAACTTTTTTAAGGAACCTGGTTTACACCGGACCTTACTTGGTGATGGGCTTTCGAGTGTAATTGCTGGTTTTGTCGGTGGTCCTCCCACAACTTCTTACGGTGAAAACATTGGGGTTTTAGCTATGACGAAGGTGCACTCTGTTTGGGTTTTAGGTGGGGCTGCCATCTTTGCTATTATTTTCTCCTTTGTTGGAAAAGTTGCGGCGGTGATTCAATCGGTACCATCACCGGTTATCGGAGGGATTTCCTTCCTCTTATTTGGGATGATTGCTGCCAACGGTTTACGAATTTTAATTGATAATAAGATTGATTTTGAACTGAAGCGTAATTTAGTTATCGCCTCAGTTATCTTGGTAGTTGGTATCGGGGGAACTTACCTACAATTAGGTAATTTTCAGTTGACTAGCATTGCTTTAGCCACACTTTTTGGAATTATTTTAAACTTAGTTCTCCCAGAAAAAGCGTTAAGCGAACGTTAGAAAGGAATTCACAATGTCACAAGTAAGTCTCCAACATTTTGTCAACATGGAACAACTAAGTTCTACGGATGTGTTAACGTTAATCAAACGTGCTCAAGCTTTTAAGGCCGGGGCCCCCGTACCGAAGCTGAGCCAGCCGGTTTATTGTGCTAATCTCTTTTTTGAAAATTCGACACGGACCCATACTTCCTTTGAAATGGCGGAAAGAAAGTTGGGACTTACGGTAATTCCCTTCGATACGGCTCATTCCTCGGTCAGCAAGGGTGAAACGTTGTATGACACGGCTTTAACGCTAGGGGCTATCGGTGTTGATTTAACCGTGATTCGCCATAGTCAAAATGATTACTATCAAGACTTACTTGATTTAAAGCCAGAACAACACTTAGAAATGGGAATTATCAATGCGGGGGATGGTTCCGGTCAACACCCATCCCAATCCATGTTAGACCTGATGACAATCTATCATGATTTCGGCTATTTCAGAGATTTAAAAGTCTTGATTGTCGGTGATCTTCTGAATTCACGGGTAGCTCGTAGTAACATGCAGATGTTAAAAAAATTAGGGGCCAAGCTTTATTTCGCTGGTCCGAACTACTGGTTTGACGCCCAGGAATTTGGACAGTACGGTCAAAAAGTGGAAGTGGATCAAGTGATTAATCAAGTTGATGTGGTCATGTTGTTGCGGGTACAACACGAACGTCATGGAGGGTTGGAACAAGTTCAAAATTTTGATGAACATGAGTACAACTACTTATATGGTATGAACCAAAAGCGCTATGATAAGCTGAAAAAAACAGCCATTATTTTACACCCAGGTCCAATTAACCGGGGAGTTGAATGGGATGGTTATTTAGTCGAAGCAGCGAAATCACGCTTTGTCACCCAGATGGAAAATGGGGTTTTCATGAGAATGGCCATGTTAGAAGCCGTCTTGCGTGGCCGTAAATTAGGAGGACTTGCGTAATGAAAACAATTTTAAAGAATGGGTTAGTTTACCAATCAGGGAAGTTAAGTCACCAAGATTTGTTAATTGAAGATGATAAGATAATGGCGCTAGGACAAAATCTTAGTGAATTAATTCCAGAAGCCCGAGTGATTGATGTAACCGATAAGTTAGTGACACCTGGTTTTGTTGATGTCCACGTTCACTATCGTGATCCAGGTTTCACTTATAAAGAAACGATTACGTCAGGTTCCAAGGCGGCCGCTCATGGCGGTTATACGACGGTTTGTGCTATGCCAAATTTGGATCCAGTTCCTGATGATGCTCAAAAAGTTGCTAACATGGTGCAAAGAAACCAAGCTGATGGGGTGGTTCACATCAAGCAATTCGGTTCCATCACCAAAGATTTGGTCAGTGAAGAACTTGTAGATTTTGCAGGCTTGAAAAAAGCGGGAGCCTGGGCTTTCTCCAACGATGGCAAGGGCGTACAAACGGCAGGAGTCATGTATGAAGCTATGCGGGAAGCAAAGCGTTTAGACATGGCTATTGTCGCGCACGTCGAAGATAATTCCTTGCTTTACGGGGGGGTTATGAATGCTGGTAAGCGTGCCGAAGAACTAGGCCTCCCGGGAATTTTAGGGATTAGTGAATCCTCCCAAATCGCGCGCGATCTACTCTTGGCAAAAGAAACGGGTGTTCACTACCATGTGTGCCATTTGTCAACCAAAGAAAGTGTAGAATTAATCCGCATTGCGAAGGCTCATGGTATTAACGTGACCTGTGAAGTGGCTCCACATCACTTGTTGTTAAACGAAGATGATATTCCTGGCAATGATGGTTACTACAAGATGAACCCACCATTGCGAGCTAATGAAGACCAAGACGCCTTGATTGCGGGACTTCTAGACGGAACGATTGATATGATTGCTACCGACCATGCACCGCACTCTATTGATGAAAAAACCGGTGATATGAGGCAAGCGGCTTTTGGAATTACTGGTTCTGAGACCGCTTTCCCCCTCTTATACACTCGTTATGTCAAGACTGGGGTTTTCAAGTTGGAACAACTCTTAGATTGGATGAGTTACAATCCAGCCCAAACTTTTGGTTTTGATCAAGCAGGTATTCTCTTACCTGGACGCCAAGCAGATATTGCGGTCATTAACTTAGATCAAGCAGAAGTTTTGCAAGAAAGTGACTATCTTTCCAAGGGAATCAACACCCCATTTACCGGCCAGACAGTTTGGGCCAACACGGAAATGACCTTTGTCTCAGGTCAACTTGCATATCAAAAGGAGGCCAAAGCCTAATGGAACGTTACTTAATTTTAGATGATGGCACGGTTTTTAAAGGTCAGGGATTCGGGGCTAAAATCGCTACTACCGGGGAAGTGGTTTTCACAACGGGGATGAGCGGTTACCAAGAAGCCATTACCGATCAATCCTATGCTGACCAAATTTTGGTCTTTACTAACCTTTACTCGGAAACTACGGGGTTAATCTCGATGATTACGAATCGCTCCAACCAAATTGTAAAGGGGTGGTTTGTCGTGAAGTGGCTCGAGTGGCAACCAATTGGCGCATGCAAGATAGCTTACCTCATTTCATGGAAGAAATGGGAATTCCCGGAATTTCCGGAATTGATACGCGGGCTTTAACCAAAAAATTACGGTCACGCGGGACTATGAAAGGTGCCATTATTGATGCCACTGATGACTTGGAACATGCTTTTGCTCAACTACATGCTACGGTGCTATCGGATCAATTAGTTGCTAAGGTTTCAACTACGAAGCCTTATCCAAATCCTGGAACGAAGAAGAATATTGTTTTGATTGATTTTGGAGTTAAACACTCTATCTTGCGAGAATTAGCAGCTCGCGATTGTAACACAATTGTTTTACCGTATACTGCGACGGCCCAAGATATTTTGAAACTTCATCCCGATGGGGTTCTTTTATCGAATGGTCCTGGGGATCCAGAAATGATGACAGAGGCTGTAGCGATGGTAGCTGAAATTCAGGAGCATTTACCGGTCTTTGGGATTTGTTTAGGGCACCAAATTTTAGCACGGGCAAATGGGGCCAAGACTTTCAAAATGAAATTTGGTCACCGCGGTTTTAATCATCCAGTTCGGGAAAATGCTACAGGACGGATTATGTTTACCTCCCAAAACCACGGTTACGCAGTTGACCCGGCTTCGATTGACCCGGAAAAATTGATTGTAACTCACACGGAAATTAATGATAACGTGGTCGAAGGGATTAAGCACCGCCACTACCCAGCCTTTTCCGTTCAATTCCACCCAGATGCAGCGCCAGGACCCATGGATGCTGTTGATTTATTCGATGATTTCTTACAGATGATTGATATGAGAAAGGAAGACAAGACAAATGCCTAAACGAACAGATATTCGCAAAATTATGGTGCTTGGTTCAGGGCCAATTATTATCGGGCAAGCTGCGGAATTTGACTATTCCGGCACGCAAGCTTGCATGTCCTTAAGAGAAGAAGGCTACGAAGTTGTTTTGGTCAACTCTAATCCAGCGACTATCATGACTGATAATGAAATTGCTGATAAAGTTTATATCGAACCTTTAACGGTTGAATCTGTATCACGGATTATGCGTCAAGAATTTCCCGATGCGCTTTTGCCAACTTTAGGGGGGCAAATTGCTTTGAACTTGGCGATTGAATTACATGAAACCGGGATTTTAGATGAATTGAATATTCAACTTTTAGGGACGAAATTACAGGCCATTGACCAAGCTGAAGATCGAGAAAAATTTAAGGAATTAATGCAAGCATTAAATGAACCTGTACCACCATCCTTAACGGTTAATACTGAACAAGAGGCAGTTGATTTTGCGCAAGAATGTGGTTACCCCGTAATTGTACGTCCAGCCTTTACTATGGGTGGTACAGGCGGTGGTTTATGTGCTAACGAAGCCCAATTACGTGAAATTGTTGCGAATGGTTTGGAACTCTCACCAGCCACTCAATGTTTAATTGAAAAATCAATTGCAGGTTATAAGGAAATTGAATATGAAGTAATGCGGGATTCTGCTGATAATGCTATGGTAGTTTGTTCCATGGAAAATTTTGATCCTGTGGGGATTCACACTGGGGATTCTATTGTTTTTGCGCCCACACAAACTTTAAGTGATCGTGAATACCAAATGTTGCGGGATTGTTCTCTTAAGTTAATTCGTGCCTTGAAAATTGAGGGAGGCTGTAACGTTCAATTAGCTTTGGATCCTGAAAGTTACAACTACTACGTTATCGAAGTTAACCCACGGGTTTCGCGGTCTTCTGCTTTAGCTTCCAAAGCTACAGGTTACCCAATTGCCAAGTTAGCAGCTAAAATTGCCGTCGGTTTAACTTTAGATGAAATTAAAAACCCGGTTACGGGGACTACTTATGCTATGTTCGAACCTGCCTTGGACTATGTGGTTGCTAAGATTCCGCGCTGGCCTTTTGACAAGTTCTCCAAGGCTGACCGTCACTTAGGGACGCAAATGAAAGCAACAGGGGAAGTTATGGCTTTAGGGCGCAACGCTGAAGAAGCCTTGAACAAGGCGATTCGTTCCTTAGAAATTGATGAAAAAGACCTCTTAGGTCACGACTTACGCAATGTGAGTGATCAAGTGGTTGAAGAAAAGTTACTCAAAGTGCAAGATGACCGTATCTTCTACTTAGCTGAGGCTTTCCGCCGTGGTTATAGTTTAGAAGAGTTACATGAAATGACCAAAATTAACCTTTATTACTTAGATATTGTTAAGCATTTGACAGAATTAGAGGTTGAAATTTGCCGTTCTCCGCAGGATGAAACTATGCTACGATTGGCTAAGTATTATGGCTTTTCAGATTACACAATTGCCAAATTATGGAATGTCAGTGAAGATGAAGTTCGCCAAGTCCGTAAAGCAGCCAAAATTTTACCAACGTACAAGATGGTGGATACATGTGCGGCGGAATTTAAATCAGCTACACCATACTTCTATTCGACTTATGATACTGAAAATGAATCACTCAAGTCTGACAAAAAGTCCGTGATTGTTTTAGGTTCTGGTCCGATTCGGATTGGGCAAGGGGTGGAATTTGATTACGCTACGGTGCACTCAGTAAAAGCCTTACAAAAATTAGGCTATGAAGCCATTGTCATTAACTCCAATCCCGAAACAGTTTCGACTGACTTCTCAGTTTCTGATAAGCTTTACTTTGAACCTTTGACCCTAGAGGATGTTTTAAATGTCATTGATTTAGAACAACCTGAAGGGGTTATTGTCCAGTTTGGGGGCCAAACAGCTATTAATTTAGCTGCAGGCTTAGAAGCCCATGGTGTCAAAGTACTTGGAACAACCGTAGCCGACTTAGACCGTGCTGAAGACCGGGAGTTATTCGATCAAGTTATCAAATCATTAAATTTAAAACAACCAATTGGAAAGACCGCGACGACTCGTCAAGAGGTTATTCAACATGCAACTGATATTGGCTATCCAGTTTTGGTTCGTCCTTCTTACGTTTTAGGGGGGCGGGCCATGGAAATTGTCTACAACCAAGAAGAACTTGAAGAATACCTGGACTTAAATGAACCTGCCGCTGTTGACCACCCAATTTTGGTTGATTCCTATCTCGAAGGGATGGAAGGGGAAGTTGATGCTATCTGTGATGGGACTGACGTCTTATTACCAGGAATTATGGAACATATCGAGCGCGCTGGGGTGCACTCCGGGGATTCCATGGCGGTTTACCCACCACAACACTTTAGTCAAAATGTGATTGACCAAATTGTCTCTACTACGCAAAAATTAGCTGTCGCCTTAAACTGCCGGGGAATTATGAATATTCAATTTATTATCCACCAAGGTGACGCTTATGTCTTGGAAGTTAACCCACGGGCTAGTCGGACGGTACCATTCTTAAGTAAGATTACCAGTGTTGAAATGGCGCAAGTTGCTACGCGGGTGATTATGGGGCAAAGTCTCAAGGAACAAGGATTCCAAAGCGGTCTTTACCGGCAAAGTAATAGCATTCATGTCAAAGCACCGGTCTTTTCCTTTAGTAAGTTGACCGATGTTGACAGTCTTTTAGGACCAGAAATGAAGTCAACTGGGGAAGTTATGGGGACTGATCACACCTTCGCCAAAGCACTCTATAAGGCCTTTGCAGGGGCTAATATGTCCATGCCTGAATACGGTAGCCTCTTGTTAACTGTTGAAGATCAGGATAAAGAAGAACTCTTGCCTTTGGCGAGCCGTTTTGCCAAAATTGGTTACCGGCTCTTTGCGACTGCCGGCACGGCCAAGTACTTGCAAGATTATGGTTTACACGTTGAAGAAGTAGCTAAGGTCCATGAAACAAATGGTCAGGCTATGCCAATTCTCGACACCATTACTGAAGATGTTGTAGATGCGGTGATTAATACCATGGGTCACGATTTAGAAGCTAACTCAGACGGTTATATTATTCGCCAAACGGCAATAGAGCACAATGTACCAGTTCTAACTTCTCTAAATACTGTGGAAGCTATGGTGACAGCTTTAGAAAATCGTTCCTTTGCCACGAATGCTTTATAAGAAAGGACAGATGAGATGACGGCTTTAAATGTAAAATTACCTGGCTTAGAGTTGAAAAATCCTGTGATGCCAGCCAGTGGGACCTTTGGTTTTGGCGATGATGCTTCTAGTAAGATGTATTCTTTAGATCGTTTAGGAGCTGTCGTGGTAAAAACGACAACCTTAGAAGAACGCCTTGGTAATCCTAATCCTAAAATCGGTTTAGTCCGCGATGGTGCCATGAATGCTGTTGGTTTGCAAAATCCTGGTGTTGAAGCGGTGATTGCTAAGAAATTACCGGCTTTACGTGCCAAATATCCTCATTTACCGATTGTTGGTTCCGTTGGTGGATCTAGTGTCGAAGATACGTTACCGTGGCGCAAAAACTAAGCAACAGTGGTCTAGTTAATGCTTTAGAACTCAATATTTCTTGTCCAAATGTACATGAGGGGGGCATGGAATTTGGGACGGTACCAGAAGTGGCGCAAAAAGTAACTGCTGCAGTCAAGGCGGTCTCCAAGGTTCCCGTCTACGTAAAGCTCTCACCTAATGTGACGGATATTGTGGCGATTGCTAAAGCGGTGGCAGCTGGGGGTGCCGATGGTTTAACCATGATTAACACTATCTTAGGAATGCACATTGATGTTGAAAGTGGCAAGCCTAATTTAGGTAATATCATGGGAGGTTACTCCGGCGCTGCCGTCAAGCCTGTGGCCATTCGTATGATTTACCAAGTTAGCCAAGTAGTTGACTTACCAATCATTGGAGTTGGGGGTATTGAATCTGTGGATAATATCATTGAAATGTTTTTAGCTGGGGCCAGTGCTGTTCAAATCGGTTCCGCTCACTTTAAAGATCCCATGATTTGTCCTCACTTAATTGATCAATTACCTGCCGCCTTAAAGAATTGGGTTATGATAGCATTGCGGATCTTCAAGCTAAAGCCAAAGCACGGCGACCATTTCAACGGGGGGATTACTAGTGGATATTACGAAACCTATTATTGCTTTGGATTTTCCAGGTGTACAGGAAGCACGGGAATTTTTACAAAAGTTTCCTAAAGACGAACAACTATTTGTCAAGATTGGTATGGAGCTCTTTTACGGGGCCGGTCCTGATTTGGTACGTGAGGTCAAAGCATTGGGCATGATGTTTTCTTGGACCTTAAGTGTCATGATATTCCACATACGGTGGGCCAAACCATGAAGGTTCTGGGAAAACTAGGAGTTGATTTGACCAATGTTCATGCGGCCGGAGGCTATGAGATGATGCAAGCTGCTAAAGAAGGCTTCTAGATGGCGCGGCCGGTTTACAAGTGCCACGTCTGATTGCGGTAACACAGTTGACTTCCTCATCACCTAAAATGGTAGCTGAAGAACAAAAAAGTGCTTTGAGCCTGCAAGCAAGTGTTTTAAACTATGCCCAATTGACTCGAACAGCAGGCTTGGATGGAGTGGTTTGTTCCGCTCACGAAGCTAAGCTAATCCGAGAAGCTACTGACCCAGATTTCTTACGCGTCACGCCGGGGATTCGTTTGGCTAATGATGCCTTAGATGATCAAAAGCGGGTAATGACTCCAGGTCAAGCCAAGTTAAACCAGGCTTCAGCCATTGTGGTTGGACGTAGTATTACTAAAGCTGCGGATCCTTACCAAACATATCGCCAAATTAAGAAAGAGTGGAATCAATAATGCAAATAATCGCCAAAAGTTTATTAGATATTAAAGCTGTCAAATTATCACCGCAAGAACTTTACTTGGGCTTCGGGAATTAAGAGTCCTATTTACTGTGACAACCGTTTAACGATTTCTTATCCTGAAGTTAGAAAAGCGATTGCCAAGGGTTTAGCTCAAGTTATTAAGGAAAAGTGGCCTCAAGTTGAAGTTATTGCCGGAACTGCTACGGCAGGCATTCCTCATGCTGCCTGGATTGCTCAAGAATTAGATTTACCGATGGTTTATGTCCGCAGTAAGCCCAAGGACCATGGAACTGGCCGGCAGATTGAAGGGGTATTAAAGCCTGGTCAGAAGACGATTTTGATTGATGACTTAATTTCAACGGGTGGCTCAGTCCTCCAAGCTGTTGCGGCTGCACGTAAAGAAGATGCCGATGTTATCGGGGTTGCCGGTATCTTCTCCTATCAATTACCCGCAGCCGATGAAAATTTTGCCCAAGCTGGGGTAGAATTTACGACTTTAACCGGTTACCAAGAATTAATAAAGGCAGCCATTGAAGCGAACTATATTAGTGCGGATCAAGAAGAAGTCTTAGAACAGTGGCGTCAAGATCCGGCGGCTTGGCTTAAATAAAAGATATTGGGAGATACGATAGGTGGTGTAGCCTATCGTATTTTTTATACAATTTAAGCAGTTTGAAAATGATAATATGTTATAATTGAGGAAAATTAATGAAATGAGGCGAGAAAAGTGCTTGAAATTGGGAAATGGAAAATTTCCTTTCCAAAATTTTTAACCGGTGGTTTTATCGTCATCGCTTTGATAGGGACTACTCTTTTGATGTTGCCGATTGCGACTACCTCGGGGAAGAGTGCGGGTTTTATGACGGCTTTTTTCACCGCAACCAGCGCGACCTGTGTGACAGGACTCGCTATTGTAAATCCGGCGACTTATTGGTCGCTTTTCGGGCAAACGGTGCTCTTATTTTTAATTGAAATTGGTGGTTTGGGCTTCATGTCTTTTGCTGTACTAGGTTTCATGTTAGCCCGCCAAAGAATTGGGGTTTCAACTAAACTACTCACCCAAGAATCTTTGAGTTTGAAAAGTGCCTCCCAGTTTGATGTCGTCTATTTGGTTTTACGGATGTCTTTTTTGATTCAATTGATGGGAGTTTTGCTACTGTTAATTGATTTTTGGCCTCGCTATGGTTTTGCTAAGGGGTTATGGTTTAGTATTTTTCATGCGGTTTCGGCCTTTTGTAATGCTGGTATTGACTTGTTTGGTAATAGCCTCCAAGATTTTGCTACTGATACTTATCTCTTAGTGGTTTTTGCCTTGTTAATTTTAGCGGGTTCTTTTGGTTTTTTAGTTACCAAGGATTTGTTAGCCTATCCTCGCAAGAAGAAACTATCGTTACACACGCGATTATCCTTGACTACAGGTTTAGTCCTTTTTGGGGTTTCTGTGCTTACTTACTTCATTACGGAGAATAACTTGGCTCAGTTTGCAAATCGCTTGGATTTTAAAGACCGGATATTTAATACCATTTTTATGGCAATTACACCACGGACGGCTGGTTTAGTGGCTTTACCTTATAATAATATTAGTGCGGCTGGTTTAAGTTTTACTGCTATCTTGATGTTTATTGGGGGAACACCAGGTTCAACGGCCGGAGGAATTAAAACTACGACGGTTGGTTTGTTAGCGATGCAAAGTATAGCTACTTTACGGGGAAAAGCCGAAACGACTTTTGCTCATCGGCGCTTTACTATGGAAAATATTAACCGTGCTTTAACATTGATTTTTGTGTCCCTAACCTTGATGTTTTTAGCGGTTTTGATTTTAACCAAAACTCAAACTTTGCCAGAACATGATCAGCTCCAATTAGTAGTTTTTGAAGTCATGGCAGCTTTTGGTACTAGTGGAATTTCTTTAGGAATTACGGAAAATCTTAATGTTTTGGGGCAGGCTATTATTATGTTTTTAATGTTTATCGGACGGGTTGGTCTATATACCGTGATGTACTCTATCTTTAATGCTAAACCACAACAAAAGACATATCACTATCCAGAGGAGGAGATTATGATTGGCTAAAGAAAGTTATGCCGTAATTGGTTGGGACAATTTGGTACAGCTATTTGTGAAAGCTTATTGGAAGCTGGGCAGGATGTTTTAATTGTCGATCACAATGAAGAAGTTATTAATGACTTTGCAGGTAAAGTTTTACGGGCTGTGATTGCTGATGCGGAAGATGAGGAAGCTTTGCGTGATTTATCTATTGGTGATTTTGATCACGTGTATATTTCCATCGGACGTAATGTTGAAGCTAGTATCATGGCGACTCTAATTGTCAAAGAACTTGGGGCTAAACATATTATTTCTCGGGCAGAAAACGAACGTCACGCCAAAGTTTTAGATCGAATTGGAGCAGATTTAGTTGTCCGACCGGAAAAAGATATTGCTGAAAGAATTGTTTACCAACAACTTCATCCTAATATTACTAACTATTTGCAATTAAGTAAGATGCTGACTTTGGCTGATGTGGTGGTACGTAATAAGGACTTTTTTTATAAGACTCTGGAGCAGTTAGACCTAACCAACCGTTTTGGTGTCAATGTCATTTTAATTATTAGTCGCGATGAAAAGCGGGTTAACCAGCGACCTCACGCTCAAGATGTAATCCATCCATATGACCGTATTACAGTAGTTGGTAGAATTGAAAATATTGAACGATTAGAAGAATATTTAAAAAAAGGAAAGTAAAAGCATACGTCAACGTAATTTATTTATGTTAAAATAATCTTAAAAGTTATAGATTGAAGAAATTGAAATCAAGGTGGGATTTGTGTATGCATGAATTAGAAAAGAAGGTGGGCCTCGGGGATAAAAACCGGAGCTTGGAGCTAACAGAGAGCATTCGCCTTGAATGGCAGTCGATTGTTGATTTACTAGCTGAGATTGCAGGGGTTAAGGCTGCCTTGATTAAAAGGCTAAACTACAATGGATTGGAAAATATCATTGTTAATACAGGGGGAGATGAATATTATCAAGTTGGCAGTATTGTTCAACCGATTAACAATAATGTTTATTGCCAAAAGGTAATTGAAGAGGATGCGGCAGTTGAAATTGTGGATGCTAATCAGGATGAAATTTGGCGGCATTCTTCAGGGGCTAAGAAGGGACTGACTAACTATTATGGTCTTCCAATTCACAATCCAGAAGGTCAAATTTATGGGACTGTGTGCGTTTTAGATGATAAGTCTGAGCCTATTAGTCCTGAAGTTAAGGAGTTTATTGCTAAGACTGCTAAGATGATTGAAGGTAACCTTGGAATCTTGAAGATGGGAATCACTGATGGTTTAACTGGGGTTTATAATCGTCGTTCCATGGATGAAACCATGGAGATTTTAACCAGTAATTTGATGCCAGCCGATATTATGTTAATTGATGTTGACCACTTTAAAGAGTTCAACGACCATTATGGGCATTTGACTGGAGACAAAATTCTTAAAGAGGTTGTTGTCACCATGAAGGATTGTTTACCCCAAGAATCTCTGATTTTCCGTTATGGGGGAGATGAATTTTTTGTGATTTGTTTACCAACTAGTCGAGAAATTAAGGCACAAGCTGCCCAAAATTTGATTAATCAGGTTCATGAAATTAAAGCACCTCGACAACTTACTATAAGTGTAGGGATTGCGGAGATTGCTGAATGTCAAGATGCTAAGAAAGTTTTTGAACAAGTTGATGAAGCTTTGTATCGTGCAAAAAATAAGGCACGTAATACTTATTCATTTTAAGTACAGGGCTGTTGTGTGTGGCAAAATAGCCCAAATTTTTATGAAATAGTGGAAATTTTTCATTGTTACAATGGAATTTTCACTATTTTTTTGTTATTGACGGTATTACATTATTCTGATATTAAGGGATTAGCGATATGATATGAAAGATTAGTGAAGAAAAAAGTTAACTTTTGCTAGGGGGATGAATAGATGTCGTAAGGTTATCAGGGGGGAATTATTATGAAAAAATGACAGTACTTTACAACTTTTTGATTAAAAATTTAAAATAAAACTCAAACTGCAAATATAAGTTAGCTACTTTATCTCAAAAAGCTACTTCTTGATTCTAAGGAGTAAGTCATTGACTGCATCTTCTACGAATTGAATGTAATCATCAGTATATGATGAAATGGCAGTGCTTTTATGGATAAATCGTCTAATAATACGAATTACATTCTCATTTGAACAGTGTATGGAGTCGCATAATAAGTGTTACTGTGAACTTATTAAAGGCGTGAAAATTCTAGTCCGTTATCTGAGGTTAAAGACTTGAAAATCTGATAGAACACTTTTTCACCCATACTAGATTTCAACTCTTCGAGTTTCTTATTAACGGATTCAGAACTCTTATCTTTGATACGAAAAATCATAGTATAGCGAGATAAACGGTCAGTTAAGACTATTAAAATGTTGTCCATAGAGTCTTTCTTGCCAACGACAGTATCAATTTCAAAGTGTCCAATTTCAGAACGACTGTTAATGTAAGCAGGACGTTCATTAATACTGCGCCCCAATACACGTTTTCAGGAAAAGACCAATAAATAGATTTTCTTCCACATTGCGATTTATTAGATGCATAATGAATTTATCCAACTTCTGCGTAATATTGTTCGTTGTAATAGAGGTATTCTTTACCATTAGCTTTCTTTTGTATCTGCTTAGTGGTTTTTACCCATCCACGCTTAACCTTATTATTAATGGTTTGAGGGTCCCTATTGAACTTCTTAGCGATTTGACGATTAGATAAGCCCATTCCTTTGTAGGCTTGAATTTGTTCACGTTCTTGAATCGTTAAATGAGTTCCTTTTTAAAGGTGATTTATTACAATTTGTGCAATGTCATAAGTACTTTACCGTGCCTTTCATTTGTTTTATTTGGTTATTTTATGATAACACGGTAAATGCTTATGGCATTTTTTATATTTTAGGTGGCTAACTTAATTTTACAGTTTGCCACCTAAAATATAAAAAATAACCTTGTTGCTGAAATGGCGACAAGGTTATTTGTGATTAGAGTATAATCAATTTGATATTTTGTAAGCGAAACTTAAAAAACAATTGCTTGAAAATGGGGTACAATATAGCTTGTAAAAATAATTGAAAGGGAACTTTTTGATGAGCAGACTAATAAAATTTATTTTGGTAGGATTCTTAGTCTTTGCCATGTTTGAAAGCTATCAATTGATGGATGGTAATAATAGTTCTGTACAAGCTATCAAGGAAGAAAAGGTTGAGGTAACATCGTCTTCTACATCGTCAGCGCGAGCTAGCTCAAGCTCCCGAAATGTGACTAGTGTAACAAAAAAATCTAGGTCCTCAACGATGCGCACCCCCATCAATTGGCGTTTATCCTCAGAAACTAAGGACTATCCCAATGTTAGACAACTCAAAAATTTTTGGGTGAAAGTATCAATTTCTAAAAATCGTACTTATTTGATGGATGGTGACAAAGTTGTTTACACTATGTATTCATCTGCGGGGCAATATAGCAAAAATAGTAATGGTAAAATGGTTAGCGATACTCCTACAGGTACCTTTTATGTACAACAAGAGCGTGGTAATTCATTTTATAACTCTGAGTTAAATGAAGGTGCCAATTACTGGGTTTCTTGGTTGAATCACGGCGAGTACCTTTTCCATAGTGTACCGACTAATAGTGATGGTTCCTATAATGAAACTGAGGCCAAGAAACTTGGCGTGCAACCAGCTTCTCATGGTTGTGTACGCCTTTCGGTGGCTGATGCTAGGTGGATGATGGAAAACTTAACAGTTGGAACTAAGATTGTTGTTCAAGACTAGAATAAAAGTTATTTCAACGACTCGCGAAAAATTACTATGCTCAATAATTTCTAATCAATTTAAGAATCGGAGCTTGGATTCTTAAATTGATTTTTTTGGTTGTGTACAAAAATTTGTGTTTATACAAAATTTTAACCTCAATATTTTTAACCTCAATATCTTGTATATATTTGTAAAAAAGTTATATAATAAAGAGAATATGTTGAGCGTAATGAAATGATGCAAGGTCAAAAAGTTTTATAGAAAGAAGTTTTATCGTATGAAAAAGAAAAAATTTTTCACCGATTATCAGGAAACTGATCGAAAAGTACGTGCTAAAATGTATAAAGCAGGGAAACACTGGGTACGTGTTTTACTAAGTCAAATTGGGCTGATTAGGGTAGTAACACCTATTAATCAAGATACCAAAAAAATTGTAGTTGATACACAAGGAGAAGTTAAAAAGATTAAAAATATCGCACTCAGAAGTATTACTACAGCTGGATTAATTACTGGTGGTACATTAGTAGCGTCAGTTATGACTGCTCAAGCCGATCAAACGGGTCTAGTTGAGAAAAATCAAATTCAGTTAAGTTCAACTTCTGAAAGTGATTTAACAAGCGAAAGTCAAGCGAGTCATTCTGAATCTACCAGTATTTCAGATACCATAAGTAATAGTGGTAGTCAGTCAATGATTCAAGGTAATAGTCAAGTATCAACACCGCAGGTCATTAACCATACTCATATTTACTCAACAGCGTTGGTTGATGACGGTGGTAGTGTATCATTTTCAGAAAGAATGATGGCAGAATCGGTTAGTACATCTACATCTGTAAGTGAACATGAAGAACAAAGAAATTCCCAATCAATGAGTGCTAGGAAATCTAAATCAGAATTGCTGGAACAATTAGATTTTAACTCACGTTCTGCTTCTGAAAGTAATCGAGATTTCATGTCAATTTTGAGTTCTCAGTCTGTGAGTACTTCTGAGTACGAAAGTTCTTTAGACAATGAAGAAATATCTCAATCGACCAGTGCATCCTGGAGCAGTAGTGATTCGTTGTCCTTAGAGGCTTCCATGTCACAAAGTGCGGTTGAATTAAGTCAATCTCTGAGTCAAAGTGAGGCAGATTATCAATCAATAAAGCAATCCGGTTCCCGCTTAGTTTCTGAATCTCTCTCAAATTCTTTAAAGACTTCCGAATCAACTAGTATTTATCGAGCTAGTAATGCATCCTTGAGTACGATTGATTCTATGAATTCTCTTTACCAAAGTCAAGAGGCAAGTAAAGGGTTCAAAGTTGTCTCTAATGGCAATATTTTAGGTAATGCCTATAGCGCTTACCGCAGTCATATGTTGAGTAATATTCAAGGATATTTAAATCCTGATACCCATACTGTAACCTGGAAAGCAACTTATGATGCAGTTACAGGTTTTAAGTATTTCGGCTTTTATGTTAACAGCATGTCCGGTTTAGATAAGGCGACAACAATTACAATTACCAATGCTAAAACAGGAGAAGTCCTAGCTTCTTATGATGTAGCTAGCTCACAAAATAACCTGAAAAACATTGATGATATGTACACAACTATGGAAATCAATAGTAAAACAGGTCAAGCTGAACGAAAAAATTTAGGATATACAACAACTGTTAGAAATGACAGCGTGGCGGCACAATTTGCGGGACGTTATTGGGGAAACGCATTCTCAACGACAGACAAAATTAATATGTCTGATGGCTTAGTAGTAACTTTCACAACCACAATTCCAGATACTAATGTGGCTAGTATGGCTGATATTTTTAATAATGTGGTGGTAGAATGCCAAGCAGGTTATGCCGATTTTCCTAATGTACAGGCTACAACTGGTCGAGAAAATGGTGGTGCTAGTCCAAGTGGTTTGAGTGCGATTATGGCCAGACCAGCTGATTTGGATGCTAATGCCTTTGTGAATGCAGAATCAGAAGAAATTTCAGTGGCAATCAGCCAATCTACAGTTGATTCACAATTTGAATTAGAAAATAGTCAATTACAATCGGTTGAAAACTTAAGTACTAGTCTGAGAGAAAGTCTACAAACATCGCAGGAGGATTCTTACGAAAATAGCCTATCACTTTCAATTTTAGTGAGCGATTCTGTTTTTGACTCAGTACGCTTATCGAATTCAGAAAGTACTTCTAAACATGAGAGTCGTTTGAATTCACGACAGACCTCCTTGCAAGAAAGCCAGGCATACTCACAATTGATTAGTAACAGTACCGAGGACTCTTTAGTAACTTCAAAGCAGAAACTTGATTCATTTAGTGAATCGTTGAGTGAAAGTGTAGAAGATTCACAAGTACAAAGTCAAAGTGTTGCACAAGCAAGGTTAGTAAGTATGAGTCGTATTGAAAGCCAATTTGCTTCACATAAAGCTTCTTTATCACAGAGTAACTTAACCAAAGAAAGTCTTTCTCGATTTGAAAGTCAGTCGCTTTCTGCAGTTGAAAGTTTGAGTCAATTACACTCAATGCAAACTTTTCAAAGTTTATTAGCTTCCAAAAGTATCAGTGAATTAGCGGAGGTGAATGCAAGCGCAGCTCAAAGTGCCATAGAATCAGGCTCTTTAAGTTTATTAAATTATCAAAGACAAAGTAGTAGCCAATCTGTAAGTGAAGCTATTGTCGAAAGCGTAAGCCAAAGTACTTCACTTTCTGAAAAGCAAGTGAGTCAATCGGTATCTGAATTAGACAGATTAAGTGTCTCGATAAATGAATCATTACGTCAAAGTCAGTCTATTAGTGATTTAATAAGTCAGTCTCAAAGTGTAGCAACAAGCAAATCTGAAAGTAAGCATCTTTCACTTTCACAAGCTACATCAACAAGTGAGTCAGTTAAAATTTCTAATAGTCTTTCACATAGTGTGTCAGTATGGCATTCAATCAGTTTGAGCCAATCTATTAGTCAAGCGGATAGTTTGGCAGTCTCACATAGCCAATTTATAAGTACCAAGATGAGCATTACACATAGTAAAAGTGTATCTCAACAACAGTCAACGTGGGAAAGAATTTTGACTTCACGCTCTATAAGTATTTCAATTACTAGTTCACAAAATGAATCTACGCAACTCTCTCAAAGTACATCCTTAAGTGAGAAATATTCGCTAGCAACTTCGGTTTCGAAGTCAAACTCAGTAGCAGCTTCTGAATTTCAAGCTGAGATTATTAAGAAAAATACCAAATTTTCTAAAGCTGCAAGTATTTCAGCTTCTCAAAGTCAACATGAAGCAAGTATAAGTGCATCTGAGTCAACGAGTGCAAGCACATCCTCATCAACAAGTACGAGCGGTTCAGTTTTAACGAGCGTAAGTACATCCTCATCAACAAGTATGAGTGGTTCAGTTTCGATGAGCGCAAGCACATCAGGATCAACAAGTACGAGTGACTCAGCTTCGAAGAGTGC
>NZ_BAMI01000007.1 GCF_000615765.1 Ligilactobacillus equi DSM 15833 = JCM 10991 | reverse complement strand
GGGGGTAGTTGACTGCTGAGTTTGTTCAATTAGAATTACTGAAGTTGCTTAAGTGTGAGTTCATAACTAATAGTTCCTCGGTTAGCGAGGATAAAAAGGTGATCAAAGAGAAGTACTAACCAGGCGAAAGCTAAGGAAAAAGCTGAAATTTCAAAAACTGTTAGAGAGAGATAACCAATAAATTGAAATAAAATTTCTAAACCGATTAAGCCAACGCCACTAAGAATAGAAAGATGTAAAAAACGCGAACTTATGTTGGGTAGGAGCCACTTAATGAGTACAATCAAGATGATTATCATAATAACTAAGAAGTTGGCTACTTGTACGTGCCAAAAGTGGAGGTGGGGATTATTGGGAAAAAGCCCAATACCTGCTAAATTCAAGGCGATTAATGATAAAATTATGCGTAAATAAATGAGTTGTTGAGTTTTAGGCAAAAAGACGAAGATAAAATCAATTAGCGCTAAAAAAATTCCTGCTGCTAAGATTAAGGTTAGGTTAAATTGCCACCAAGAGTTTGATTGGTTAGTACCAAGGTAGCTAAGATTATATTGCCACCAATGCAAGTTTTGGTTGGTAGCCATAGCTAAGACAACTCCCCCAATAATTACGACAGTGAAGAGGCTGCGTAAAAAAGGAATTGTTAAACGGTAGCCAATCACCGCCATGAGATAATTAAGAGCTAAGTTAAGGCTCATGAAGATGACTAGGGTAGTAATTTTATCAAAAGATGCTCCGCTAAAGAGGAGCTTAATGATTTCAAAAAAGCCTACAATTGAAGTTGCTAAAATTGCGGTGAAACTAAGAATAATACTCGGGAAGTTACGCCAAAAAATAATCTTTTTTTGAGTTTTAAATGCTACGTTTTGGCAGAACTCATACGTAAAAGCAATTAAGCCACTAATGGTTCCGAGAATTAGTAGGTAACTCGCGATAGAATTAGGACCTGTAAGAGAAATTTGCGAATATGGCTGTTTCCAAAGTAATATCGTGAAGAGAACACTAGTGGTGAAGGTTAGCCAAAGGGTTAACGTTAAATCAACTTGTTGGTTTAATTCTTTCCTTTTTATAGTAATACTACCTTGGTTGACTGTAAGTTCTAAAATATCTTGACCAGTAAATCCCGCGGCTTTAAGCGCTGCTTGTAAATATTGAGTGTCGTTTTTCATAAACTATCTATTCTCCTTGGGTTAGTTGTACAGTAAAAAAGTCGACTGTATCTAAACAATCAACTTTTAAGTTGTTTTTCAATTATTTGCAGGTACATCCGCAGGTGCACTTGGTTGAGGTGAAGCACTACTTGGTTGTGAAGTTGACGTGCTAGTTTGAGAAGACTCACTAGCAGAAGATTCTGCTGAGGAACTAGGTTCAGTAGTAGAGCTACTTTCGCTAGAACTTTCTTCTGATGAGCTTGATTCACTCGATTGAGAGGACTTAGATGAAGCTGAAATCGAAGAAAGCACAGAAGAAACACTCTTGATTTTACTTGAAATAATGTCAGGATCTTCAGAGCCAGCAAGATAGTAGTAAGTATCCCCATCAATTCGTTTTGGATAGACATTGCTTGGTCGTGTCCAATCGGAATTGGTAACTCCGCGGGAAAGATAAGTCATCATATCACGGTAAAGGTAAAGTGGTATGCTACGAGCTACGGAATCAGACATAAAGTGCTTGTAAGGTTGATCGTAACCAGTCCAAACAGAAATGGAGTAATTCTTAGTATAACCATTAAACCACCCGTCCATGATGGAATTGCTTGGAACATAAACCTTGGAGTCTGAAGGGTAACCGTTAGTTCCAGTCTTCCCAGCTTGGTAAAGGCCAGAGATAGATGCTAAATTACCTGTTCCGTTACTTGAAGTGATAACTTTCTTTAACATGGCGGTAATCATGAAGGACGTGGAACGGTCCATAGCACGTACCCCTTCACTAGCGTATTCCTTAACGTCACCGTTTGCTGTAACAATCTTATTGATATAAGTTGGTTGGTAATAGGTCCCACCATTGGCGAAAGCGGCATAGGCAGCGGCGTTTTGTAAACTTGAAGCATCAAGACCAATAGCATTCGAGTAGTGTAGATTTTTTATATTAAAACCTAACTTAGACAGGAATTGAGTCGATTTATCAATTCCAACCTTTTCTAAGGTTTTGACGGCAGGAATATTACGTGACTCAATTAAAGCTTGTTGCATGGACATATCCCCTTTATAGGCATGGTCAAAGTCATTAACCGCCACACTTGTACCGGGATAATTGTAGGCCGTATCACTCAATTTGTGATATGTGGCCCAACTTAGGTATTGAATAGCAGGGCCATAATCTACTAATGGCTTAGCTGTTGAAGCTGTAGAACGGTTCGTTTGTACCGCTCGGTTTAGACCATAAGTTGTATCGGAATTATTTCGTCCCCCAATCATGGCTACGATTTTACCGTTGTTGGGGTTAACTACCGTGGCAGCAACTTGTAAATTATCGTCAGGATAACCAATTAATTCCGAATTAGCTAATTCATATAATTTTTCCTGGGCATCCATGTCAACGTTAGTGTAAATTTGTAAGTTACCAGAGTAAGGATCATATCCTTTATCGCTAGCATCTTTGATAACTTGTTTTAAATAAGCATCGGCCCAGATGGCACGCTTACTTCTATGGGTATCTTCTTGTTCAGCTTGAGGAATCAAGCCTTCTTTAACACTTTGCGCTTTAGCAGCTTGATATTCAGACTTGCTAATTTCTTCATTATTGTACATGGCTAACAAGACATCATTGCGACGGCTAGTAGCGTACTCGATGCTGGCATAAGGGTTGTAAGATGAAGGGGCGTTAGGAATTCCAGCAATTAGAGCTGTTTGGGCTAAATTAAGTTTTTTTAGGGATTTACCATAATAATACTTGGCAGCAGTTTCCATCCCGTAAATTCCGTTCCCCATATAAACCTTATTGACATAGAAATTTAAGATTTCGTCTTTACTGTATTGGCGATCAAGTTGTAGGGCTAACCAAGCTTCTTGGGCCTTACGTTTTAAGGTTTGGTCAGAACGCTTGGTTGAAAAGTAGGATAACTTAATTAATTGTTGATCAAGAGTAGACCCCCCTTGGAGACCTGCTGAGGCGTGGGTAATGTTAGCCAAGGTAGCAGCTACAATTCGGTAAGGGTCAACCCCATTATGCTTATAGAAACGTTTATCTTCAATCGAAGTTACCGCATCCTTAAGCTCTGAGGGCATTTGATTAGCAGAAATGGTTTGCCTTTTTTCAGCTCCTAAAGAAATAATTTTATTACCTTGGGAATCGTAAATTGTAGTTTCACTTGAACTATTTAATTTATCAACATTTAAGGTTGGTGCGGACTTAGCATAGACAAAAAATACCGTTCCTAAAATAACGAAACCTAGAACAAATAAAGCGAAAACGATAGCGATAATTTTTTTCCAAAGTTCGCCACCTTTACTTGGTTTGCGACGACTGCGACGCACGTTTTCCTGGGCTTGTCGTCGTGAAGTGCGCGAGTATTTTGGTTCTTGCTCACTCATAAATAATCTGCTAAACGAATTCAAAGGCAAATTACCCTTATTTCGCTAGCTTTCTCCTCCTTATTAAAGATGTCTCTTTGAAACTTCAATTAGTTGGTCAACATAATCGAGGTATGGGAGACGTGGTTTAATACGATAATCAATTTTCCAACCGACCTGGGCAATTTCGTTTTTGGGAATTGACTTTCGTCCGGTAGTCTGTTGATCCCAATAAGTAAAGAGCAGGTCAGCTGGCATTAGAAAAACCTCCTGACTTTTTGAAAAACGCACAATAGTAAAACAAATGCCACCTTGCTTTTGGCAAGCACGCATATGCTCGATTTGATGGGGATGAAAATTACTTAGAGGAAAGGAAGCTAAATTTCGTGTTTCCTTAGCTTCAAAATCTAAGTAGTATCCCCGGTAAACGCCATTATAGTCCGTTGTCGAAGGACGCTTGAAGTAAGCTTCTTTGATGACCGCAGCACTTCTTTTAGGATAGTCAACTTTGACAATCTGTAACGGAATTGGTTTCTTATGAATAACGGCTTTTTGTGTAGCACGGTAATACTGATTACTATCGTTAATTTCTTCTTCAAGGGTCATCCCACGATTACCGTAGTTTACTTTACTAGGCGATGCTTTAATTTTTTGTGTGGGCATGTTTTGTGGACGAAAAGTTTTTCCATTTGGGTAATGAATAACCATAAAAATCCCCCCTGATAACTCCATTATACCAAATGTTGGCAAATATAAAAGCGTCTTGTTTAATTTAAAAAAACGTCTAAAATATAAGGTAGGTATTAAAGTAAGAGAGGGGGGATAACCGTGAATATCTGGCTAAGTGGCTATCGAAGTTATGAATTAGGTGTTTTTAAAGATAATGATCCTAAAGTAACGGTGATTAAGCAGGCACTACGTAAAGAGTTAATCAACTTATTGGATCGGGGGTTAGAGTGGGTTTTGACAGGCTTACAGTTGGGAGTTGAACAATGGGGAATTGAAGTCTGTTTGGAACTCAAATCGGAATATCCCCAATTAAAAATTGGGGCTTTGGTAGCTTTTAGCAATTTTGGTCAGCAGTGGCAAGAAGTTAACCAAAGTAAGTTAGTTCAGCTTAAAAGTCAAGTCGATTTTTTTGGCGAGGTTAGTAAAAATCCTTACCGAAGTCCGCAACAGTTGCGTAACTATCAAAATTTCATGTTGTCCCATTGTCATGGAGCGCTCTTAGTTTATGATCCCGAATTTGAGGGCAAGAGTAAATATGATTATCAGGTTCTCAAAGAACGAGAAGATTTAAATTTAAGCTTAATCGATATGGATCAGTTACAAAATGAGGCTGAACTTTATCAAGAAAAAGTACAAAGAGAAAATGATTACTAAAAAATATTAAAAAAATACTAGTCAAAAACACTTAAATTTGCTATAATTTTATTGTTATGAGTTAAGTTCCTAAGTAGGAAATGAGGTGCATTCCGGTGGAAAATGTTAATCTTACACCTAAAGACATCATTAACAAAAATTTTAGAAATAAGGTTCGTGGTTACGATCCGGCTGATGTCGATGAATTTTTAGATATTATTATTCAAGACTATGAATACTATACTAAGGAATTTCAACGGCTCCAATCTGAAAATGAACGATTGGTGGCTAAGGTTGATGAATTAACCAAGCAATTAGAAGTTGGTGGGACTAATCAAATAAGTCGCTCTGCTTCTGCTTCGACAAACATGGATATCCTAAAACGTTTGTCCAACTTAGAGCGTCACGTTTTTGGTGGCACACAGCTTAACGACGAAAGTCAGAGTAATCGCTTTTAAAAGTAAATAATTTTGTAAATTTCGGGTAATCGCGGCATATTTTTATATGCTGAGGAAAGTCCAGGCTTGCACAGACTGCGATGTCTGTAGTGATCGTACTCACTGAAAAAATAAGGTGGGGCACCATTTTGGTGACGGCGGATAAAAGAGCTAAGGCTTAGCTAAGCTTGAGTAGTCCTGAAAAGTGCCACAGTGACGAAGCTGCTTTGGAAACAAAGCAGGTGGAACGCGGTAAACCCTGCGAGCAGGTAACCCAAACTTTGGTAGGGGCGCTTCAAGGCGGAAATGAACAAACCTTGGGGGCAAGTAGAAATACTTGGAGATAGATGATTACCACGTTGATTAGCCGACCTGGGCTAGTTGACGTACGGAACTTGGCTTATAGAGATTTACAAAGCAGGTAAAGGGTCGGGACTTGTCTCGACCTTTTTTAATGAACAAATGAAAATTTATGCTATTTTATTTATGGAAGGAAAATTTTATGACCAAAAAATTTAAATTAATTGCTACTGCTGCAGCTGGGATTGAAGCTATTGTTGGAAATGAATTACGCCACTTAGGTTATGAAAAGGTTCAAGTAGAAAATAGTCGGGTGCGCTTTGAAGGAGATGTAACTGACATCATAAAAACCAATCTTTGGTTACGGACTGCTGATCGCGTAAAGATTGTGTTGGCTGAATTCGAAGCACGAACTTTTGAAGAATTATTTCAAGGAACTAAAGCTGTAGCCTGGGATGAATTACTACCAATGGATGCAGCTTTCCCTGTTTCCGGTAAATCACAGAAATCAGCTCTACACAATGTTCCTTCTGTACAAGCTATTACTAAAAAAGCAATTGTTAACCAATTAAGTGAAGCATACCATCGCCGAACCCGTTTACCTGAAACGGGAGCACTTTATCCTATTGAAGTGGCGATCAATAAAGATAAGGTTATGTTAACCTTAGATACGACTGGATCTTCGCTTTTTAAACGGGGTTACCGGGTTGCCAAGGGGGGCGCGCCGATGAAAGAAAATATGGCTGCAGCTTTAATTTTGCTAGCCCATTGGTACCCTGAAAAGCCTTTTGTAGATCCTGTATGTGGTTCGGGAACCTTACCAATTGAAGCAGCTATGATTGGGTACAATATTGCCCCTGGTTTGATGCGTTCCTTTGCGTTTGAAAATTGGAGCTTTGTAACTCCTACTTTAGTTAAGCAAATTAAAAATGAGGCCAAGGCGCAAGCTAATTTTGACGTTGAATTAGATATTACAGGTTACGATATTGATGGCTCGATGATTGAAATTGCTAAGGAAAATGCTCGGGCGGCGAATTTAGAAGATAGTATCACATTTAAGCAGCAAGCAGTAAAAGACTTTAAGACGGATAAAATTAATGGAGTTGTAGTAGCCAACCCACCATATGGGGAAAGATTAAGTGATCAGGAATCTGTACGCCAACTTTATAAGCAGATGGGACAAGTTTTCTTACCGCATGAAAGCTGGAGTGAATATATTTTGACCTCTGATCTTGAGTTTGAAAAATATTACGGGAAAAAAGCTAGTAAGAAACGAAAATTATACAATGGCTCCTTACGAACAGACTATTTTCAATACTGGGGCAAGCGAATCCGTAATTAGCCTAGAAGGTGCTCTTTACACAAGAGAGTGCCTTTTTCTTTTGGGAAATTTAGAAAGTTTAGACTGAAAACTGATGAATGGTTGATAAAAATTTTCGCTTTAAAAATTAATTTTTATCTTAAATACAAAAAATGCTATACTAAAGCAGAAGAAAAATTTGAAGGTGAGAAATAATCATGGAATTAAAAATGCAGTTATGCCAAGAAATTTTGAGTGCTGAGAAAATAGTGATATTGCGACACGAACGTCCTGACTTTGATGCTTTAGGTGCTCAATTAGGTTTAGCGCAAATTATTCGTGAAAGGACACAAGCCAGAAATTTAAATTTAAAGGTGGGCGGTTTGCGTCCTGATGAGTTAGCAGACTTTGGTGAAATGGATACCTTGACCCCACAAGATTTTACGGATAGTTTGCTTATTGTGGTTGATACTGCCAATGTGGCGCGGATGGACCGTGGTAATCTAGCTGATAGTATGTCAGCCGACGAGATGTTTATCCAAGCTAATCGGATTATCAAACTTGACCACCATCCTAAGACGACGGATGCCGGGTATCCGGCTGAAACGGAAGAATTAATCGTGACTAGCGCTTCCAGTTCCTCGGAAATTATTGCAGATTTGTTCCAGGTACAAGGTGACCAAGTGAGTTCGGAAGTTATTACCTTACTTTACAAGGGAATTATGGGGGACACTGGACGTTTGGCTTATGCTTTTTCCCATACCACCATGGCTGTTTTAGCTCAAATGATGACAGGGTTTGAGGCTCAGATTTTGGTGAACATCAACCACCAATTATCAGTAGCTAGTTTAGAAGAAAGTCGGATGAAAGGGTATATTTACGAACATCTCCGAGTTGAAGGTGATACAGCTTGGATAATAATTAATCAAGCACAACTCAAAGCCAAGGGTTGGTCAGCGAGTGTGATTGCCAATTTTGTAAACCTTTTGGGGAGTGTTGAAGGTGTAGAAAAATGGGTTATGTGTGTTCAAAATGAGGATTTAGGTTGGCGATTACGTCTCCGTTCTCAAAGCACGGTGATTAACGTCTTAGCTCAAGAATATGCAGGTGGTGGGCATCCATATGCTTCAGGGGTTCGTTTTAAAGCAGGTGAAGAAGCGAAGCTAATGGAATTGATTACCAGGCTAAAGACGGTTAAATAGTTTTTGTTTTTATCGTGCGGGCTTTTGTCGCGATGGTTTATCATCACGGGAAAGCTCGCCTTTTTAGGTCAAAAATTTTTATTGATAATCTAATTGATGGAATTAATCGAGCTGACCAAGAGAAGTAGCTATCTGGGAAATATTAAATCATATGTTATTGTTGATTAAGTACAAATACTTTTAAGTTAAACGGAAGTATTTTTTACGTTGACAGTAGTTCTTTAGTTCAACTAAACTTAAAGTGAAGGGGGGATGATTACCCATGTTGGAAGTGAAAAACTTAAATAAATATTTTGGTAAACAACAAGTTTTAAAAGAGGTAACTTTTCAAGTTGCAAGCGGGAGTATCATGGGTTTGATTGGTAAAAATGGTTCTGGAAAGACTACGACGTTCCACTGTGCCTTAAACTTTTTGGATTACCAAGGTCAGATTCGTTTAAATGGAGAAAAAATTAGTAAAGAAAGCTATGAAAAAATTGGCTATTTACCTGAAGAACGGAGCTTGATGCCTAAATTAACTGTTTTTGATCAGGTTCGTTATTTAGCTAACCTTAAAGGAATTTCTACATCTCAGGTTCAAAAGCAACTCCCACTTTGGATGGAACGTCTTCAAGTAGTGGGTAAAATTGATGATAAAATCAAGAGCCTTTCTAAGGGGAATCAGCAAAAGATTCAACTAATTGCAACCTTATTGCATCAACCGGATTTTATTATTTTAGATGAACCATTTAGTGGTTTAGATCCGGTCAATACGGAAATTCTAAAACAAGTAATTTTATCGGAACAAGCACGTGGGGCAACGATTATTTTTTCTGATCACTCTATGAATAATGTCGAAGAACTTTGTGATGATGTAGTTATGATTAATCAGGGACAGGTGGTATTAGATGGACCGATTCAGTCAGTTAGAGAGAGCTTTGGACTTAGTCGTCTTTTTGTACGTGCCAGTCTAACTGCTGCAGAGTTAGCCAAATTACCCGGAGTGGCAGAGGTAAATTTAGAAAAAAGTGGGGCTTATCGTTTAGAATTAAGTGACCCGAGCCAGGGGCAAAACATTTTTCAAATTTTGGCTGCACAAGGTCCCATCCGTACCTTTGATCAGCAACCTCCGACACTTGATGAAATTTTTAAGTTGAAAGCTGGGGTGGAAATGTGAAAAAATTAATGATTGTGGCCCGAGAAACTTATGTACGTCAAGTTAAATCTTGGGCCTTTGTTTTGCTATTATTGAGTCCCTTTATCTTTTTTGGAATTTCCTTAGGAATTGGCTATTTTATCGGTCATCAAGAGGCTACAAATCAAAGAATTGCGGTGATTACTAATGATAGAGAGTTGAGGCAAAGTTTAAAGAAAGATAAACAATTAACTCTGGCTTATACAAAAGTTGCTAAGGCAGATCAAGCCCTTACTGCACAAAAAATTGCTGGCTACGTGGTAATCGATAATCAAGCGGATCAACGCTTAGTGGCAACTTATCAGGGTGTAAAGACACTAGATACAGAACTTAAGCAAAAGTTAACTACGGTGTTAAATCAAAGGCAGTTAGCGCTTAATTATGCTCGAGTTGGTTTAACTGTAGAAGAACAAAAACAGTTACAGCAAGTCCCTGTTTTTAATGAAAAAATAGACTCTGAGTATAATAATAAAGAAACAGTTAAATTATTATCAGTAATGATTTTAATTATTTTAATGTACTTTATCTTGCTAAATTATAGTGCAACCACTGCCCAAGAGATTGCGGCTGAAAAAGGGACCAAAATTATGGAAGTTATTTTTTCCAGTATTCCAGCCAAAACTTATTTTTATGGCAAAATTTTGGGACTTTTCGGGGTGATTTTTACTCAGGTTTCAATTTATTTACTGGGTGGCGGAATTTTGTATAGTTTTTTGCCAAAGCTTGGCGAAAAGTTTAACTGGTTAAAGACTAATCAAAGTCTAATTACTGATGTTATTCAAAATTTATTATCAGTTAGTCTCCTCTATGTAGTTTTAGGAGTGGTACTGTATACAATATTATCTGCTTTTTGTGGTGCCTTGGTTGTACGTGTTGAAGATTCGAATAAGGCTGTGCAACCATTGATGTATCTGATTATGGGAGGCTTTTTTGGAGTGATGGCGCTGGCTGCTTATCCAGAAAATATTATCGTACGAGTATTGTCCTATGTTCCTTTCTTATCTTCTTTTTTTATGCCATTACGTTTGATTGATGGCAGTGTAGGTGGAGGGCAGGTACTAATATCATTGAGTTTATTACTTATGACAATCTTCTTACTTGCTAATTACATTGCGAAAATTTATTTTGGTTTAATTTTACAAAATGACGACATTAGCTTGTGGCGAAGTTTCAAGAAGGCTTTAACCATCAAGTAAGGGAAGATGAGGCTGGGAAATAACTAGTTTTTTAGAAATACAAGAATAACAATATTAAAAACCTTAAGAAGTCAATGTTTTTAGAACGGAATTTTTAGGGTTTTTGTTTTAATACTTATCAAGTAAAAGTTACTTTAACTTAAATTAAAATAAAAAAAGCAATTAGGTGAAAAAGTCTAGGACGATATTTTGCAAAACTCCATGTAATACTTTAAAGACTGACAAAAGTTCTATGGATAAATTTTTTTAACTAAATTTACAAAAAATCATTATCTCGAGGGATACAATAAAGCTATATGAGATTCTATTGAAGGGCACATAAATCTCTATTTATCAGAAAAATTCAGTTCACGCCCTATAGCGTGGAGCGTCGAAGGAGTCAATACATTAGCTGAGGTCCGGATGTTGTATACAACAAAATAGATATTTTCGAAATCCGTAAGCAAAAGCTAAAGAAACACACGAAGAATGATAAGTACTACGAAAACCCTCAAACTAGGGTTTTAACGTCAAATTCTAGATTGAACAGGGCAATAGTTAACGTTGGGAAAAAATACAAAAACTTACAAATGCCGTCATATCACCAATAAAAGTGAATTACCCACAAAAAGTTTTGACTATCTACCTTAAAGATTGACTTGCACATTCAAAAAATAAATGAGATAATGAAGGCCGAATAATATGTGATTTATCTAAAATATAACAACGGGGGAAGCATATGATGAATGTGAAAAGCATACCGAAAAACATGAATCAACTCCTTCCAATTAATGATGAGGTTCAAGAACAATGGCAATCAATTGTAGAATTATTAGCAAGTTTGCTAGATGTGAAAGTTGCGCTAATTAACCGCCTATATAATGGTGAACTTGAAAATATGATTGTAAATGAAGCCGGTCTTGAGTATTACAATGTTAGTGGTCTTGGTGTGTTGAAAGATTGCCAAATCTATTGTGAACGAGTTATTTCAGAGGATGACTTTTTTGAAATTACGAATGCAGATAAAGATGACATTTGGAAACACTCTATCGGGGCTAAGAAGGGACTCATTACTTATCTTGGATGCCCGATTCATAATCCTGATGGGGAATTATATGGGACACTTTGTCTTCTAGATGATCGTGAAAAAGTCTTTAAGCCAGAAGTTAGAGAAATGATGCTAAAAATGGCTAAAATAATTGAGGACCACTTAATTTTAATTCAGTCAAGTAATACAGATTATATTACAGGTTTCTATAACCGTAAGACTTTGTCATCTTTGGTAGATGGTCCTAGTGGGGTAGGAACTTACACTACAGCGATGTTAATTGACATCGATATGTTTGAAATATATAATAATCATTTTGGTCGGCTCGGTGGTGATCGCATGCTAAAGCAAGTTACCGACATTATTCGAGATAGTATCGACAATAAAGCTGAGCCATTTCGTTATAGTGGTGACGAGTTTTTCATTTTATTCGAAGGAATTAGTTATGACCAGACGAAAAAGCTAGCCGAACTTATTCGGATGAGAATCGCAGAAGAAACACGAGTAACAGTTAGCATTGGAGTTGCAGAGGTTGATGCGAAGCAAACAGTCCATGAGTTATTTATTAAAACTGATAAAACTTTGTTTAATGCGAAAAATAATGCAGGCAACATTGTGATGGATAGTTAACTGAAATTAGGAATATTTTAAGAAAGTAAGAACCGCTAGAAATTTCGCTGTAAAAACGTTTATTTCTAGCGGTTCTTAGTGTACCATTTTAACTATCGGCAAAATTAAGGTTTTTCCATCTAAACCTAATTTATTTTGTTTTTTCTTTATTTTTGAAGTTTTAGCGACAACTACTTCTATCGATGAATCATATAAATCATCAACAATATGTAGTGAAGAAGAAACATTGGTTGCCATAACACGTGCAATTTCTTTTGAAGTCGAAGCTATATTTTCATCCGCTATACTTTTAGTACAGTTATCTTTAATTAACACTAGATTTCCTCCTCGTAAACTGAGTTGACATTTTTCATTTTCAAAAACAATTTTAGCAATAATTTAAAAAATCTTAAGCAAAAAACAAGAAAGGTTAGTAATTTTAATATGATATAGCGTATAATAATGGACGGGGAAACCTTAGCCATATCGGAAGTTGCTCATCTGTCACATGTTAATGCCTTACTAAAATAAAAGTTTAGGTACACATTGTAAATTCGCTTATATATAGGGATATCTAACGGGGCTTTCGCCTAATAAAATGACAAAGGAAATGGGGTGATGGGACATGGTTAAAACAGATTTACGTGTTCTCAAAACGCAAATGGCACTTGAAAATGCTTTTTTAGAATTACTTTCTGAAAAAACATTAGAAAAAATTTCACTTAAGGAATTAGTTGATCATGCGGTTGTGGGTAAAGGAACCTTCTATTTACACTATAAAGATTTAAACACTTTTAGCGAAAAAATTGTGACTAAATCTTTGCAAGAGTATCGTGACAGTCTTCGCCTCAAGTTGACTAGTTACCAAAAAGGAAAAAGTCTTCTAGAACTTGTCCTACCTTTAGAACAAAAATATCAAATTTTATTGGCAATTCCTGGATACAAAAGTAAATTTACACTAACTTTACGACAAATTTTATTGGAGCATTTCGTAGAAGCTGATTTCCTTTTGGGGATTGATTTATTTGTAGAAAATATAGCAGGAATTTTAGCTTTACTTAGAAGTGGTAACCTTCCAAGTGATTTAGAACAAATTCAAGAAAGCCTAACTAACTATGACCATTTTCTACACAAATATTTATTTTAATGAAAATTAAAAAGTCTCACCAAATAAATTTCGTAATTTGGTGGGACTTTTTAAATGTTAACGTAAGTAGGTTAACATTTCACTTTGGGCCTTTATCGCATCATCAAAACCAACATGGTAGAGTTCACTTATTCTTTCGGGATTTCTTTCTAAGCGTCCCACTTTGACTTCTTCTTGAGGAGCAATGCAATAAACCTCTCCTAACTCTTCAAGACCATCTAAGATATTTAGAGAACGATTATAAACTTGAGGTCGTGTAATAGCTGCTTTCGCAAAGTCAGGGTATTCCTTGAATTCGTGCAGGTAAAGCTCCTTCATAACACGAGAAGTGGGCTTTTTGCGGTAAGAACGTTCTTGGGTGCGTACGACGACAATTTTATTGAAGCCTAGTTTTTGAGCTAAGTCATAGGGAATTGAATCAGAGAAGCCACCATCCATGCAGAGACCTTGAGAAGTTTGGTAGGGCTTGGCAATGAATGGTAAGGTAGCTGACGCACAGAGAGCATCTTCTAGTTCTTGACCTATAGGCTTTTCGAAATAAACCATTTTGCCATCATTAAGTCGAGTGGCAACAGGAATAAAATTAGTTTCTGAACGTAAATACGCCCGTTCATCGAAATTATGCCATTCAAAACCATGATCTGCAAAAAGAAACTCTAAATTAAAGAAATTTTCTTTTCTTAAGAGACGACTAAAAGAAATATAGTCCTTATCCTTGCTATAACGACGGTTGATTTCAAAGGTTCGACGGAATTGCTTGGAAACAAAATTAACGCCAGCCAAAGCTCCGGCTGAAACTCCGATAACACACTTAAATTGAATATCATTAGCAATGAACGCATCTAAAACACCGGCAGTGTAATTGCCACGCATGCCACCGCCTTCAAGTACTAGTGCAGCATTATAATACATAAAAATTCTCCTCTCTGCTGTATATTATACTCCGGCTTTTCTACTTAAGTAACAATAAGTTTAATTTTATGAATGATAAAAAAATGGAGGCCGGAGAAAATAGCTTGTATGTAAAGACAAATAGGACTAAAATATAAAAGGAAGAAAGTTTTGGTATTATTTTGAGGGGAGGCGGATTATGGCATTATCGATGTCTTATATGGTATCAAATATTTTTTGTTATTTGATAATTTTAATTTTAGTTGCTAATTATCGTTTTAATAATCGGCAAAGCTATGTTGATGACTTTACAGTGATGGCTATTTGGGTAGGCAATATTTACCTAGTAAGTAGTGTCGCCCGCCTATGTACACGTGGTCTATGGCCCTTGGGTAATATTGTAGAGTGGTCTTATTTTACAAATTCGCTGACCTTTATTGTGGGAATTTTAGCTTCTTATTATTGGAATCGTTATTTTACAACAGTCATGGGAAATACGAGTTTTGATAGTCTGTGGATTTTTATGAGCATGATGTCAATTGAGGCTTTTCTCTTATTTTTAAACTATCAAACACAATGGTTTTTTAGAATTGATAGTAATGGTTTTTTAATTAATGAAAACTTCTTTCTATTGCTAGTTATTGCACCGGCAGCTTACCTTTTTTATGGGATGTTCTTTATCATAAAGAACATCTACATATATCGGACCTACTTGTATCGAACAAATTTTAGAGGCTACCTTTATTATCCCATTCCTGTTTTGCTAGGGTTATTATTATCGATTTTTGATAATATTTATGCAGTCCTCGCACCTAGTGTAACAATTGGGGTGGTAGCAATTTCAATTGATGCTTTTAATAAGCTAATTTCAGAGGATACTTTGACAAAATTAAATAATCGTGCACACTTTGAACGCGAAATTGAAGATTTTTTTACTGATAGTACATTTTATGAATCTTATCTTTATATTGTTGATATTGATGACTTTAAAAATATTAATGATACCTATGGACATATTTCTGGGGATGCGGCTTTGATGACAGTAGCGAATGCCTTAAAATTATCAGTACCGCAAGAGGTTGAAAAATTAACCATTGCCCGCTATGCAGGGGATGAATTTGTGGTTGCGGCGGTTTTTAAAAATCAAAATGATGCTAAAGTTTTTAAGAACAAGATTAATCACAATATCGATCAATTAAGTCAAAAAGAAGATTTCCCTTTTGATTTAAATTTATCAATTGGCTTAGCTCATCGTGAGAAAGGTATGAAATACCGTACTCTGTTTGAAACTGCTGATACTGACTTATATCGGGTTAAGATTGCTAAAAAAGTAGGCCGACAAAAGCCTCGTGAATACGTACCAGGGTTCTAAAAAAGCATTTCCACCCGGAAATGCTTTTTGTATTATACAAACCACAATTTGAAATCATCAAGACGTTGCTTATCCATCCAAAGAGAGAAAGTATGTATACCTGATTTCTTAAGATCAAAGTTCTTGAGAGTCACGGTCATGTTAAGGTTTCCCTTCTTGGAAGCGTCACTTCTTAGCATGTCAACAGGTAATTCTTCCGTGTAAACAACTTCATTATCAATCCGTACTTCTAAAACATGACTAGTATTGGTATCCAAACCGGCTAAAGAAACCAAAGCATCCATAGTGTATTTTGTAGGGAAAGGGAGGCCTTCGATTGTAGCTGTAGCGTTAAAGTTGTAGTTATTAATTTCATCTGTTTGTTTTTCAACATCAGGTGCAACCCAAATATTTCCAAATAATTCCATCAAATAAAAATCCTTTCAAAATAAAAATCATTGGGAGTTTAAAAGAAATAGTTTTCTTTATTCATATTTTCCCCTAATAAATATCCTCTCTTATTATAACCATCTTGACGGGTAAATATAAATAGCTTTTCTAAAAAAAATATAAATATTTGATTGCATCCGATATTTTTTAAACGTTTAATGAGATTAAAATTAAGATAGGAAAAGAGGCTTTAGGATGAAGTTTGCAAGTCATGTGCATTATAGTTTTAATTTAGGTCGCGAAATACATTACAATGTTTATGGTCATACGGGCAAACCAGTTTTGGTTTTTCCGACCTCTGATGGAATGGCAAATGAATTTGCTGACAATAACATGATTGCGGCTTGTCGATTTTATTGATCGTGGTAAACTTCAATTTTATACAGTTAATTCTAATAACTATGAAGCTTTTCTTTAAAGCTCACCAAATTCCTGTGGTTGACGGTTATCGAGTCCAAACTGATGCAGAAATTCAAGCGGCCTTCGTCAAATTAGGTTTTCCTTTAATTGCCAAACCAGATAATGGAGTAGGAGCTAGTGATACTCACAAGATTGTTGATAAAGAGAGTTTAGATAACTTCATTGCTAATCGTCATCACGGTACTGCTTACTTTATGGAAAGTTTCATTTATGGTAACATTGTCACTTTTGATGGTTTAACCGATCAAGATGGAAAAGTCGTCTTCTATTCTTCGATGTCTTACAGCGAACCGGCTTTAGAAACGCTAGAAGGACACCATGAAATGTACTTCTACGAAGATCGTAAAGTGGCGCCTGACGTGAGAAAGTATGGTTTAAAGGCTGTGAAGGCGTTTGAAATTAAGGAAAGATTTTTCCATATTGAGTTTTTCCGCTTAGCGGATGGGACCCTATATGATTTGGAAGTTAACTGTCGGCCGGCAGGAGGTTCGTCCATTGATTTAATGAACTACGGTCATGAAATTAATTTGTTTGAAGCTTATGCGCAGATAGTAACACAAAATCATTTTACCCAAGAAATTAAAAATAATTACTACAGTACTTATTTCTCACGTTTCAATGGGCATGAGTATGCGCATAGTTTGGAAGATCCAGACTAAATATGGTCAGTATCTTAAAGAAATTCAGCACATCCCAGATGCTTTTTCCGATGTTATGGGAAATATCGGCTTAATTTTTAATACTGAAGCCCAAGAAACCATTGCCGAAATTAGCCGTTATGTGGATGAATTAAAATAGGAAAATGGCTGCGCTAGTATTGTCGCAGTTTTTTCTTACAAAAATTATTTAAAAGGTGTTGTCAGTTTGAAAGAAAATGTTATTAAGCAAGTGCCAGTTCAGGAAAGAATATATGGCCTTGATATAATAAGAATTTTGTCGAGGTATTTTGTTAAATGGAGGTATTTTGGAGGCCCAGGCGTTCACACAGTTAAATACTCAGCTAGTCGCCTGTTTGTATTTCTTAGGTGTTGTAGCGGTCAATCTATTTGCCTTGCTTTCGGGGTATTTAGGCATTAATAGTTGTTTTAAGCGCCGACGTATTATAGAACTATGGTTGCAAGTGCTCTTTTACTCTTGGTTATGTTTGTGGGGGATGATTATAAGTCAGCGTGATTTAGGCTTAATGGAAATAGTTAAGGCACTTTTTCCGACCGTCTTTCAGCAACACTGGTATTTTAATGCTTATTTAGGAGTTTGTTTTTTAGCACCCTTATTAAAACCAGGACTCAAACAATTATCCCAAAAGCTAGCTTTTTGAAAATTATTTTGGCTGGCCTCTTTTTATTTAGTGTCTTAGGTTCTATTCCAGGTAGTGATCGCTATGGGTTAGCGGGAGGCTACTCTATTTTATGGCTTTTGATGATGTATCTTGTAGGGGCATATCTTAAATTACATGGTTATCCCCACCTAAAAAACGTGGTATATCTAGGCATTTACTTTTTGGCTAGTCTAGCTAATTTATTGATTAGTGATAGTTTAAGTTGGGTGAAGGTCCGTTTCTTACACGGGGATGATAAATTGTTTTTAGGAGTGGTAATTGCTTATACTAATCCTTTATTGGTTTTAGAAGCAGTGTGCCTCTTTATTTGGCTACTTCGCTTTCCAATTAAAAGTTTATGGTTACAAAAAAGTTTATTAAGTCTTAGTCCTTTGTCCTTTGGCGCCTATCTTTTACAAACCAACCCTTTCGTCTACACCATCATCACGGGAGCTTATACACGGTTAAGTATTATGAAGCCATGGTGGCTGGTTTTAGCGGTTTTAGGATTGGCAATTTTGTGGCTATTAGCCGGTTGTTTACTAGATTATGTGCGGAACCTAATATTTAGGAAATTAAAGACGCAAGGGATGTTTAATCACAAAGTCATTAAAAGCATCCTGACAGAGCCAAGCCGCACTTGAAAAGACCCCTAAATTTCCAAAAATATCTGGATAATCTGACCCCATAAAAGCGGTAATCAAGCCCCTAAAAAAAAACCAGCTAAAAGGGTATTTTGACAATTAGAGCGAGTGCGATAGGTTTGGTCAATAAAGGGTTAAACCGTATTAACAACCCAATCACTGTAGGCAAAGCCATGGCCACCGAGATTTTTAAAATGGTGGTCATTGATAGGCCAAGGTGTGTATTCATCGAGACGGTTGGCTTCGGCATTGTCAATCCCGACTACAATGACTTGTGGTAAGTTGGGAGGCTGTTTGATGAGTGGAATAATTTTCCAAGAATACCCCGCAAAAGCTTCCTTACTATAGAAAACATTTTGTCCGTCGTGCATATATAGTACGGGATAGTTTTTGTCGGGATGTTCGTAGTAATTAGCTGGCAACAAGACCCGAACTCGACGTTTACTTTGATAATAAGGTACCTCGAGCCAATGTTGTTCTAAATATAAGTAGTTATCAGCCATGAATTTTCACCTCACGAAAGTGGTATTTCTTGTAGAATAACTAATTTCACATTCTAAAGCAAGCATGCTACAATGAAGTGAACATGAATGAGAGGAGTCAAAATGGTAAAGACAAAAGAAAATCGGTATATCCCAAAGAATAAACAAAATGGTCAAGTCAAAGGCCATAAGAAAATTTGGGTCGAAAACGTTAAATATTTGACCAAGGCAGAATATCAAGAATTAATCGCAGCAATGCGACAATATTCACGACCACATTTGGTCAAAAGAAATGTTTTGCTTACAGCGATTGCTTTAAATAATGGTTTACGTGCCTCTGACGTCGTAACATTACGGGTTGGGCATGTCTTGAATAAAACGCGGGTCAAAATTATTGAACAAAAAACTGGCAAAACTAAACAACTTTTCTGGAATAATTGCCAGACTGAAATTCAAGATTACTTACAAAGCTATGACTATCAAGATGAAAATGATTTTCTCTTTCCAGGCAATCAAAACGGGCATTATTCAGTCCATGGTTTTTATCAAATGGTGGTGCGAATTGCGCGGAAAACAGGTAATGAACAGTTGGCGGCTAAAATTGGTACCCACTCATTTCGCAAAACTTTTGGACGACAACTATATCAAAATGGGACGGATGTTGAGATTATTTCTCAATTATTTAACCATTCTTCCCAAAGAGTTACCCGTCACTATTTGGGGATCGAACAAGAAGATTTGGATAAAGTCGTGGAAAACTTTAATTTCAATCTCTAAAAAAGGTAACTGTACCTAATAACAGTTACCTTTTTTGATCTATTCATTTTCTTTACCTAGGGAATTACGGATGGCTTGGGCAAATTCTTTATTGCCGGAGAAAACCATATGATCACCTAGCATGATGCGGGTATTTCCATGAGGGGCAATCGCCTTATGGTTACGAAAAATTCGACTAATGGTGATTTTATCAACCAATGGTAAGTTTCGGATTTCCAAGCCATCAAAATTAGCATTTTGAATTGTAACTTCGTAAAGTCGAGCATCGCTACTGGTTAACATTTCCAACATAGATGGTGATTCAACCATAGCCCGCATAGAGGAAACTCCTAAATCAAAAGTTGTAAAGAATTCAACACCTGCTTCTTGAAGATGGCTTTCATGATCTTGGTCAATTTCAGGATTAACGTTATCAAAACGCATAATTACTCGTTTAATCCCATATTCTTTAGCACGAAGAGCCAAGTTATAGTTGACCTCAGGATTAGCTGAGTAACCAAGAACCAAGATGTCTGTATCCAAGACATCGTTTTTAATTAAGTAGTCCGCGTCTACGGAGTCAATAGCATGTACATTGGCTTCAGAATTAAAGGTTTTAAAACTTTTTTGCACGTCGGTATAAAGGTTAACTTCATAAAGTGAGTCATCTAGTTGCTGAGCAGTTGAAACCGTCAGTAAGTTAACTCCGATAAAGTGAACCTGAGTTTTCTTTGGATTTTCCTTAGATACTCGGAAAATTCGCCCAAAGAGTACAGGTCCAACCAAATAAGTTAAAATAGCGGCTACGGTAAAGGCACCAGCTTGTTGTTCGGTTACAACTTCTAAGCCTTTAGCGATAGTCAAGGCTGCTAAAATTAAGGCTAAAGTGGTTGAAGATAAAAAACTTGCTGCCAAGGAATTACCACTCGAAAAGCGCAACTTTAAACCTAGAAAGGCTGGTAATTTAGCCAAAACAAAAGCTAAAAGAATTAACGGAATCAAGATGACAGTTTTTTTGGAGGCTAACAAACCTGGCAAATTCAAGCCCACCCCTGTCATAATGAAGAAAAATGGAACGAAGAAACCATATCCAATGGCATCAAGTCGTCGTTCGGTATCTTCAGCAGGCTGTAGCAGTTTGAAAACAATTCCGGCGATGAAGGCACCGAGAATATTTTGGGCACCAACATGTTCAGCAACCCACACAAGTGCCAGTAAAATAAAAAAAGCTAATCGTACGTCGACTTGTGTGGTGGCCTTATTGATACGTTCAAAAAAATCGAAGAAAGTTCGGAAGTTTCGAAACATAAAGGCTGCGGTGATTACTAAAATAGCAATTAACCATAAACTCCCCCCTTTTCCCGCAATCAGTGAAGAATAAACCGTCAGGGCAATCATTGGTACAACTTGTCCTAAAATTGCGACTAGCAGAACGGTTTGGCCGAAAGGGCGGTTTAAGACTTCATTTTCTTTTAAAACCGAAACAACGATTGCCAAGGAAATTGTCATAAACATAATCGTGGCTAAAGCGATATTGTCAAAAAGTCTAAGATAGTAGAAGCTTAGTGAAACAAGGAAAGCTCCTAAAATCACAAGGCCATAGGTTATGAGGGCTACAAAAAGAGGTGTTATCACTTTCTCCTCATTGGCTTTTTGCTTAGCTTCAAGGGGGGAGAGATTCGTACTGTTTTTAGCGAATAAACTGAAGTCAATTTCCATCCCACTTAAAAACATGACCACCAGTAAACCAAAGGTTGAGAAGTTGCTTAATAAGTCGCTAGTATGGACAATATTAAGGGCACTTTGACCTAAGAGAATCCCAATGACAACTTCACCAACGGAAGCAGGATGGCACTGATTTTAAAACGAGTTAAAATCATGGGGACTGCGAAAGCCGCGAGCGCAACAATCACAAAGGATAAAGAAACCATAATCATATTCCCTTCTATAAATAATATATAATTGTCCTTTATTATAACGCTAAGAGAAGGTAGATTTCATGAGAATATTTTAATGAAAAGCAAGATGGTAGAACTTATGAAAAGTAAAGGTTGTGCTATACTTATAGGTAAAGAAAGGGTGATTACAATTCAAGGAAGACGAACCCATCAGGCTGAGCCCACTACTCTTAAAGAGAAATTTCAACAGTCTGGTTTTAAAATTTTAAAATTCGTTCTCATTATTGGGCGCAATCTTGCATTGCTAGCAAGTCTCATGTTGGCTGTGTGGATTCTAATTTTTTCATACAAGAATTTTGGAGACTGGCAAGTCGTAATTTTTGGCCTAGTGATTGTGGCTTTAGCAGAAGCTGGAATTTTTGCGATTAAATATTTTAAAGAATAAAAACAAGTAGGTGAAAAAGTGAAACTTATATCTTGGAACATTGATTCCATTAACGCAGCTTTAACGAGTGACTCTGCGCGAGCGCAAATGAGTCGCCAAGTGTTAAAAACTATTCAAACTGAAGACCCTGACATCTTAGCCATTCAAGAAACTAAATTATCGGCCAAAGGTCCTACGAAAAAACATCTGACAATCTTAAGGGAATACTTTCCTGATTATGAAGTTGTGTGGCGTTCTTCAATTGAACCGGCACGTAAAGGGTATGCGGGTACGATGTATCTTTACCGTAAAAAATTAATGCCCGTAGTTACTTATCCGGAAATTGGGGCTCCCGATACTATGGATCAAGAGGGTCGAATTATTACCTTAGAATTTGAGAATTACTATGTAACCCAAGTTTATACTCCAAATGCTGGTAGTGAGCTAAAACGTCTAGCTTCAAGACAAGTTTGGGATGAAAAGTACCGCCAATACTTAGTTGATTTAGCAAGTCGTAAGCCAGTTTTAGCGAGTGGAGACTTCAACGTCGCGCACCAAGAAATTGATTTAGCTCACCCTGCTAGTAATCATCATTCTGCCGGTTTCACTGATGAAGAACGGTCGGGCTTTACCAATCTATTAGCGGCTGGTTTTAGCGATAGTTTCCGAGCTTTGCATCCTGATACTAAGAATGTTTACTCTTGGTGGGCTCAAAGAGCTAAAACTAGTAAAATTAATAATTCTGGTTGGCGGATTGATTATTGGCTAGTTAGTGACAACATTTTAGATAAAGTTACTGCTTCGGTTATGCTCGATTCTGGTGACCGTCAAGATCATACACCTATTAAACTTGAAATTAATCTGTAGTCACTAGCAAAAAAGGCTAGAAATTTTAAGAGTTATCAATAATAAAAACCTTAAGAAATAGGCGTCTTTGAAAACGGAATTTCTTAAGGTTTTTAAGTTATGAGGCTTTTGAGTTTAGGATAATAATTGAGCTAAAACAGCCTTCTTTTGCTGAGAGATTAAGTTAACTCGATTTTCAATCACATTGATATCCATGGTGATTTCCCTTCCCAAACCTGGTTGATTTTGCTTAGGTAAGAAGAACTCCTTGAATTCTTGGAGTCGAGTTTTAGTCGCTAAAATATTAGCAGTGACGGTCAGATAAGAAGTGAAAGACATGTCTCCTCCAACGGTAGCCTCTAGCCAAGTCCAATCATCACGAATCCAGTTCCAAGCGAGGTTTTGACCCTGACCATTAGCGAGAAGGCCAGAGTACCAAGCTCGTAAATCTTGTGGCTTAATTAAGCTAGCATCTTTAAAAGCGCCAACAAGCTTCTTCAAGAATTTTTGATCATCGCTACCACATAGAGCGGCGCGTAAGTCAACCTTTAGGGAAGGATCGCTAGTAGTTTGATAGGTCTCAAAGAAGTTATCTAAAAGTTTTTTCGTCCCAAAGTTTTGTACCTCATTACTCAAAATCAAGCCCCGAATGTCGGATGGTAAGGCTAAAAGATTATCCCGGCTGATAAAGATTTGGTGTAATTGATCAATGATTTCTTCATTGTGACCGTAAAGTGCAGCCTTGAGTACGATAGGGCGACTAAGTAAATCGTCGTTACTTTCACTAATTTGTTTGGTTAAACCAAGACGTTGAGCGTTTTTAGCTGATAAGCGTTTGTAGAAGGATTTGAGGGCAGTCTCTTCAGTACTTTGTGGTGTGACAAATTGTTTCAAATCATGGGCTACTTCATAAACCTTGGCTGTGACCATAGCTGAGTGGCTATCTGCTAAAATTTCGAGTAAGTCAATTATATCCGCGTAAGAAGCTACCATTCCTTTAGCTAAGAGTTGGTAGTCTTGAAGAATTTGTCTCTGGCTAATGGCATCTAAGTCAGCCAAATGAGACTTGAGATCTTTCCACAGGGTAGTGTCGTATTGTACGATAAAATGACTGTTAGCTCCTAAATTGAAGCGTAATGGTTGCCCTACGGCTTGCCGTAAGGTTTGGTAATCACC
This sequence comes from Ligilactobacillus equi DSM 15833 = JCM 10991, assembly GCF_000615765.1. Taxonomy (GTDB): domain Bacteria; phylum Bacillota; class Bacilli; order Lactobacillales; family Lactobacillaceae; genus Ligilactobacillus; species Ligilactobacillus equi. The sequence goes on along the minus strand of NZ_BAMI01000007.1, from coordinate 32,960 downwards.
TAAATCAAGTTGGGCTTGATCCATTAGTTTTGGAGTTGCAAAATTAGCATGGAGTGGTAAAGGCCAAATATTTTTACTTTCTGGATGTTGCCCCACAAAAAATTGACTTTGTGCTAAGATAAGGCGCCCGTTCTGAACGCTCGCTTTTAAGACCGGGTAACCAGGCTCTTGTAGCCACGCGTGCATAATTTTTTTGATCTCCATGTTGGAAGCATCTTCTAGAGCTTGCCAGAGGTCGTCGCCAACCGAATTAGCATATTGATGTTGGGCAAAGTAATTTTTCAAGCCCGTCCGTAAAGCATCATCTCCGATTAAATCGCGTACCATTACTAAGAGGCGAGAACCTTTGGCATAAACAATCGCGCTATCAAAGATAGAATCAATTTCAGCTGGGTCCTCAACTTCAACATGGACAGCTTGGACTCCGGCAGTTGCATCTCGGTTAAGAGCAACAGAAACTTCGGATTGTTGGAACATTTCCCAGATATGCCAGTCTGGTTGGAGAGCATCTAAGGCCACGTATTCCATCATGTTGGCAAAGCTTTCGTTAAGCCATAAATCATCCCACCAATTCATGGTGACTAAATCCCCAAACCATTGATGTGCTAATTCGTGGGCAATCACAGATGCTACTACTTGTTTGGTTGAAAGCGGGGTGTTATCAGGGTCAAGAGTTAAGTAAGCTTCACGGTAAGTGACCAAGCCCCAATTTTCCATGGCTCCAGCTGAGAAGTCAGGTAAAGCCAATTGCCAACTATGAGGAAGCGGGTATGGAGTTTGGTAGTAGTCTTCAAAGAACTCGATAGAACGGGTGGCAATATCCAAGGCAAACTCTAATTCTTTAGCCTGGTGAGCTTGGTAGCGAAGACACCGATTTTTACACCACTTTTAGTTTCAGCATATTTTGCCTGTAATTCTCCAAAAGCAAAGGCTACGAGATAGGTAGACATCTTAACTGTTGGTAAGAAGTAGTGCACTCCATCTTGACAGGCTTTTTCAGGCATATTAGCCAAAACTGTTTCACCAGGCATCTCATCAAATTTCAAGGCCAACTCAAAAGTAGCTTTAGCCGCTGGTTCATCTATACAAGGAAAGGCTTGACGAGCAAAGGTAGTTTCAAATTGAGTTCCGATAATTTGCCTATTTTTACCGTTAAGCTGGTAATAAGAAGGATAGATTCCCATCATTGTATCAGTTAATTGAGTTTGGTAGGTAATTTCAAGCTCAATTTCACCAGTCTGTGGTATCTGAAAGCTAAAAGTTTCATTTTCATCGTCAACCTTAAATTTCAAAGCTTGTCCTTGATAATTCACAGTTTTAATGGTGAGAAATTTTTGGTGTAAGTAAATCTTATCATTTTTAGCTATCCCTTTGATGGTGGTTTTACCTTGGATTAGTTTTGCTGAGCGATTAATATCAAGGTAGAGCTGGTAGTTAATTGGTGTAAAGTTTTCTAAAAGACGTTTTGGCACAGTCAAGGTTAGACCTTCTTTCATTTTTTCTAAGCAAATTATAACATTATTGTGCGTTTTGTGCAGTTAAATTAATACTGTTGTAAGGACGACTGTAAAATGAGTTGAATGGTAAATCTAAAAAGGCTAGCTCATCAATGGTCATGTGTTTTTGAAGAGCTAAGGAGAAGAGATAATCGAAGTAGGTAACATTTTGGTTGCCAGCTAATTGTGCTCCTAAAAGGCGACGAGTGGCTTGGTCATAAACTAAGCGCATCTTTACTTTAAAGTTACTTTTCATAAAATCTAATTCTTGTAAGCCGTCATAGTCACTAACTTGCGCTTGAAATCCAGCTGCTTTAGCAGTTTCCAAAGTTAAACCACACGCAGCTAGGTTAGTGTCATAAAGTTGTAAGGAATTTGCCCCCTGAGAACCTGGAGAGACGGGACTACCCCCAGCTAAACCATGACCAGCTAAAATACCTTCTCGTATAGCATGAGAAGCGAGAGCAATGTACACGGGTTTATCTAAGACGTTATGGTGGCTAGTTGCACAATCCCCAGCTGCAAAGACATCCTTGTGACTACTTTCTTGATGCTCGTTAACCAAAATAGCACCATTGGCTAGCATATCTAGTTTTCCCCGCACTAAATTAGTGTTTGGTCTAAAACCGATAGCATTAACTACTAAATCCACGGTATACTTTTTGCCATCTTGGGTAACAACTTCCTTAACCCAGCCGTTTTGACCGTTAAAGGCGGTAATTTCAGTTTGATAGTGGCGTTCAATTCCTGCTTGCTTCATTTTATTGTCGATAATTTGAGCAAATTCGGGATCGAAGTAATTACTTAAACAAGTAGCATTTTTGTCAAATAAGAGAACTTTTTTACCCCGTTTTTGTAAGGCTTCGGCTAGTTCAACACCAATATAACCCGCTCCGATTACAGCCACTGTCTTTTTACTTTCGTCCGCTAATTTTTCATCTAAATTTTGCACTTCATGGGCAAATTTAATATAAGATATACCTCGCAATTCTAAACCAGAAACTTGTGGTGCAATTGGTAACGATCCGGTTGCAAGGAGTAATTTATCATAATTTAAGTGACTATTTTCCCCAGTAGCTAAGTCCTTAGTTGTGACAATTTTTTGCTCTAAATTTAAGTCAATGACTTGTGTACGCAAGTGAATATCAACGCCTAATTTTTTGAAATCATCAGCGCTTGTATAGAAAAGACTATTAAAGTCACTAAGATATTTTTGTAGCCATAAAACCGTCCCACATCCGAGATAACTGATATTATCATTTTGGTCAATTATGGTAATTTCATGGCCAGGATAACGACTTAGTAGCGTGTTGGCAGCAGCAATTCCTGTATGATTGGCACCAACAATCAAGATTTTTGACATATTTAATTCCCCCATAATTTTATAAGATATACATGTTGATTCTAACACATATAGGACGTAGACACATGTCAAAATTATACAGCAAATTATCAAAATTGATATAAAAAAATCTCAAGTGTAAGAACTTGAGATTAATCATTTCTAGTAATGGCGTTCGGCAACGTCAGCCCAGTATTTATTCATGTAGGCCTCCTGTAATTTACGTAGGGTTGCTTCGTCTTTACCTCCGACAGATTTGCCATTAATTTCGGTCGTTCGGATTCCAAAACAGATAGAAGAAGAAACAATGACTTCGTCAGCATTCCACACATCATCTAAAGTATAAGCTTCTTCCCGAGTTGGAATACCATTTTCTTCCGCTAATTCCAAAAGATGCTTGAGGGTAATTCCAGGTAAGATTAAGTTATCACGTGGAGAAGACCAAAGTACCCCATCTTTGATAATTAAAAGATTACTGTGGGCGCATTCGGTAACCCGTTCGCCACGATGAAAGACCACTTCATCACAACCTGCTTCAGTTGCTCTTTGGTTGGCAATCACAGAAGGAATAAGGTTTAAAGTCTTGATATTACAGTGTAAGAATCGGGTATCTTCAAGGGTAATCAATTTGAAATTTGTCTTTTGGTCAACCAATTCAGCTGGAACAGAAAAAATCATTAAGTTAGCCTTGGCATTTTTAGGGAAAACGTGGTTTCTGACACCTGTTCCACGTGAAGTTTGCCAGTAAACCATCCCGTGGTCTTCTTCATTGGCATCAACGACAGCTTGGATTTCTTTTTTCAATTCTTGGCGACTTAAAGGAAAGTCAATCTCTAAAAGACGGCAAGAATTATAGAAACGATCTAGGTGTTCTTCAAACGCAAAAATATTATTATTATAGTAGGTAGTCGCATCATAGCAGCCATCCCCGAAGTAAGCTGCTCGATCCGTGATGGGCATTTGAATTTCTTCTAAGGGCCCTATTTTACCATTGTAGTAACCAACTTTTTTCATCGTAAAAAAACCTCCACTTTATCTAATTATCATTATTTTCTATTTTTAGTTTAATTTTGTCAATAATTTTTTGATGGATTACCGAATATAAAATAGCTTTGTGCTATAATTTTAGTTAAATATGCAATAGGGGTTGAAAACCACATGTTGATAAATATATTGTTAATAATTTGGCATCTAAACTTGTTAGCAGCTATTGTGACGGTTTTTCGGGAAAAAAGGGAAATCTCAGCTACCTGGGCTTGGTTGTTGGTGCTGGTGGTATTACCAGTTTTTGGTTTTATTTTGTATGCCTTTGCCGGACGTAAAATGTCGAGTGAAGAAATTTTTGAAATTAAAAAGCAAGAAAAACTAACTTTAGAAGCCGCAATCGCTCGTCAAAAAGATGAGTGGGATGCTCGTGAGCTGACCAATGATACGGATATTACAGCTAGTGGACGTGGTTTAGTGCATTTTTTCTTAGAGTCAAATGGTTCTGTCCTGACCAAAAATAATCACGTTACGATTTTTACAGATGGGGAAGAAAAATTTGCCACTTTATTCGAAGATATTCGGCAAGCGCAAGAAACTATCAATGTTGAATATTATTCATTTTACTCTGATAACTTAGGCCTGCAACTTTTAAAAGAATTGACAAACGCTCAAAAACGTGGGGTTAAAGTACGGATTTTATATGACTTGTTTGGTTCCCACGGAACGAATTATAAAACCTTCAAGGAATTTGAAAAAGTAGGCGGACAAGCGCAAGCCTTTGTTTCGACACCTAAGTCGCGTCGTTGGACGTCAGTACCACGTTTAAATTACCATGATCACCGTAAACTAGTGATTATTGATGGAAAACTTGGTTATATTGGAGGGTTTAACGTTGCTGATCAATATATTAGTAAGAATGAAAAATTTGGTTACTGGCGTGATACACACTTGCGTATTATTGGTGAATCCGTAGCTGCTATGCAATTAAGATTTGCCATGGACTGGAATACGTCTTGTCGGCGGACTCGTAAAGAAAAGTTACCTTTCACTGAAGAGTATTTTAAATTCGACAAAATTCCTTCTGAAGGTGATACTGCTATTCAAATTGTATCCTCAGGTCCTGATAATGAACATGTGTCCATTAAGCGGGGGTATCAAAAATTGATTTCTTCAGCCGAAGATTATCTCTATATTCAAAGTCCATACTTAATTCCAGATGCTGCGGTTCTTGAAGCTTTGGTTATTGCCGCTCAATCAGGCGTTGATGTGCGGATTATGATTCCTTGTATGCCAGACCACGCGTTTGTTTATCGAGCAACAGAATATTATGCTCACTATCTTTTAGAAAACGGTGTGCGAATTTATCGTTATGATAAAGGTTTCTTACATGCTAAAACTATGGTATCTGATGATCATATTTCTTCAGTCGGATCGGCTAACATGGATTATCGCAGTTTCTTCTTGAACTTCGAAGTTAATGCCTTTATGTATAATGACCACAAGGCCAAGCAATTAAAGAAAATTTTTGAAGCTGATATTGAAGAAGCGACGGAATTAGATTTAGCATACTTTCAATCACAGTCCCTATGGCGCAAGTTTAAACAAGATTTTTCTCGTCTTCTATCAGCTACACTTTAAGAACAGTTTAAAGCTGTTCTTTTTTTATTTCTTAGAAAACGCCACCATGATATACTAAATTTAGTAGTAAAGACAAGGTTTTGGAATAAGGGGGCGTTGCAAATGAAACGGTATGTTTTTAGTTTAGTTATTGCTATGACGGTATTATTATCTTGTGTTGTAAAAGTTAAGGCTTCGCAAAACTACTCTAACCAAGATTTCAATAGCATTCAAATTGAGGCCGACATGGCTAAAGTTACTGTCAAAACAGGAGATAAGTATCAAGTTAAGTATCGAGGAAAACAGAAATTCACACCACAAGTCAGCCAATTTAATAAACGTTTGATAATTAAACAAGAAGTGCGGGATAGTCGTCAGGACCAGAATAATCAGATTATAGTTATTGTCCCAACAAAGACTCCATTGACTAAGTTAGACGTGGAAGCAGACGTTGGAGATATTTTAGTGCAGGGATTATCACTTTCAAAGCACTCTGAATTGAGCACAGAAGCCGGGAATATTACCGTTAAAAAGTTGCGAGTTAAGCGGGGTCTTGAACTTCAAGCTGATACAGGGAATATTCGAAGCCTCCACACTACGTTTAGTGGTTACCATTTGGAGGCCGAGACGGGAACGGTCAGTCTAAATAATCAAGATAAGGGAGGGACCTACCGTAAAAAACAGCACAGTAACAATGTTTTAGAGGCTGAAACAGAAGCAGGTAACATCGAAATAACCAAGTAAGTAAAAAGTCCAGCTAGAATTTGACTAGCTGGACTTTCTTATTTTTCGGCTAATTCTAAGGCCTTTTTGATAATTGGCCAAGTCGGTGTAGATTTCCGAATTTTGGCTAAAAGGGCAGGGTTTTCTTTTTGGGCCAGTTGAACAAAACCAAACATTTGTTCTTGCATGAATTCTCGGGCATATTTTTCTAAAGTTGCCGGGTCATCCATGTTAGGAAATTCTTTTTCAATATCAACCATCTTAAATTCTCCTTCTTTTCTATTTTAACCATTATTGTAGCAAAGTTTTTAGTGTACGCCAATAAGCGTATTTGGTGTGTTAAGAAAATTATTTTAAGAAAAATACAGACAATCATTCTAAAATATGGTAGAATTTAGCATGTGATTAGATAAAAAACGAATTATAATCATCTATAACGATTTAATAAGTCGGCTTTTATCTGATGACAATTAAATATCCGGGAAAAATTCCCAAAATACAAAGTTTATATAATTTCCTGATTGGAGGAAAGTCTCTACTCGGAGCCGTAACTTCGAACTATAAGCGACTGGAGGCATACTTTGTGTAGTGTGCCTTTTTCTGTTAGGAATTGGAAAGGATTTTTTATTTATGGAAAACCTCAAAGATAGAATCAAACAAGATGGTCAGGTCTTACCGGGCAATGTTTTGAAGGTGAACTCTTTTTTAAATCACCAAATCGATTCTGATTTAATGTATGAAATTGGTCAAGAATTTGCCAAACGTTTTGACAACGAAAAGATTACCCGTATTTTAACGGTTGAATCTTCAGGAATTGCCCCGGCTTTAATGGTGGGATTAGCCTTGCATGTGCCTGTTGTCTTTGCACGCAAGCAAAAAAGTGCGATTTTAAATGGTGAGGTCTACAGTTCCAAGGTCTATTCATACACTAAACAGGTTGAAAATATTGTGGGTATTGATAAAAAGTTCTTACAAGCAGATGATCAAGTCCTAATCATCGATGATTTCATGGCTAATGGTGAAGCGGTTAAGGGGCTGGTTGAAATTGCCAACCAGGCTCAAGCCAAAGTTGTAGGTGTTGGGATTGTGATTGAAAAAGCCTTTCAAAATGGGGGCCAAGCACTTCGCCAAGCGGGCTTAAGAGTTGAATCGTTGGCTCAAATTGCCTCATTTACTGATAACCAAGTCCACTTTCTAGGAGAAGAATAAATAATGGAAAACAAGTTAAGTCATAAAAAAGCTGCTATTTTAGGAATTCAACATTTATTGGCTATGTATTCTGGAGCCGTTACCGTACCTTTATTGATTGGAACGGCCCTAAATTTTTCTGAAGATCAAATGACCTACCTGATTTCGATTGATATTTTCATGTGTGGATTGGCTACTTTCTTACAATTATTACGTAATCGTTACTTTGGAATTGGTTTACCGGTTATATTGGGTTGTGCCATCCAAGCTGTTGAACCTTTAAAGATGATTGGAAGAAATTTCTCAATTGCTACCATGTACGGTGCAATTATTGTAGCGGGAATTTTCACTATGTTAGTTGCTGGTCAATTCGCCCGTATTCGCAAACTTTTCCCACCAGTAGTAACAGGAACTTTAATCACTGTCATTGGTTTGACCTTGATTCCCATTGCGATTGTCGACATTGGGGGTGGGGCTGCTACCGCTAAAGACTTTGGAAACTTACCTAACCTAGGAATAGGTTTTCTTACAGTGGCAATTATCCTGGTTTGTCAAATTTGGGGTAAGGGGTTCATACGCTCAATCGCTGTTTTAATTGGTTTAGTACTAGGTTCAACCATTGCTTGGGCATTTGGAATGGTTTCCTTAAATCCGGTGATGAGTGCTGACTGGGTTCATATGCCACGTCCATTTTATTTTGGTTTGCCACAATTTGAATGGTCCTCATCTTTAACTATGATTATCATTTCCTTAGTTTCTATGGTGGAATCCACGGGGGTTTATTTTGCCTTAGGTTCCATTTTAAATAAGGAATTATCCACGGAGGATTTGAAGAAAGGGTATCGGGCTGAGGGATTAGCTGCAGTTTTGGGGAATTTTCAATACTTTTCCATATACAACCTTCTCACAAAATGTTGGGTTATTAGAGCTTTCAGGAATTAAGACCAAGACCCCAATTTACTGGTCAGCAGCCTTTATGATGATTTTAGGACTTTTCCCCAAGGCTGGGGCCTTAGCAACCATCATCCCCACTCCAGTCCTAGGGGGAGCCATGGTCTTTATGTTTTCCATGATTTCCGTCCAGGGTATCCGTATGTTAATAAAAATTGATTTTACCAATGAAAAAAATCTGATTATTATGGCGGTTTCTATGGGTCTAGGACTTGGGGTCTCAGTTTACTCCAATATCTTCCAATTCCTCCCTCAAGCCTTACAATTACTACTTGCAAACGGAATTGTAATTGCTTCTATTTCAGCCGTACTATTGAACTTAATCCTCAATGGATTACATCAAGAAAATTAAATTTATAGCACTGAAAATTGGGCCTTTTTTTAGGCCATTTTTAAGAAAAACCCACAAAAAAACCCACATTTACTTTTTGTAAGTTAGTTTGACATGAAAGTAGAAAACTTATCAGCAGTTTTATGTTGTCGTGATTCAGTAATATGAGTATAGATATCTAAAGTTGTTTGTGAATTCGCGTGGCCAAACCGGGCTTGAACTTCTTTGACATCAACGCCAGTCTCAAAAAGCAATGTAGCATGAGTGTGTCGAAAACCATGTGGAGTAATCTTTTTCATATTAAAATTTTTCAGCAAAACTGATAACCACTTAGCTGGAGCAGAGACTGCATAAAGTGAATTGGTCTCTGGGTTTGAAAAGACTAATTGGTCCAAAGTCATGGTAGGGTGGCCGATTGCAGCTAAAATTTTATTTTGATATAATCTCCATTTGGACAAGGTCTGCATCGTTTCTTTATCCAAATAGACAGTTCTTATCGAAGAAGATGTCTTAGGGGATGAAGAAACGATGTTTTTTGTGTTATGGCTCCCCGATAAATTGTTTTGTTTATTTGGATTGAGCTGTTATCAAAATAAATATCTTGCCAGTTAAGTGACAAAGCTTCGCTAACTCGCATTCCTGAAAAAGCTAATAACCTAAAGAGAGTATATTTTTGTTCCGCATGCGATTTTACTTGTAGTCGAGTTAAGAAATCATTTAATTCTTGCTTAGTGAAGAAGTTGTCTTTCTTATCTATTTTCTTAATAACTCCCTCAGAAACCCGTTTGGGGAAAACGACTTTATCAAATGGGTTGTTTGATATGAAATCCATTCTGTAAGCGTACTTCAAAGGTAATTTTAAACTAACCAAGTAGCTGTCGAATTGACGATATTTCGCACCAAGCTTATTTGCAATGTATTCAACGTAGCGGGTGTGATTTTAGCCAACTGTCGGTTACCGATGTCTGTTTACAAATATTTCTTGTAGCAATATTCACGATATTCGGCAGTACTTACATTCTTTCGGTATTCTTTAGCCACATTTGAAATAAAGCATCAAAGGTTTTGGAAATGCCGTCAGTCTTGTTAAGTAAACCTGCATCAAACCTAGATTTTAGTGAATTCAATGCTAATTGAGCTTATTTCTTAGTCTTAAAACCTCGTCGGGTGGTTTCGATTCTTTTGCCGGTAACTTTATCTGTTCCGAGATACACTTTAAATTTGTATCTCTCTCCATATTTTGTTGTGTATTTTTCAAATGTCGCCATGAGCATTCCTCTTTTCTATGAGATAAGTCTATTTTCGAGGAGAAATTATAATTGGCGGAATATTTATCTAAGCGTACTATCTTTATCGATTATAATGAAAGTCGTTTCGTTCCTGACTACAAGAAATATAAAGACTACTACCAAGGAAAATATGTCACTATTATCCAAGCACTCGCCAAACCTAATGGCAAGCCGGATAATCGAGTAATCCTCAATTTTGCTAAAAAGTTAGTGGACACCTTCAACGGTTTCCTCACAGGTAACCCGGTTAAAATTACTCTGGAGGAAGACGTGGCAAATAGGGGGTTATCCGAGTTTAACCGTCGAAAAAATGTTCCAGAAGCAGTCGCGGAAGTATCTAAACAAGCGGATATTTACGGGAAATCATACTTTTTTGTGTTTTCAGACGAAAAGGGGGAAATTTATCTAACATCAACCACTCCTGATGAAGCTTTTGTGATTTACGACGATACTGTTTTGCACCGCCACTTTATGGTGTAAGATACTGCAATCAAGGGAGTTTCGGTGTTGGTTACAATGTAGAACTTTTTTTCAACGGAAAAAACATGGAACCTAAACACTTCAAATTCCGGTGGTGGATTAGGTGAAGGTCAAACCAACGAGTTTAAAGCCATCCCAATTATTGAGGCACCAGAAAACTCTGAACGAGTTGGTGTAATTGAAAATGTATTAAGTATCGTTAACGAGTTAAACAAAGCTATTAGTGAGAAGTCTAATGATGTGGATTACTTTGGGGGTGCATATATGAAAGTCCTAGGCACGATCTTAGAACAAGAAGACTTAAACGCACTAAGAGACACTCGCATTATTAACCTTAAATCTTCAATGGACGAGGATGAACCTGTAGAAACCTTAGATGTTGACTTTTTATCAAAGCCAGACGCAGACACAACGCAAGAAAACCTCATTAACAGGCTGTTAGACGCGTTATATCAAACTAGTATGATTGTTAACCTTAATGATAAAGATTTCGGGAATGCCAGTGGAGTTGCCTTGGAAATGAAATTTAAACCAGTGCTTAACCTGGATACCAGCAAGGCGCGGAAGTTTACCAAGTCACTCCGAGAGCTTTACCGGGTTCTTTTTAAAACCATGCTTATTAAAGGGGTTGACCCGGAAGCGTGGGATGATATAGACGTAAGTTTCCATTACGATCTACCACATAACATCAAAGACGCACAAACCTTATCGGAGCTTGTATCGCGTAAGACATGGCTTAAAGCTTTATCTATCGTTAATGATGTTCAAGCAGAGTCTGAAGCGATTGACAAGGAGCAACAAGACCAATTAGCGACTAACATGCAAGTTATCGCTGACAATAGGGGGCTAACTGATGGTATCTAGAACGGGACAATGTAACCGACAAACAGTAAAGAACGAGTTCAATTTAAAAATGCCAACCTTGAACGCTACAACGAATTAATCTGCAGGAATTAAAAAATATGATTAACGATTTGAAAAAAACTACTGAACGTCTATCAAAATAGAAAATGACGTAGTAGAACAAGAAAAGCGTGTTATTAGACTGGAGAAACACATACAATGACTAACTTGAAGGTCCGGATCAAGAATCTGATTTTTGTCGTGCAATTAATTCTATCGATTTTAACGCCAATCCTAGGATACGCCACTAGTGCGCAAGAACTTGCAAGCTGGCAAACGTTAGGAACGGTCCTGATGGAAGCAATCGGTACCCCTTACGTTTTATCGCTAGTCACCGTAAGCTTATGAAACTCTCTTAACGACCCAACTCAAAAGGACTTGGCAACACCTTGAATTTATGACAAAACAAAGGGAGGAAAACGCTGATGACACGAGAATTTATTGTAGATTTGGCAAGTTACTAAGTAGATTTAACCGTTGTGAACTACAAGTCACTTGGAGCATTGTTAAAGTGACGGAGGGGACTGATTAATCCTGTGATTCCGCAGTTTAACCTTGAAGCGATTAAACGTACTTGGTACGTTCAAATATTCTTGATAGCAGGAATGTTTGAATGTATAATGGTTTCGTGTCCTAAATTGGGCACACTACTCCGGAGTAGTGATGCTGATAATTTGGCACGACAAATTATCGGTTTCACCGGTGATTAGGAGGTGGAATTGTGCACAGCACATTGAACGATGTGTTATGTGCCTACGCACCAGTAGTTCTTGTAGTTGCTAAAACTATTAAGACAGTGGTGGAATTCTACTTTTCTAAGAAAAAGTAGTTTTGTAGGCTCATAAATTAGATTCTTTAACAAGGCGAGTCGTGCCTCGCGTACATATTTGGACTTGATTTTTTTAACAATATATTGTAAGATACAGTTGTTAAAGAATTGAATTTTGAGCCTAAACTATTTCAGTGCATAGTCTATGTTCGTTTGGTCGTTGTCTTCACAACGACTTTTATATAATTACCCACTTCCTTATTTAGGAGGTGGTTTTTTTGGGTTAATTGCAGAATCCTGTGGTCAACCCTTAAATGACAATTTTTGGTTCTTTACGGGATGCTGTGGATTCCTTAGATTGATTAAAGTTAAACCTAGCGATTCGTAAAAAAACTAAAAAGCCTGATCCTGGTAGAATACCTGGAATCAAGCAACAGAAAAACTTTATTTTTTTATTTGACAGTTCTCAGTTCAGCTTGCCTTAGTTATATTACATAGTTTGATTTAAAATAAAGGCGTCATGTAAGGCATTGACGGCCTTGGCAAATTGACTACCAGTAACTAGTGCCCAAATCGTTGAGAAACCATCTGAAGTTTGGAGGATATCAATATCCTTTTGGGATAAAGCGGTAACTAAGGTTGCAACCACCCCTGGAGTATCCATCATCCCAGAACCGACGATTGAAACTTTGGCACAATCGTCAGTAAAGCTAAAGTCAACTTCATGAGCTGTAAACAAAGACTTCGCACGTTCACTAGCTTTACCAGTTAAATTAAAGACAACTGCCTCGCTATTAATGTTAATGAAGTCGACACTAATATCATGGTCGGCAAGTAGTGAGAGCACTTTATCACTATGTTCAGTTGGTACTCTAAATTGGGTCAAGCCGAGTTGGTGGGTAACACCAATTACGGGATGTTTGATACCGTTTTGGGAGATTACCGTACCCAATTTATCGACGTCATCCCAAGTTGAACGGATACGCATTGGGATGTGAGCTTGTTGGGCGACTTCCACAGCGCGGGGATGAATAACCTTAGCCCCTTCATGCGCCATGTTAGCTACTTCATCATAAGAAATTTCATTTAAGAAGCGGGCGTGCTTGATAACGCGCGGGTCGCCAGTCATCATCCCAGAAACATCAGTGAAGATGTCACAATATTTAGCCCGTAAGGCGGCCGCCAATAGGGCAGCTGAAGTATCAGAACCACCACGTCCAAGGGTCGTAATTCTTCCTTCTTGAGATAAGCCTTGAAAACCAGCAACGACGACGACATCGTTGTCTGCAAAGGCATCTAAGATAGACCTTGTATCAACATCTAGGACCTTGGCATTTTGATATTCATTATTAGTTTTAATCCCGGCATCAGGGCCAGTCATCCCAATGGCTTTGATATCATGTTGTTTTAAAAGTTCTGTGAAGACACCGGTTGAAAGAATTTCTCCGGTAGAAACCAGCATATCTAACTCACGTTCATCTAGAAGCGTGTCCTTGCCTCCAACTAAACTAAGTAGGGAGTCGGTAGCGTAAGGAGCTCCTTGGCGGCCAATTGCAGAAACAACCACGGCAACTTTAAAACCTTTAGACACAGCATCCTTTACGTGTCTTAAGGCATGTAGGCGGGCTTCATCGTCTTGAACGGAAGTCCCACCGAACTTTTTAACAATAATATCCATGCTCAACTCTCCTATCTAAATAATAATGCTTTTATTTAATAATTTTCTCACCAAATTCCATGTTTTGTCAATAACATTTTAATGTTAAACTTAATGAATTTTAGTTATTATCGGAAAAATTGATCAGGACGCTTATCTTAATTAAAAATAGTGAGGAATATTGTGTGCAACCAAATTTAATTTAAAAAATTGTATATTTAAAATGATGGGAGAATTGAGGGGGCTAAGATGCATAAAATTTATGTCTTAGATTGTAAATATCAAGCGTCGCCATTCTGAAATAATTATGATTGATGAAAAGTAGCAAACTATCCCATAAATAAAAGAAAATTAAGAAGCCAACTTGTGCTCTTGGTAAATTAGAAATACGTATTCAAGATAAGTTTTTGGACAATTTTGTAGGTTGTAGGAAATTGATGCCAGCTTATTTGATTTAAAATGACACGTCTAGTAAAAATCCTAATAATGAAAAATCCTAATAATGTTGCGCAAATAAAGAACGAAGAAATTCGTAAGCACCAATAAAAGGGACTATTTCAAGGCTTAAATATCTTTCTAAAAAATGTTAGTTTTTCGGAAAGATAGCGAAGAATTTTATTAAGGGCCCCTAGATTTTCACCATATAGTCCATATCTATTAATGTGCTAAATTCTTGCTTTTATCAGTAAGTCTTTTTTGATTTTTCTACATACTTTGTCACAGATACTTTGCTTGCTTTGTCACAGATACTTTGCTTGCATTTTAGTTTGAAATTATTGCTGACTTACTACTCAGTACTAAAATCATTTAGCTATTGAGACAATAAAAAACGCTAAGCTTTGAACTTAGCGTGTCACTTGATTGGCTTTTCTAAAATCTGTTAGTAAATCCTTAATAATGGCTTGCTGTCTACTTGTCAAGCCTTTTAATGAAACGATTTCCAAGCGTTCACTATTATTTTGCAAAAACTTGTCAATCTGATCTTGACTATAAAACCGTCGATTATGTCCCGTTCTTTGCGCCACTAAGATTCCTTTAGCATCCCATCTTTGTAAGGTTTTAACACTGACATCTAAAATTTGACTAACTTCTTTGGGTTTTAACATGATTCACCTTTGTCTACATTTTTGTACATATATTATACGGCCTAAGAGTTTTTATGTCCACTTTTTGTCTACGTTATAAGTTGTGCAAAATAAAAAATCCAGATGTCTCCACCTAGATTTAAACTGTAATTCTTTTCTTTAATAAATAGCCTAGACCTGCTACTAAACCACAAGCCAGAATGAAACCAATGACGATAAATTCGAAGTATTCTTGGACAAAATTTACTCCACCTAAGAAGTAACCTCCAGCCACAAATAAACTAATCCAAGTTACTCCACCTAAAATGTTAAAAAACATGAAGCTTGTCTTTGACATCTTACTGGTACCAGCGTTAAATGGGATTAAGGTTCGCACGACTGGAATAAAGCGCCCTAAGGTAACAGCTAGACCACCGTGTTTTTCAAAGAACGCATCTGCCCTTTTTAAATGCTCGTCTTTAACGAACTTACGAATAAAAGGCTTTTCTAGTAAACGCCGGCCATATTTGCGTCCAAGAGAAAAGTTAAGCGTGTCACCGGCAATTGCAGCCGACGCAAAGGCTAAAATTACCCATAATGGACTAACGTGGTGGCCGACAAGAAAGACACCTGCCAAAAAGATCATCATATCTCCAGGCAAAAATGGCATGAAGATAAACCCGGTTTCTGCAAAGATAAAAAGGAAAATTATCAAATAAGTCTTTAGACCGTAATTACTAAGTAAAAATGTAATCAATGCTGTTGTCATTGGCAAGCCCCCTTCACTTTTTTCTAACTTTAAGATAGCCCTAATTTCCAGAAAAAGCAAGCATTATCCCCCAGCTTACGTCTGACTTCCAAATATTTTTAACAATTTCCTGCACCACATCTGATAGAGGACTTGTATTTTTTCTTATCTACTATATATTTAGAGTTTAAATATATACTTTATATTTAGAGTTTAAATATATACTTTGAGTTCAAAAAATGTCTTTTGAATTTATTACAAAACAGAAATAACAAATCAAAACTTGTCTATGCTATACTTATTACATTGCATTTTTTAGAGGAGTTGTTTTTTTGAAGAAGAAATTACTGTATGTCTGCATAACGATTTTGGCTCTTTTAGGTTTGGGTTATGGTTTACTCCAAAGTAAAACTTACCAACCTAGTCAAGTTGCACTAAAAGCAAGTCAAAAGGCTCAAGTCCTACCATCCCATCAAGGACTCCTGTTTAAAGCACAAGGTAAAAAGCACCAAACCACCATTGTCTTCTATCCCGGTGGTTTGGTAGCGCCCAAGAGTTATGCACCTTGGATTAAAAGGGTTAGTCAAGCTGGCTATGATGTCTATTTGGCCTACTTTCCCCTTAATTTAGCGGTGCTTTCTCCTAATAAGGCGCAAAAAATAAGCCACAATCAAAAACTTAAGCAATTTATTTTAGGAGGTCATTCTTTAGGTGGCGCCATGGCTAGTCGCTATGCTGCTAACCATTCACAACAAATTAAAGGAATTTTCTTTTTAGCCAGTTATCCCGATCAAAAAGGTTCCTTAAGAAAGCTCAATATCCCAGCTTTATCGATTACAGCCGGTCATGATAAAGTTCTCAACTGGAAAAAGTATCGCCATAACAAAATCTATCTTCCACGTCAGACAAGTTTCGTAACACTTGATGGCGGAAATCACTCAGGTTTTGGCTCTTACGGTCATCAAAAAGGCGATGGAAAAGCTACTATAAGCAGTAAACAACAAAATAAATTAGTTGCACAAACTATTATTTCGTGGTTACAAAAGCACTTTAACTAAGCTCTTGGCTCTGCTAAGGGCTTTTTTGCAAAAAAAAAGAACCTTCCGAAGAAGATTCTTCATACTTATTTGAAATCCTTGAAATTGTGACGGTAGATTATAAAACCAATCGCAAAGGTAATAACATCAGCCAATGGTTGTGCCCAGATAACCCCGTGTAAGCCAAATGCTTTAGCTAAAACAATCATGGTAATCAGATAAACAATTCCTTGCCGTGAAATTGACATGGCTAAAGCACTACCAGCCATATTAGCTGATTGGAAAACCGTCGTATAAACTAAAATTGCTCCAATAAATGGTGTCGTTGCGACACAAGCTCTCAACATGTAAGAACCATTGGTGATGATATCAGGCCGGTTCATAAAGAGGCGAACGATAATGGGCGCAAAGATGATTAAAATCAAGGCCCCTACAATTGCATAAACAACTTCAACTTTCAAATCGTAGCGTAAGATTTCACGGAAACGCTTGGCATTCTTAGCGCCATAGTTGTATCCGATTAGTGGTTGTGCTCCAAAGGCAAAGCCTACTAAGACTAAAATTACGATACTGTAAATCTTTTGTGTAATCCCCATAGCGGCCACCTTATCTGTTCCGTAAACAACCAGGTAGTTATTTAGAAAAGCCATGGCAAAGGTTTGCATGAAGTTGGTAATCGAAGCAGGAATCCCAATGGCGATGATATCTTTGATGTGTTGCCATCCCAAAGAGATGTACTTGATATTAAAGGATAGGTACTTGCTATCCTTGTAAGTGAACCATACTAATAAACCGGTGTTTAAAGCGTAACCTAAGACATTGGCAAAGGCAACTCCACTGGCGCCCCAGTTGAAAATAAAAAGAAAAATGGGGTCTAGGATAATCATGCGACTGTCCCAGCAATCGTGGCAATCATGGACTTTACAGCCAAACCTTCTGTTCGAATCATATTTCCTGGGACTAAGGAGACAGTGATAAAGACTGACCCCAGGACTAAGACCCGGTAAAAGCCTGCTGCATAGGAATACGTAGCGTTTGTCGCCCCCATCAAGTGTAAGATAGGACTTTCAAAGATTAATAAGAGCACGGTTAAAATTGCAGTGACAATAATAGCCCAATAAAATGAAAATGCTGATACGTGTTTACTTTCTTCATAGCGTTTTTGCCCAAAAAGACGCGAAATTAAGGCACTCCCACCTAAACCAAAAATATCGCCGACAGCAATCATAAAGGTGAAAAGTGGCGAGCCCACTGTGACACCGGCAACCAGGTCGGTATTCCCGGTTTTGGCAACGTAGAAGGTATCAGCTAAGTTATAGATCATGGAGACGACCATGGAGAAAACCACCGGCAAGGCCAATTGATAGTAGACCTTTTTAACCGGTGCCTTTTCAAAAAGTTCTTCCATAAGGTATGAAACATCCCTTCGTATTTAAAATCTAAATACTTATTGTACCATTATCTGTCAAATTTTTCTCATGAAAAAATTCCTGTGAAATTCAAAACTGGAATTACACAGGAATTTGAAGTCTTTTTTACATTATATTTTTATTGTGAAACCTATGGAGTAGAGCAATAAATTTCAATAACTATGTTTTGATTATTCCGTTATATAATTTTTCAATGTGAATATTTGAACAATTCCTTCCCGTACGTAATATAGAACAATTCCAAATGTTATAAAAACGCAGATGTACATTTTAATATTAGTTACTGAAGAAGGTATTATAGCCAGATACAAAGGTTTTTTATTTCCTTTAGACTTACGAGCAGAAACACGGGCTCCTTTGTGTCCATTAGCTAAATTAAACCCACAGTTTTCACAGAAAAGAGTCCCCGCTTCGACAACCTACCCACAATTTGGACAAGTCTTAGCTTGACTAGTAGTGTTATTTTCTGTCGGTGGTGTTGGTTGCACAACATCTGCTAAACTTTGGCCACAATTGGCACAAAACTTTTCGTCTGCATTGTTAGCGTGCCCACAGTTTGGACAGAAAATTTGCTTATTCATATTATCACCTCACGATAAAACTTTTCTCTACTTCTAAGCTTACTTCGTGTTTGTTAAGGCGGGTTAGAGCGCATCTTTAGAGAAATTTAAAATTGCAAAACGTTTTCTCGAAAATTTAAACAAAAAAAGTTCTAGAAATTAATCTAGAACTTAAAAATTATTTCCAATAAGCCCGGGTGTAATCAGCAAAGCCGGCAGTATGGTAATTAACCCCTGCTAAGTTTGATTTCACCATGTGGTCTTCTTTGACATAATAAAGTGGGATGATACCTGTTGAGTTTTGGAGTTGTTTTTCCGCATTCTGCAAGTTTTGCCAGTAAGTCTTTTGATTACCAGCATTTTGGGCATTCTTGATGTAAGTGTCGTAAGTACTGTCAGCATATTTACCTGGATTCATCGAGTTACCACTCGTTAAGATTCCTAAGTAGTTAATTGGGTCGGCATAATCAGCTAACCAGTACCACAATGATAAATCAAAATCGCCATCGGCCTTACGGTTAGACAAGGACTTTGATGGTAGATTAGATACATTTACCGTGACGTTACTTAGTTTACTTTCGATGGTCGATTGAAGGTATTCCGTGACTTTCTTTTGTTGACTAGTATCTTCAGCAATTACGTTTAAAGTGATGGAAGATTTTCCACTTTCATTTAAACCTTCTTGCCAAAGTTTCTTAGCTTGAGCGACATTGGCCTTAGTTGAGGCAGACACTTCAGAGCTAAAGTCTTTGCCGGTTGTTGGGTCGGTGGCAGTCTTAGGACTAACAAAGGCCCCAGCAGCCGTGGAACCATCAGCCAGTACCTTTTGTGTAAGTTCCTTACGATCTAAGACTAAGGAAATTGCCTTCCGTAATTTAGCATTACTTAACGGAGCATCTCCGCTTTGGTTAACTTGCAGGTAGTAAGTCCAAGCCCGTGGGATTTTTTTCATGTTCTTGTCATTTTGCAATCCTTGGGCGACAACGCCAGAGACCACTGTATCGTCAAGCTTACCGGTCTTAAATAAATTATAAGCAGTAGTATCGTCCTTGACGGTTTGGTAGTTAATTGTCTGTAACTTAACCTTATCTTTAGCGTAGTAATACTTATTTTTAACTAACTTGTACTTAGTGTTGGTTCCCGTCCAGTTAGTAATCTTAAAGGCCCCATTTGAGACGGTGGTCTTCGCACTGGTTCCATACTTTTGAGTGCCAACCTTTTGGACGAACTTGTGGTCTTGCGGTAAGAAAGTAGGCATGGTAACTAACTTATTGAAAGACTGAATCGGATGTTCTAATTCAATCATCAAAGTGTATTTTCCCTTAGCTTGAATCCCTAACTTTTCAACGGACATTTTCCCGGCTGCAATCGCATCCGCATTCTTGATACCGCTGAAGACATAAGTGTAAACTGGTTTATTCTTAGGATCAACAGACCGTCGCCAAGAATAAACAAAATCTTGTGCTGTAACCTTGTCCCCGTTGGACCAGCGCGCATCTTTTCTTAACTTAATTGTGTAAGTTTTGCCATTGTTGGTAGGTTTGACGATCTTAGTCGCAATGGCCGGAACAACTTTATTATTGCTATTGAGTTTGTACAAACCTTCGTCCAAATTGGTTAAGGTTGAAAACTCTGGCATCGTTGCTTGATTAGTATTGTCTAAAGTAGTTAATTCCGAGGATTGCATGAGATTTAAAGTTGTTTTTTGGCTGGCTTGGTCTTTATTACCACAAGCAGCTAAAACCAGCAAACTCAAGGCTAACGGAATTGAGAGCTTAGATATTTTACGCATAAAACTTTCCCCATGTTAATCTTCTTGAATAAAGTCGAATTCAAATTTGACCCCTGGTGCTAAGGTCTTGTGAACGGTACATTTTTTTAGAGTTTCAGCCAAGAAATCTTCTTTAGCTTGCCCTTCAATATCAGCTTTAAAAGTGATAGTGACCTTAATGTGGTCAACCGCTGAAGAGCCGTCTTCAAAGCGGGCAATATTGCCGACTGAACGCACATCAAATTTGTCTAAGGTGAGCTTTTGTCTTTTAGCTACAGATTCTGCTGTAATCGCTAAACAGCCGTTGACCGCCCCTAAAAGGTATTGGACCGGGTTAGGACCGGCATCTGTTCCTCGTAAATTGACAGGTTCATCAATTAAAAAGCGGTGCACGCCTGCTTGGGTTCCAACCTGATAACCGATGTTACGTAAACTTGAAGAAACAACATATTTTGACATAATCTTACCTCCCGAATAAATTATTACTAAGTATAACACAGATACTTATTTTTTGTTAGTAAAACCATCAAACTCACTTAATTTTTTTGTAAAGGAGTCTTCCATGTAGATATTCACAGATTAAGGCAAGTGCTACACAAATTTGGAGTATTAATGAGTGCGCTATAATTGCGAGAATCATTAAGATGAAGACGATGGCACTGATGATAATATTGCGTCTAGCATTTTTCACATCAACTTTAAAGGCTTTGGCCCGATTTTTATAGCTGTAAACCGTTGAGGCAACACACAAGATACAGACGACCAATTGAGTTAAAGTGTATAACATTAGATTCATCCCCCTTTTTCTCCATTATAGCAAAAGAAGCCTGTTGCGAAAATATAGCTGATAAACAAAAAGCCGACATTTCTGCCGACTTTTACTATCAAGGCCAATCTGCTGGTGGAGCATCCACTGGATATGCACTACCGTTAATTTCATGATACCATTGACCATTCTCATCTTGTTGATACTCATTAGCTCTTTGCTCTTCACGGTGCCATTGCTCTAATATTGAATTAAGAGAGGCCGAACTATCGTCCTCGTAACTTTCCCCGTCATCTTCATCAACATATGTGTCACCATCATCCTCTACACTACTTGTATCCGTCGTAGTAGAAGCTTGACTAGCAGTAGATGGTTGGTCGTAGCCTGACTGAGCTGAAGAAGAAGCTTGGACTTCCATTTGGGATAAATCAGTTACATCAAGTTTAGAACTGCCGATTTTTTGATACATTTCTCCCTTATACTTCAGAGTCACTTCACTTTGGTCGATCAATTTATAAATTAAAGACACTGTCGTTGTTTCACTGGGTTGTAGCTTCTTTTCTAGATTTTTAACCTGCGTTTTTAAAGCATCATTTTCTGGAAAATCACTTTCAACACTTTGGAGTTTTTTCCCGTTTTGGGATGGTTCCACAATCGATTTAAGTACTGTTGATACTTGATCTTTTTTGGATGTATTCGTTACATCATAAGATAAAATCAAAAATTCCTTACCGTCAGCGGAACTAGCCAGTTGAGATTTGGTTTGCTTGAAAGTTTGATCATTGGTAATAATCTTACCGTGTTTATAACTCCACTTTTTATTCTTCTTTTCTGAAATCGATGAAACTTGAGCCGAGCTCGAGTTACTTGAATTTTGCTTTCTACTTTGACAAGCCGATAATGATAAAGCTGTTAAAGCAGACATACCTAATAAAATTACTTTTTTCATAATATCTATGTCCCCCTTACTTTTCATTATATCACACGCAATTCATCAAATTATTAAATGTGCAAAACTCCGGTGACGGCGGCGACCAGGATGACTAAGGCGTTTGTGACCGTCATGATTGGGACGGCACGCTTGGTGTAGGAAGGAACATCCAAATCTAAGAGCCCGGCCCCGATGTAAGTCGAGGAGTTGGTTGGAGTGACAGAAGTTGCTAAGGAAAGGTTGCAGATAAATGGTGCAATCATCGCAACCGCTGGAATCCCAAAACTTGCCCCAATGGTGATGAAAATTGGGTACAAAGCGTTAAAAATTTGGAAGGGAATATCGTACACAACAGCAACATAATAATGCTTAGGTAGTGCAATAAGAAGTGTGGTGTATATTGAATCAAGGCATCGGATAAAGCCTTGACCATCCCTGTATTATTAAAGATTGCTTGGTAAACATTGATTGCCAGTAACATAATCAAAATGTTGACATACATAGGACCAACTTCTGCAAAAATCTTGCTGTAGTCTTTAGGGTAATTGAGCATGGCGGTTACCACAGTCGCAAAGATAAAGACCAGGTAAGGAGCAATCTGGAAGATTCCCAAGGCAATCATCACAATCACGAAAATCACAAGGTTAATCCAAAGCATCTTTGGCCGTTCAAATTCGGCTTCTTCTTGCTTTTCTTGGGCTGTTTCTTCGTGATTAACTGCCCCAAAAGTCCCGTTAATTTTCTTATGGCGCATGGCAAAGTAAATTAATTGTAAGACGATGACAGGAATAAAACATAATCCCCACCACATTCCTTCTTTGGACAAGTGGGTGGCATTTAAGCCGGCAGAAGATGCTGTGTAAGCCATCCCAATGCCCCAAGGAATAAAGCACATGGCAGACATCGCGGTTTGGGCAATCATAAAGGCGTCGCCGCGATCAACATTGAACTTCTTGTATAGAGGTAACAAAATTGGGAAGGTAATCAGATAAGCGGGAGTAAAGTTCCCAGTCAAAATTGAAAAGCCCCCAATTAAAGTGGTCAAAATCATTAAAACCACGGCATTCATCTTAACTTTGGAAGTGATGAAATTAACGATGGTATTAAACATCCCCGTTTTGGTCAACATAGTAAAATACAAAAAGGCAAATAAGAGCATAAAACCAGTTGACTGCATCAGGGATGCGAACTGTGTAACGACATAAGTTGAGACTTTAAAGATATTGTCGCCTAAAATAAAGGCAAAGATAATTGGTACCGTTAGTAACACAAAATTAAACACTTTATCGGTCACAACGGTGATAACTACGATGATAATCAGTAGAATTGCCATTAGTAATGTCATGAGCATCTTCTCCTTTACTATTTGATGTGCTTTTTAATAAATTCTAAGACTCGAGCGAGATTTTCATCGGTATAATAGGCTACATCCCCGTGTTCAGCCCCTTCAATTAAATAAAACTCAATTTCTTTGTCCATTTGGAGCATTTTTTGGTAAAGTAGGATGCTTTGACGACAAGAGACAGTCGTATCAGCTGTACCATGCATTACAAGAGTTGGTGGCAATTGTGCATCGGCAGTGACGTAAGTATCAACGTTAACCTTGGCGGAAATTTCTGGATTTTCCAAAGTATTTAGATGACCAATTTCTTGCCCTTCAGGTGAATCAGGTTGTCCTGCATTTGGTGTAGTTGGAAAATCTTCAGGAATACAGATATTAATCACTGGATTAAAGGCGACGACGGCGTTTACCTGTGCTGAGTAATCACGGTATAAATCTGAATCTAAACGGCCATCGTCTTGCGTGAAAGCAGTAAGTAAAGCCGTGTTACCACCACTTGAATCACCTAAAATAAAAACATTATTGGTATCTATCTTAAATTCCTCAGCATGAGCTCGCAAATAACGCAAACCAGCTTTGGTATCTTGCACAGGGGCTGGAAATTCAGCAATACTTGATTCACGATATTGTAGAATTCCCGTAACAAACCCCGCTTGAGCTAAGCGTGACATGACGGTTATCCGTTTATAGTTATCTTGCTTAAACCAAGCTGAACCTTGTACCCAAAGAAGTAAAGGATACTTTTGTTGGTTGTCTTCCTTGGTTTCAGGTACTACCATTTGTAAGGTTCTTTCTACACCATCAATTGTTTCATAAACAACATCTGGTTTGTATAAGCCATACATTTCCTTACCAGTCGCTTTAAGTTTGTGCTCACCATCACTATTTAATAGTTTAGCTGCGAATTTTTCGAAATCTGTAATCATCTTAACCATCTAAATCAACTCCTATTCTATAGATATATTTTTATTTTACTTGTGATTAATTTAACTTATATATCAAGTTTAACTCGTGGTAACGCTTTCTACTAATTAAATAAATTATTTAAATTATTCAAACTCTCTATTGAAACGATAAAAAAAGACCCGACTAAGTCGGATCTGAAAATGTTGTTTTAGCCAAACTTGTATTTATTTTGCCGGAAGAGTAAGATTGCGGCTAAAACAATCGTTATGGCTGCAATAATTGCCGTAATCCAAAAAACAGCCAAAACACTTTCTGCAGTATTACTAATCACGAAACTTGATACCAAAGGACCAACGAAGTAAGTCACAGAAGCCATAAATGAGTAGTAGGAAGTTAGCTTTCCGTTACCGGTTGGGAAGTAGCTGGTTAAAATTGCTAAACCAACTTGCCAAATCCCTCCGGCAGCGAAGAAACCTAATAAAGCACTTCCGATCCGAGCGGTCGTCAATGATGGAGCTAAAATCATCATGAATAAAGCACAAGCGGCAATCGTACCGTAAATTAAGATTAAAAACAATTGCTTTATTTTAGTAACTAAAATGGCGGTTACAAATACAGAAATCATTGAAGCCATAGCGTAGAAGGAAACCAATGTTTTAGCTTGTTCAGGGCTAACCTTTAACACGTTAATCCCAAAGTTTGGTAAATATTGGGAAAATACATAGAAAGTAAAACAGATGGTAAAGCCCATAGCAATCAATAAGGATCCATCTAAAGCCATAGATGGTTGTGGTCCGTCAACTCCTCTTTGCCCTTCTTCTTCCTTAATTTCTGCTAATTGCTCTGTTTTATCTTGAGAAGCAAATTGTACTTTCCACATAAAGACCATATCTAAAGCCAAGAAAATAGCCAAACATATGGCGGTTACAGTCGCATTGGTTACCGTAGATACCCAAAATGGGAAAAGGAATTG
This sequence comes from Ligilactobacillus equi DSM 15833 = JCM 10991, assembly GCF_000615765.1. Lineage (GTDB taxonomy): Bacteria > Bacillota > Bacilli > Lactobacillales > Lactobacillaceae > Ligilactobacillus > Ligilactobacillus equi. Next base: position 7,699 of record NZ_BAMI01000007.1, on the reverse strand, counting down.
TGCTAGGGACATGAAAGCCTTGACCAAGGAATTCATAGATGCTGCCCGCGTTGGGAAAGCATCTGTTAAGGCAGGATAACAAGATGTGTCCCCAAATGAATTGGTAAAACCAAAGAATAAAGCAGCGATAGCAGCCATGTACACATTGTGAGCAAAAGCTGCTCCTAATAAGAAGATAATGTCAGACATCATGGCGATAGTCATTGTTTTCTTTCGACCTAGTTTATCGGAAATTGTTCCAGCTGGAAAAATTGTGAACACCCGTCCTAAACCAACGGCTGCCAGGACTAAAGAAATTCCTTTAACGTCAGTATGCCATGCTTCTTGGAAATAAGTGCTATATTGGGAGATGAAGATTGTTGCCATCCCCACAATGGCGAAGTTAATATAAACCGATGTTGCAACACCAGCATAGTTTGTTTTTTTCATAAATAACACCTCTGTCTTTAAAAAAAGAGGCAGGCAACTTCTTTCAAACGCCTGCCTCAACACCGTTTTAGAACAGTTTATTTCTTGTGGTGGTCAATCGCATATTGACGGCGACCACCTGGCTTAGGAATCATGTCTTGCATCATAATACCTAACCCACCATCAACACGTAACTCTTCTCCATTAGTGTAATCTGAACGATCACTAGCTAGGTATAAAACAGCATTAGAAATATCTTCAAGCTTACCAATCCGTTTGCTTGCAACTAAACGGGAACGCCCTTTTTCAACTTCAGGGTCGGTATAGAAGTCATGAGACAATGGCGTTTCAACCAAACATGGAAGAACACAGTTACTCCGAATCCCAAATTGCCCCCATTCAGCAGCCATTTGTTTAGACATCATCAAGACCCCGGCCTTAGTTGTGGAGTAAGCACCAGAGTACGTTTCAGGGAAAATACCAGCCACAGTTGAAATGTGAACCATCGTTCCCTTCTTTTGCTTAATCATTTGTTTACCAAAAGCTTGGGAAGTAATGAAGTAGCCATTCAAATTAATATTAACAGCAGTCTTCCATTCGTCAACGGACAAGTCTTCTAATGGTGAGAAACGCAAGATAGCAGCCGTGTTAACCAAAACATCAACACGACCAAATGTTTCAACCACTTTAGCTACGGCAGTATTAATGTCATCTTCATTAGTTGAATTAGCTGTAATAGCTAAAGTTTTTACACCATACTTGTCAGCCAATTCTTTAGCACGAGCTTCAAGCTTATCAGTAATTAAGTCCATTAAAACTACATTTGCTCCTTGACTAGCAAAGTCTTCGGTAAACTTAGTTCCCATACCACCGACAGCACCAGTAACAACGACAACTTTATCTTTTAATCCTAACCATTCAGTCATACTTTTATCCTCCTCTTAATCCTTCAAAATTTCTGGCCAAGCTTCTTCTAGAACCTTAACGGTGTTGTCATAAGTGTATTTAGCCACCCAGTCGATACCTTTAGCCATATATTGGTCTGAAATCACTTCAACCCCAATTACCTTAGGATCAACTCCAGCATCCTTAATCATCTTCACAAAGGCTACGGTGTCAGCATCCCCTGTTCCGGGTGCCAAGCGATCATGCATTGATTCATCACGTAAGATAGATTGGGCGTACGGACGTTGGTAGGCGTCATCTAATTGGATTGAAATAACTAACTTAGCTTGTTCTTTAGTTAACAAATCATATGGTTGCCCAGCTCTAAACCAGTGCCAAGTATCAAGCAACATACGTACGTTGTCGCAGTTTGCAGTTTGCACAATGTCCCAAGTTTTCTTAAGGTTGTTCATTCCGCTGTATGGCATTGGTTCTAAGGCGATAATGTACTTACCTGCCCGAGCAGCTAATTCTTGCAATTTCTTAGCAGTGTACTCTACGGAGTAATCTTCCATTAAACCAGTGTTAATGTGTTCTACCCCAAACAAATCACACATGTGAAAACAAGCTTGTTCCTTATATTTTTGTTCGTAAGAGCGTGGTTCTTCACACCATTGAACGATATATTCAACTTCAGTGCACTTCACGTTGTACTTAGCCAAAATATCAAGAATATCTTGATCGCTTAAACCTTCGTTTAAAGCGTCAACGTAAGTTTCTGCTCGTAAACCGATGCCATCGTATCCAGCATTAGCAGCTGCTTTTACTCGATCTTCGAAACTACATTGGTCACCTAGTGTCCATGAACTAACAGTAATTGGATGTGATTTACTCATAAGAAATTCCTCCTTGGATATTTTGTGATTTTATTATCAATCTTTCTGACACGTATAATATAAATCGTTTTCAAGAAAAAATCTAATTGATTTATTCGTGTAATAGATTTAAAATTTCTATAGATTAACGTTTTTGTTGACAATGAAAGAAAGGAATTTTTTATGAATTTAGTCCAACTTCAATATCTTGCGGTGTTAGCACAAACCGAAAACTATACACAAGCTGCGGAAATTCTTAACATTACCCAACCAACTTTATCGTATGCTATAAAAACCTTGGAAACACAGATTGATGCCACTCTTTTCGAAAAAGTCGGGCGTAATGTAAAGTTAACTGAACGTGGCAAAATTTTTGTTAAAGAAAGCAATAAAGCCTTGGAAATTTTAAATCAGGCAGTTGAAAAAATCCATCATTTAGATCAGGAAAATAATAGCATTAGGATAACTTCTTTAAGAACTCTAGGTTCATCTTTTCTCCCTAAATTGTTACGAGAATTTTTAGATGAGGTTCATGACCAAGAAATAAACTTTGAATTTGCCCCCACCCCAGGTTTTTCTCAGGCTATGATAGAAGGCTTACGACAAGAAAAATATGATATTTGCTTCTGCTCTAAAGTTGATGATCAGGATGATATTATCTACTATCCAATTTTGGAACAAAAACTTTATTTAATCACTCCTAAAGATCATCCACTAGCTAATCGAAAGTCTATTAATTTGCAAGATACCTTTGCCTATCCTCATATTACTTACGCTAATAATACCGGTCTAGCTAACGAATTAAATCATCTTTATAACTTATGTGGTCAACATCCTGAATCCTCCTATTCTGTTTCTGAAGACGTGGAAGTTGCGGGATTAGTTGCCGCGGGTTTTGGGATTGGGATTGTACCTCAACTAGATAACCTTGACGATTTGGAATTGAAGAAAATTCCCATTGCTTACCCACAATGGCACCGTTTCTTGTACATGGCTATTTTACGTGAACATTACCAAAGTCCAGCAACTCAGTCCTTTATTGCTTACGTTAAGAAAAAATGCTTAATTTGTTAATCCATAGAATTTTTCTTTAGAAAGTCAAAAATAATCAATTAGATTTATCGATAAAAAGCGGTTACAATTTTCTTGTAAACATTTAGTGAAACAAATAACAAACCAATGAAAAATTAGGAGGTTTTGCTAATGAGTAAGTATACCGTTAAAGCTCATGGACATAACGGGGAGATTGATCTAACTGTTGATGTTCAAAATGAAAAAATTCAAGATGTCACCATCGACAAACACTCTGAAACGCCTGCTATTTTTAAACAAGTGTTCAATCAATTAAAGGAAGATATTCTTACCGAACAATCTTTTAAAGTTGATGCCATTTCTGGGGCCAGCGATATGACTAAGTCTATCTTAGATTCAGCTGACAAGACGTTAAAGGAAAATGGTATAGATTTTCCTGCTCCGGCTCCTAAGCCAAAAGAAGAAAAGACATTTACAACTGATGTTTTAGTTGTTGGTTCTGGTGGAGCTGGTTTGGTTGCTGCTAGTCGAGCTTTAAGCTTGGGTAAAAAAGTTATTCTGGTCGAAAAGAATGGTTACCTTGGCGGGGCTACCATTTTAAACGGTTCAAACGTAGTTGGTACTGGCTCGCAAGTATCTGCTAAAATCTTTGGTGATGCTTCCAAAGCAGATTCCGCAGAGCGTTTAGCTGCCGACATTGCACATGAATCAAAAAATACTAATTACCCAGAATTATCCCAATTATTAGCAGACAATATCGGCCAAGCTATCGACTTCATTTCTGATTTTGCCGATTTAAACTACCAAAAGGCGCAAACACAAACGCCAGAGCACTCAGTAGAACGTCAAATTGAATTACCTACTTCAAGTAGTTATGAATTTATCACTAAAGTAGCAAAAGCTTTCCAAGCCAAAGGTGGCACAATTTTAACAGATTGTCGGGTAGAAGGTTTACTTAAACACAGCGACGGCACTTTAGCTGGTCTATGGTGTGGTGGTAAGCACTCCGAAACTAAGATTTATGCAGATAAGATTATTTTAGCTGCCGGCGGTTATGGGGCTAAAGTTTATAATGAAGGTCGTGGCAATGGAATTAACTATTACGGTCCCTTAACTTCAACGGGTGATTCCTACACTTATGCTAAGGAGTTGAAGTTAAAAACTCACGACTTAGACTGGTACAAGGTTTACCCTCACGGTTTGGAAGTTGAACCTGGAATTGCCAAATTAACCACTTATGCTTCTAAATTAGCAACTGATATGGGTTCCATCTATGTCAACCAAGCCGGGAAGCGGATTGTTAACGAATCTGATGTTTACACTAAGTTACGTGATCAAGTTCTCAAACAAGATGGTCAAGTTGCTTACTTACTAATGGATCAAAGGACTTGGGATGAGTTCTACAAGCTCTTGGTCTTACACGACTTCTCTGAGACTGAAATTGCTGAATACTTGGCAAACGATGGCAAGAAGCGCCCTGTTTTAGTTGAAGGTAGCTTACAAGAAGTTGCCCAAAAAGCGGGTATCGATGTTGCTGGCTTAGAAAAAACTGTTGCTGATTATGAAGGTTACGTTGCCAATAATAAGGATGAAGAATTTGGACGTGCTCCAGAATTTTTACACAGTTTTGAAGGCGACACTTACTATTTGATTGAACAACGCGACCGTTTCGCAACCACCCTTGGTGGTTACATGGCCAACCAAGATATGCAACTCTTGGACGAAAGTGATCAACCAGTAGCTAACTTATACGCTGCTGGGGAAATTGTCGGCGGTGCTAACGGCCACGACTCCATGCCAAGTATGATGAACTCTTGGAGCTTTGCCTCTGGTTTTGTCGCTGGAACAAAAGCAAGCCAAGCCTAAATAATATGCTAACTAATTATTAAATTAAAATAATCAAATTTCTAGGAGGAATTTATCATGGAAAGAATTGACGGACACACATTACTTATTGGTTTGATGGCATACCCCATTCGCCACTCAATGTCACCTACAATGCATAACCACGCATTCGCTAAGTTAGGCCTAAACTATGCTTACTTAGCTTTTGAAATTGACAACGAAAAATTGGAAAAAGCTGTGGATGCTATTCGGACATTAGACATGCGCGGTTCTAACGTTTCCATGCCTAATAAGCAAAAGATTTTGCCTTATTTAGACAAATTATCTCCTGCTTCAGAAATGACTGGTGCAGTTAACACCATCGTCAACGACAACGGCGTCTTAACTGGTTACACAACTGACGGAACTGGTTTCATGAAATCACTTGAAGATGAAGGACTTAACATTATCGGCAAGAAGATGACTTTAGCAGGTGCTGGTGGTGCCGGTACTCCAATTGCCATTCAAGCTGCTTTAGATGGTGTGGCTGAAATTGCCATTTTCAACCGTGAAAATGACCCTCAATGGGAACAAGCTAAGAAGAATGTTGAGATTATCAATGAAAAGACGGATTGCAAGGCTACCCTTCATCGCTTAGAAGATCAAGAAGACTTTAAGCAAGCGATTGCTGATTGTGATATTTATTGTGATGCAACCGGGGTCGGTATGAAACCACTTGAAGACATGTCATTGGTTAATGATCCCTCATGGTTCCACAAGGATATGATTGTTTATGATACTGTTTATGCACCACGGGAAACTAAGCTAATGAAAGTGGCTAAAGAAGCGGGTGTTGAACATGTCTTCAATGGTTTAGGTATGATGCTTGAACAAGGTGCCGAAGCCTTCAAGTTATGGACTGGTGAAGATATGCCGGTTGATTACATTCGTGAATTACTCTTTAAAGATGGTGAATAATATGAAAACAGTTCAAGTTCGTAATATTACTCTTGGCCAAGGTATTCCTAAAATTGCCGTTCCTTTGGTGGATACAGACCGTGAAGCACTTGTCAAACAAGCCCGAACTGTCGCTGCTTTAAAGCCTGATGTTGTCGAATGGCGGATTGATTTCTATCAAGATGTAACTGACTACGATAAATTAGGTCAAACAGCTACGGCTATTCGTGAAGTTTTAGGTGATATTGCCCTTCTTATGACTTTCCGGACAAAAGGTGAAGGTGGAAACCTAACTTTAGCTGATGACCAATATTTCCAACTTTGCCAAGTAATTGCAAAAGGCAAGATGGCAGACCTCTTAGACGTCGAACTCGAACATGATCGCCAGGAAATTAAGCAAGTTTTAGACTTGGCGCACCGTAATGGTCTAAAAACCATTATGTCAAACCATGATTTCGACAAAACGCCTTCTGAAACAGATATCTTTAGCCGTCTTAAAGAAATGGCGGAACTTGGCTCTGATGTGGCGAAATTAGCAGCTATGCCAAACAACGTCACTGATGTACTAACTTTACTCACCGCTACTAATAGAGCACAAGAAGATCTTGATATCCCTGTTATTACTATGTCAATGGGTGACTTAGGTAAAGTAAGCCGGGTTGCCGGGCAAGTCTTTGGTTCCGCCCTCACCTTTGGCGCTGTAGGTAAGACTTCGGCACCAGGTCAAATCAGCCTCGAAGATTTACGTCACGACATGGCAGATTTAAAACTTAATTAGAAGAAAGCTGAAATTCCGAATTGAGAGTTTCAGCTTTTTTGCTAGCTACTCGGTTAATTAGTCCAAGTGAGCATTGGTAGAAGGTCGTTTAGGTCTTGGATATTATACTTGTTTACTCATTTTTGGTATGCGGTTAATAGCTTGACTTTTGAGTTTCGTCACCCCCAAAAATGTTCAGTTACTCGATTTTGAAACTAAGGTTTGGTAAGATATATTCCCTTCAAACCAAGTTTAGCGCTAATTGTTGCGACCTTTTTAACTAAAAATAAGACCACAACTCATTTTTGAAGTTATGGTCTTATTTTGTTACCTTTTTAGGTCAAATTTATTTTCGGTTCTTGTAAACTCCAATAGTTAAAAATGGAATAACTACAATCGCAATGGCTAAATAACCACAGTAACCATAACCGAATTTGATAATATTGGTCAAACCTGCTAACGCAATGGTCATGGATAAAATAATAATAAAGGCAGAAATTGTTATGCGACGACGAACAGGATTTTGAATTTTAGCCACGACCTTGGAATTTTCAAAACGACTCACAAAGACAAACGTTGTCGTAACCCCGGTCGAGATTAAACATAACACTAAAGTAATACCGTAGACAATCATCATCCAATCCATGTGCATAGATGCTAAAGAAGTCAAAGTCGGTAAAGTTAAGCCTGCTTCACTCTTGGAGTAAATACCTTGGTAACTCATCAACATGATAACAGCCATTCCTAAAGCAACGGTGTTCATTACGAAAGAAACCCACATAGATTTCTTTTCACCGTAATTCTTTTGTCCCTGAAAAACTTTTCCACAAGCGATAATGGTTGGTAAAGTTACACATTGGAACCCAGCGTAGGTAAAGGCGTTTAAAATAGCTTTAGGTAAATTAGAGAAACCGTTTTGTTGGAAATTTTGTGAAACCACTACGCTAATATTATCAGCTTT
>NZ_BAMI01000008.1 GCF_000615765.1 Ligilactobacillus equi DSM 15833 = JCM 10991 | reverse complement strand
ATGCGGAAGTAGTTCAGTGGTAGAACATCACCTTGCCATGGTGGGGGTCGCGGGTTCGAATCCCGTCTTCCGCTCTTTTATTTAGTGTAGTGATGATGGCATCAAGGATACACCTGTTCCCATTCCGAACACAGAAGTTAAGCTTGATAGCGCCGAGAGTAGTTGGGAGATCGCTCCCTGTGAGGGTAGGACGTCGCTATGCAGTTAAAAAGGAAGTCAAGTTCGACTTCCTTTTTTTACATATTAAAAGAGAGTTTGGAAAAAGTCTTATAAACCAAAAGCCTTAAGAAATTACGTTTAAAAACTTTGATTTCTTAAGGCTTTTACTGTCGCTATTTTTCAGAAAAACTAGTAGTTATCTTCTGTTGATTTTTAAAGAGTTCATCTTCTTGCGACAACGACTGATAGCCCCGTAAACGGTCATTTCTTTCATTTCTAGAAGTTGTGCAATTTCTTTGACACTTCGGTCTTGAATACAATGTAAATTAAAAATTTGATATTCTAAATTTGAAAAAATTACTGGAATATCAGGTAAAACTTCTTCGATTGCAAGACGGGTATCAATGTCTAGTTCAGTTTTAAGATGGGTATGGAAATAGGCAGCGTGCTCTTCGTAAAATTGATCATAAGAGAGGTCAGCTTTAGTTGCTGCACGCCGATGAGAAAGATCGTAGCGGAGTAGACTATTAAAACGGTTGAAGAGAGACTTCTTAAAGTAAGCACCATAGAGAGGGTAGTTATTCGTATTGAAAGTGAGTGCACTTTGATAACAAACAATCCGAGCTTCTTGGAGTAGGTCATCCACCTCATAATGACGGAATTGAAAATTATTGATGGCGAAGTTGACCAGAGGACGGAACTTGAGAAAGAGCTGGCTGAAAGCCTTGCTGCTAGAACTATTTTGAATTTCTTCCAAGAGAACTTTGATTTCGATGTCCAAAGACGACACGACCTTTCTATAATTATGTGTACTTACCTATCATAGCGATAATTAAAGTTAAATGTAAACGGTTTATAAGGTCGGAGGAGGGCAGAATGTTTCATATGAAACAAAAAAGACCGGAAAACGAATTTCCGGTCTTAAAACTAAGCCACTTACCGGGTTTGAACCGGTGACCTCCACCTTACCATGGTGGCGCTCTACCTACTGAGCTAAAGTGGCAAACAATTACTTAAATAAGTATATTATAGGGGCTAAGTAATTGCAAGATAATCTTAAGCTAGATAGAAATCGGCTTGCAGTTGATATAAATCAGGATCAATTTTTTTAAGGGGTTCTGCCAAAGGTCCGAAGGAAATCAAAGTTAAGTGGTGCATTGCACGTGAACAAATTGTGTATAAGATTCCCAGACTGTCTGGACCATGGTAATTTGTAGCTGAAACGTCGACGGCAATCACATTATCGAATTCCAAGCCCTTAGCTAGATAAATTGGTAGAATAATAACACCCTTAGGTAGGCCTTGGTCGTTGTTATTTAGCAAGGTTAGATCAAAGTCTTGGTGGAGGGCATAATAGAGTTCTTGACTTTGTTGAGCATCCTTGGTGATTAGCGCAACTGTGCTATCTTGAGCTAATTGGGCTTGAATTTCCTTTTTTAGCGTTGCTAGTCCTAATTCTTGATTATTACTTACCAACACTCGGGGCAGGTCTCCTTGACGCGTAAAAGCCTGAATTAAATCACCATCTGGTAGAATAGCCTTCATATAATCCGTAATATTTTTAGTTGAACGGTAGCTCTTGTTTAAAGAAATCACCCGTGATTTCTTTATTCCGAGATTTTCTTGAAGTTTTTGCAAGAAATCCCGGGGACTAATCAAGGGATTAAAGAGCGCTTGTTCGGCATCCCCTAGTAAGGTTAATTTCGCCTTTGGAAAGGCGTGGTGGAGATAAATTAATTGTGCCAGGTATAGTCTTGCATTTCATCGATGAAGAGGTGAGCCACACTTCGGTTTTGACCATTTCCGGTTAGGAGATCGCGTAAGTAAAGTAAGGGTGCACAGTCTTCGAGCGCGAGCTGGTGGAACTCTAAGTTTTCGTTATAGCTGGCTAAACCATTTGGGAGGACCTGCCCTAAGAAATGGCTATATTGTGCATAAGCATCGAAGAAGAAATTATTGTAGATAGCGTCATAGATCGGAGCAAATTTCTTTTTGACTAATTGGTAGGCCAAGTAATCTAATTGTCCTTGATAGTCATCTTCCAATTTAGATTTATCTACCAGTAATTGGTGGTATTCTTGGTCAGAGAGATAATTCACCGCTTCTTGAGCCCAATCTTGGTGGCTTTCAGTACGTATGCGTTTTTTGAGTAGGCTGAAGAGTTGTTTTTTGGTTTCTTCAAAGCGGTGCTTAGGTTGCATTAAGCTAGGTAATTCCTGATAGAGGGTAAGAATTTCTTCTTTAGTGAAGATCACTTGTCCTTCGAGGTAGAGGTCATTGAACTTCAAATCAGTCGCAGGTACGGTGGCAACATAGCTTTCTACTAAGTGCATAAAGTTCGCCGCTTCTTTTTCCTGACGAGCGGTTAGTACCTGAGCGGAGAGTTTTTCTTTTTCTTCATAACGTTCAAAGAGGGTCTGGACCTTGAGTCCTTGGAGTCTTTGGGCTAAAAATTGGGCCAGGGTTACCTGCTGCATGTTTTTTTCTCCTAAGCTGGGTAACACTTCGGAAATGTAGTGACTAAACAGTAAATTAGGCGAAAAGAGGACAATTTGGTCGGCACTTAATTCGGTGCGACTATGGTAAAGGAGAAAGGCAATTCTTTGAAGAATTGCCGAGGTTTTTCCTGAACCGGCGACCCCTTGTACTAAGAGCAGGTCATGTAGGTATCACGGATGATATCATTTTGTTCTTTTTGGATGGTTGCTACAATATTATGCATATATTCATCGCTTTGTTGTCCTAAAACAGCTTGTAAAATTTCATCGCCAATGGTTTCGTTGGTGTCAAACATGTTGACGATTTGGCCTTCTTGAATGTTAAATTGCCGCTTTTTTAATAATTCGGTGGTAAATTGGCCACCAGGGGTTTCATAGGCGACCGACCCCAGAGTTCCATTGTAGTAGATGGAAGAAATTGGTGCGCGCCAGTCATAAATTAGAAAATCTTGATTTTCATCAACATATGAGGCTGTACCAATGTAAAGCTGTTCGACGTCATCGCCAGGATCTTGAATGTCAATGCGACCAAAGTAGGGGCTGTCCTTGAGGAGTTTGAGCACTTCTAGTTGGTTCTTTAGGATAGTTTCATTTTCTAAGTTTTTGGCTACCAGTTGTTTTTGTTGTTGGACTTCGGCGTTAGTTTCCATTTGGTCATCAACTTCTAAGGTATTGATGCGGGCATTTTGGACATAGTTTTTTTCCACCAAAGACCGTTCGGCTTCGGCCTTTTGGACTTCGGCTTCTTGCTTTTGGATACTGTCTTTAATTTTGGCCAATACGTTGTCGACGCGGACTTGTTCTTTTTGTTGTTCTTCCTGCATTAGATTCACCTCGTTTTTTGTCTTTTTCATCTTATCATAGTGAGGATAAAATACAATGTAAATGCTCTTGTCAGCCCTGAAGAAATCGGCTACAATTGAAATTGAGAACTCAGTGAGGAAATAAAGTAGGTTAGTTCAGAGACTCCTTGGTAGCTGGAAAAAGGGGCAAAACTGAATTGGGTTTCGGAGAGTTAAAATTAGATACTTAAAGTGGCAGGTTAGCCTGCAAATTAGGTGGCACCACGGTAATTCGTCCTAATCTTTCCCTAGGGGGGAGTTTAGGGCTTTTTTAGCAGAAAGGAAGTCAAAAATGACAGTAAAAAAACGTTTATTAACTGGAGACCGACCAACCGGTAAATTACACATTGGACACTATGTAGGTTCGTTGAAGAATCGGGTTATAATGCAAGAGAGTGGCGAATACGACCCTTTCGTCATGATTGCAGACCAACAAGCCTTAACGGATAATGCTCGTGATCCAGAAAAAATTCGTAAGTCCTTAACTGAAGTAGCTCTAGACTATTTGGCCGTAGGTTTGGATCCAGCTAAGACCACGATTTTTGTTCAGTCTCAAATTCCAGCTTTGGCTGAATTGAACTTGTATTACCTTAACTTAGTGACTGTTTCGCGTTTGGAAAGAAACCCTACGGTCAAATCCGAAATTCAACAAAAGAACTTTGAACGTTCTATTCCGGCAGGTTTCTTTACTTATCCTGTTAGTCAAGCTGCGGATATTACGGCTTTCAAGGCTAGTGTCGTACCCGTGGGAGATGACCAAGAACCAATGTTGGAACAAACCCGTGAAATCGTGCGTTCCTTCAACTCTATTTACGGTAAGGAAGTCTTAGTTGAACCAGAAGGCTACTTCCCACCTAAGGGACAAGGGCGGATTCCTGGCTTAGATGGAAATGCAAGATGAGTAAGTCTTTAGGTAACGCAATTTACTTATCTGATGATGCTGATACTTTACGCAAAAAAGTTATGTCGATGTACACTGATCCTAACCATATCCATATTGAAGATCCTGGTCAAGTTGAAGGTAATGTCGTCTTTACTTATTTAGATATTTTCGATGATGATAAAAAACATGTGCAAGCATTAAAGGAACACTACCAAAAAGGTGGGTTAGGAGATGTAAAGATTAAACGGTACTTAAACGAGGTCTTGGAAGCTAAACTAGCTCCGATTCGGGAACGCCGCTTGGAATTTGCCCAAGATATGCCGGCCGTTTATCAAATGTTAAAGGAAGGAAGTCAAAAGGCTAATGCCGTTGCTGAGCAAACCTTGAAAGAAGTTAAAGAAGCAATGGGACTTAACTATTTTGGTTAAAGAATAGTCAAGAGAAAAGTTGAGGGGATTAAATGGCTTATATTGCAATTTTAGATTTAGGCTCTAATTCAACACGCCTTTCTATTAGTGAGGTTTTACCGGGGGGCCAATTTAAAGAAGTTAGACGCGAAAAGCAGATGACACGGATGGCTGAAAATATGGGCCAAGGCGAAGTGAAAACGCTCCAAGATTCGGCGATTAAGCGAACGTTACAAGCTTTGGCAGATTACAAAGCTATCTATGAAAGTTACCCAGATGTAACTGTACGTGCGATTGCGACCGCTGCCGTGCGGGTTGCGAGCAACCAAGTTGATTTTCTAGCTTTGGTTAAGGATTTAACCGGGGTAGATGTGCAGGTTCTCACTGGTGATATGGAAGCCTACTATGATTATGTTGGTGCGCGTAATGCCTTAAAACTCGATAATTTTGTGCTTTGTGATATGGGTGGCGGCAGTTTTGAACTTGTCGTGGTCAAAAATGGGATTGCGGTGGATTTAACAAGTATTCCTTATGGGGCTGTGAGTTTAACGGAAAAATTTCATGCTCAAGATCTTCTTTCAGCGCAAAATCTTTTCAAATTCCAAGGTTTTATTCAAGATTTAATCAATGAACAGCTTTGGCTCTTTGAAGGCCGTTACTTACCTTTAGTCCTCTTAGGCGGGGCTAATCGAGTGGTAGCGCGGGCGGAAATGAGACGTCGGGGACAAGAACTTGAGGATTTCCATGGGATTCGGATGTCAGCCCGGAGTTTTTTAAATATTTACACTGAATGGCTCGGATTAAATCAAGCCGAACGGGTCGCTAAACTAGGTGTTGATGGTGAAAGAGCAGATATTATTTTGGGGGGCTTGACGCCCATTGCTCAACTGATTTCCCAATTAGCAATTCCTGAGCTTATTTTTTCAGAAAGTGGGGTTCGTGAAGGACTCTTAGCAAGTAGTTTGACAGAAGAATAGTGAGGTAAATACGATGACCATTCTACTGATGTTGTTATTGATTTGGTTGGGGTGGCAAATTTTAAAGATTTCCTTTCGAATAATTTTTTGGCTAGTAATTATTGCTTTAATTGCTGCGGTTTTAAAATTATCGGTTATTGGGATGGGAGTTATTATCGCCGTCCTCGGGGGATCGTATCTTTTCGGAAAAATTTAAGTTAAAAAGCCAAGCAGTGCGCTGCTTGGCTTTTTAACGATATGACCAATCTTGGTGGTAGTATTTTTCTGATAATTCTGTTAGTTGCCCTTGTTTTTTGAGTTGAGCCAACTTAGTCTTAATTTGTTTTTGAAGTTGTAGTTGGTGGTAGGAGGTAAAGACCAATTGTTGGGCCGTGATTTGTGGTTCGGCAATTCGGACCCAAATTTGATCAGTTTCTATGCGGTTATTTACATCTTTGGCGGCAATTAAGGTTGGTTTTTGGCTGAGGTAGCTTTGATATTGGTAGTCTGTGATCACAGCGGCGGCGACTTGCTTTTGCGCTAAGGCGGTTTCGATGGCCGCAACTGAAGGGTAACGCTTAGTTTTTAGACCGAGTTGTTTTAAGAGAGGCCCTTGATTGCCAGAAGCCAGAAGGGCGACTTTTTTTTGCTTTATAGTTAACTTAGCAAGGGATTTGTACTTGCTGTCATGACGGGTAAAGAGGACATTACCAGGATTTAAGTAACTGGGCGAATTTTGCAAGTCGCTCTGAGCCTCAAGTCCCATGACTAAGTCTAATTTTTGTTTTTTCAAGTCTGTAAGCAAGCTTTGTGCTTGTGTGCGAGGGTAAAATTTAATTTGGTCGTTGGGAAAGACCTTGTGGGCTAAAGCGCGGTCAAATTGATAACTAGCATAGGCTTTATTTTTTAAATTTATGGCACTGGGATTACTTAAAATTCCGATTTTAATAGTTTGTGCCTGGCTAATTTCTAGTCCTAATCCCCAAGCTAAAAGGTACTGGCCAAGGCCAAGCAAAATTTTTTGAACATATAACTTCACCTTCTCGATAGTTTCCTCACTCATTATAGCAAAGATAATCTGTGGTATAATTAAGGAAATTCTTAAGTCTTAATGGAGGTCTTCATGAAAGCAATCCATAAATTTTATCAAAAATCCTGGCAAGAGCGTCTCGCCATTTTGGCGCAAAGCCAATTATTATCTGATGATGAAATTAAATTATTCCAAGTAAACGGTCACCAAGCCGAATTATTTGATAGCTTGATTGAAAATTATGTGACTGATTATAGCTTACCCCAAGGTTTAGCTACCAATTATGTTATTGATGGTCATGAGTACCTGATTCCAATGGTCACGGAAGAACCCTCGGTGGTTGCTGCTAGCAGTAATGGAGCCGGCCTGGTCAAACGGGCTGGGGGCTTTCAAAGTCATATTACGGAACGCTTAATGGTAGGGCAGGTGGTGTTAGAAAAGGTGGCGGAGCCTGCCAAACTGAAAGCAACAATTTTAGCTCAGGAAGCTGATTTTTTGGCCTGTGCCAATGAAGCTCACCCTTCTATTGTGAAACGTGGTGGTGGCGCACGTTTTTTAGAAGTACGGATTCTTTCCGAAAGTGAAGGCTTACTGTCACTTGATTTAGCGGTTGACGTTCAAGAAGCCATGGGAGCTAATATGTTGAACACAATGCTAGAAGCCTTAGCTCAAAAAATACGTCAAGAACTGGGCCAAGAAGTCTTGATGGCGATTTTATCCAACTATGCTGTGCATAGTTTAGTGACGGTAACTTGTGAAATTGAACCGAAACTCCTAGCCAAAGGAGAATTATCCGGTGAAGAGGTCGCCCAAAAGATTGCTCTAGCAAGTCATGTAGCACAATTAGATCCGTCTCGGGCTGCCACCCATAATAAGGGAATTATGAACGGAATCGATGCGGTGGTGCTTGCTTCGGGGAATGATTGGCGTGCGATTGAAGCAGGTGCTCATGCCTATGCTAGTCGTGATGGTCAGTACCGTGGTTTAAGTCAATGGAACTATCAAGATGGTAAGCTTCATGGTAGTCTGACCCTACCTATGCCCGTTGGTTCGGTAGGTGGTTCGATTGGGGTCATTCCTTTAGTAAAGGCCAATCACCAGCTCCTACAAATTAAGGATGCAAAACAACTAGCAACGGTGATTGTTGCGGTTGGGTTGGGACAAAATTTAGCAGCTCTGAAGGCTTTAGTCACTGACGGAATTCAAAAAGGCCATATGCACCTACAATTAAAGACCCTGGCAGTCAAAGTGGGAGCCACTCAAAGTGAGGTTACTAGTCTAGTAGCCCAAATGGAAAAGGCGGGTAAACGTGATGAAAATAGCGCCCGTCAATTATTAGCACAAATACGTGAAAGTCGAGGAAATTAATATGACATTTAGTCCAGCTTTAGAAGCGCTTTTAGAAGAGGTAAAAGCAATCCATCCCCAAGAAATACAAATCAACTACCCCAAAAATGAAAAAATTGGTTATTTGCGCCATGACCACGGGCAACATTATGTCGCTGATGGTAAGGTGCAAGTTGATGTTTATGACCAAACAGCTCCTGAATACACAATTTCTCATGAACTCTTGCACTTCATGTTAATGTTTGATAAGACACCTCAAGCAAGCGTGAATGTTACGACCGGTGATAAGGACTTAGATGCGACTTTGACTGCTGCGGGGAGTGACTTATATAGCGCAGTTTTGCATGCCCGTATTTATCAAGAACAAAGGAAGCGCGGCTTTATTACGGAAGAAATCGAACAGCTTTATTTAGAAGGGGTCGTACAACGTTTCCCTAAGGAAGAAGAAGCTGATCAATGGTTAGTTTTACGGATTTTGACACTTTTAGACGCTTTGGTTTTCTTCCAAGGTGGTGATGAAGATATAATCCAGTTGTTTGCCCAAAATAATCCTGTCTCTTTCCGTTATGCTCAAATGCTTTATCAAGTAATGTTGGAAAAAGAACTTAACACACCAAGTAATGTGCGTCGGGCGATTGTGCGCTTATGGGATGGTTTTGACCAAATCTTACAAGATGCAGGATATGCACCGATGGGGCTTAAGGAATTTATGACCCTAAGTCCGGTTTTGAGTCAGAGACAAACTCGCCTACAATTAAGTCAACTCTTTGAAATTTACCATAGCAATTTACAGGATAATCTGAAATTCAAGGATGCTTATATTGGTCGTTTTAAAAATGATGGGCAAAACTCCTTTGTCCTCTCTTTACCTGCAGAATCTAGTCCGGAGGAGATGAAACGTCTCTACGAACAACCAGTAGGACAGTACCTACAAGAACTTGGTTTTACTTACTTAATCCGTTAGTTGTTGCAGAGGGGGCGCATAGAAATGGATTTACAAACTTATTTGGATCAAGCGCAAAAGATTGTTTTTTTGACTGGAGCAGGCGTTTCAACGGCTTCGGGAATTCCAGACTACCGTTCCAAAGGTGGCCTTTATGGTGGCAAAGAACGGCCGGAATATTTGTTGAGTCGCACTTGTTTGGCTAAAGAGCCACAGAAATTTTACGCGTTTGTGCAAAAAATGTATTACCCCAAGGCGCAACCCAATGTTATCCACCAAAAAATGGCGCAGCTTGCACAAAAAGGTCGGGCGAAAATTATCACCCAAAATATTGATGATTTACATCGTCAGGCTGGAACCCCCGAGGATTGTTTGGTGGAGTTTCATGGTAATCTTTACGAAATTTTTTGTCAAAAATGTGGTCAAAGACATTTATCCTATCAGGATTATTTGGCTAGTCCCATCCACATAGGTTGTGGCGGTGTTTTACGACCAGATATCATTCTTTATGAAGAAGGGATTCCTACATCACGGCTTCAAAGGGCGATAGTCGCAATCCAAAGAGCAGATTTATTGGTAGTTTGTGGTACCTCGCTGGTTGTCTATCCTTTTGCTGATTTATTGGAATATCGTCAGTCTCGAGCGCAAGTTGTAGCTTTAAATCGGGAGGCACTGTCTTTGCCTCGAGGAGCACAACAAATTATCGGGGATGCCAGGGAGCAATTTGCTCAAGTCCAGGTTTAAGGGGTCAATTATAAGGAAAACTATGCTATAATGAAAACTATTGACAAATTGTGCAGAAAGGAATCGCTGACATGGCAGAAAAAAAGACATTTTACATTACCACGCCGATTTACTACCCTTCTGGGCGCTTACACATCGGTAACTCTTACTCAACTATCGCCTGTGACGTTTTAGCGCGTTACAAGCGTTTGCAAGACTACGAAGTTTTCTTCTTAACAGGAACTGATGAACATGGTTTAAAAATTGAACAAAAGGCTGAAGCTTTGGGAATTCAACCTCAAGAATATGTCGACAAGATGGCCGCCGATATTCAAGAATTATGGAAGAAGTTAGAAATTACTAACGACAAATTCATTCGAACGACAGATGACTACCATGAAAAAGCCGTAGCTAATATTTTTGAAAAATTGCTAGCCCAAGGTGATATTTACTTAGGTTCGTACAGTGGTTGGTATTCTGTTTCTGACGAAGAATACTTTACGGAATCACAATTAAAGGAAGTTTTCCGTGATGAAAATGGTCAAATGATAGGAGGAATTGCCCCATCCGGCCACGAAGTCCAATTGGTAGAAGAAGAATGTTACTTCTTCAAGATGAGCAAGTATGCAGATCGTTTGGTGGAATACTATGACCAACACCCTGATTTCATTATTCCTCAAAGTCGGAAAAATGAAATGTTGAACAACTTCATTAAACCGGGGTTGGAAGACTTGGCTTTAACACGGACTTCTTTTAACTGGGGGGTTAAGGTGCCTTCTAATCCTAAGCACGTGGTTTATGTGTGGATTGATGCTTTGTGTAACTACATCACAGCTTTGGGTTACCAAACTGGGGAAGATGACAGTCTCTTCAAGAAATTCTGGCCCGCTGATATTCACATGGTGGGTAAGGAAATTGTACGTTTCCACACTATTTATTGGCCAATTATCTTAATGGCTTTGGACTTACCATTACCTAAGCACATTATTGGTCATGGTTGGTTAGTGATGCAAGATGGGAAGATGTCGAAGTCTAAAGGTAACGTGGTTTACCCTGAAACCTTAGCTGACCGTTATAGTTTAGATGCTTTACGTTACTACCTCATGCGGGCCGTACCATTTGGAAATGATGGGGTCTTCACACCAGAAGACTTTGTGGCTAAAGTTAACTACGACTTGGCTAATGACTTGGGGAATTTATTGAACCGGACGGTAGCTATGATTAACAAATATCGTGACGGTAAGACACCAGCGTTAGTCGCAGGTGTAACGGAATTTGATGCTTCCCTCGAAGCAGCGGCTAAAGAAACAGTAGTGGCTTACGAAGAAGAAATGGAAAAAGTGCGTTTCTCTAATGCTTTAGACGCTGTTTGGAAGTTTGTTTCTCGGGCTAACAAGTACATTGATGAAACCCAACCATGGGCCTTAATTAAGGATGAAAGCAAGGTAGCAGAATTAGATAGTGTCTTAGCCCACTTGGCAGCGGCCTTACGTGAAATTGCTATTTTGATTCAACCAGTGATGACGCATGCACCAAAAGAAATTTTCACTCAATTAGGTTTGGCGTTAGAAAATATGGGCTTAACTGAGGTAGACTTCTTTGCTTACCCAACAGCTACGCAAGTTGTCGCTAAGGGGACACCAATTTTCCCACGTTTGGATATGGAAGCCGAAGTAGCTTACATTAAGAGTCAAATGACGGCAAATGAAAAGGCTAAGGGACGCAAGAATATGGCTAAGGGGCAAGAGGCAGACTTTAACCCTGAAGATAGTAACTTACTCTTAACTAAGGATGCCATTAAGTTTGATGATTTTGATAAAGTTGAAATCAAAGTTGCAGAAATCAAGGAAGTTTCTAAGGTAAAAGGGGCTGACAAGCTTTTGAAATTCCGTTTGGATGCTGGTGATGAAGGTGACCGTCAAATCTTGTCTGGAATTGCTCAATGGTACCCAGATTTTGAAAAATTAGTTGGTAAGAAAGTGATGGCCGTGACGAATTTGAAACCTCGGAAGATGCGTGGTGAAATTAGTCAGGGGATGTTATTATCAGCAGAATTTGGCGAGACTGTTCAATTATTGACGGTGGATGACAACATTCCTAACGGTTCATTGGTAGGATAGGAAAAAGGCAGCTTTAAGCTGCTTTTTTTGCAGAATAGAGGTAGAAAATGCAGATTTTTGATTCCCACACTCATATTAATGCTTGGCAATTTGCTCAAGATATTCCTGATGTAATTGAGCGAGCTTTGGCAATGGAAGTTAAACAAATGTTAATTGTGGCTTACGACCAGGAAAGCGCGCAAAGAATGTTGCCCTTGATTGAAAAGTATAACCACTTTTATGGTGCCGTTGGCATCCACCCGGATAGTGCTGATAAATATGATGATCGAATGGAAAAATGGTTGTTAGATTTATTGAAACATGAAAAGGTTAAAGTCTTAGGTGAAATTGGGCTAGACTACCATAATGAAGTAGATCATGACCAACAAAAGGCGGTGTTTAAGCGCCAGCTAGATTTAGCCAAAGAATTAAATATGCCAGTCACGATTCACAATCGCGATGCGATTTTTGATACTTATCCTATTTTAAAGGCCGCACAGGTTGATCAATTTGGAGGAATTATGCACTCTTTTAATGGTGATCAACAATGGGCACAGAAGTTTCTTGAATTAGGCATGTATTTGTCTTATAGTGGAGTAGTGACTTTTGGTAATGCTAAGGAAGTTTTAGATGCGGCTTTAAATACACCACTGGATAAAATTTTGGTAGAAACGGATGCGCCTTATCTAACACCCTTACCTTTTAGAGGGCGGTTGAATGAGCCGGCAATGACGCGCTATACTTTGGAATTTTTAGCTCAAAAGCTAGGTCTATCTGCGCAAGAATTAGCCCAAAAAACGACGGAGAATACAGAAAGAATTTTAGGAATATGACGGAAAAATTAAAGATTAGAGAAGTCATCGTGGTGGAAGGTAAGTCCGATACGGAACGCATTCACCAGGCCGTGAATGCCGACACCTTAGAAACGCGGGGCTCTGCCATTAGCGATGAAACTTTAGAATATATTGAAGAATTACATGACAAGCGAGGCGTGATTGTCTTTACAGATCCAGATTTTTCAGGGGAAAAAATTCGTAAGACAATTCGTGAGGCCGTTCCTGGTGTGAAACACGCCTTTTTAAATCGCCGAGAAGCTGTGCCTCATGGACAAGGTAGTCTTGGGGTCGAACATGCTAGTCCTGAAGCGATTCGATCAGCCTTGAAGAATCTGTATACGGAAGAACCTGAAGGTGAAGAACTAATTACCAAGACCATGTTAATGCAAGCGGGGTTAATGTCAGGAGCAGATGCTAAGAAGAAGCGCCAATTATTGGGAGAATACTTGCATATTGGTTATACCAATGGCAAACAACTTCATAAGCGCTTGAATCTTTTCCAAATTACCCCGGAAGAATTTGAAGAAGCAATGCAAGAAATTACGGAGGAACTTTAATGACCAACCAAATCCCTGAAATTGCCTCACCGACACGGACGAAGGCAATCATGGAAACTTACGGCTTGAATTTCAAGAAGAGTTTAGGCCAAAATTTTTTAACTGACATTAATATTTTGAAGAATATTGTAGCTGCAGCCGAAGTCGGTCCTGAAGATGATGTGATTGAAATTGGCCCAGGGATTGGGGCCTTAACAGAACAACTAGCGAAAAGGGCTCATCAAGTAATGGCCTTAGAAATTGATGACCGTTTAATTCCGGTCCTTGGGGAAACCTTGTCACCTTATGATAATGTGACGATTGTCCACCAGGATGTTTTAAAGGCGGATTTAGCGGCTTTAATTGCGGCAAATTTTGATGGTAAACATAATTTGAAGTTGGTGGCCAACTTACCTTATTACATCACAACGCCAATTATCATGCATCTTCTGGAATCAGGTATTGATTTTGCGACGATTGTGGTGATGATGCAAAAAGAAGTTGCGCAAAGACTTTCGGCTCAACCTGGTAGCAAGGATTATTCTTCTTTATCCATTGGGATTCAATATGCGATGGATGCAGAAATTGCTTTTATTGTCCCTAAGACGGTCTTCATGCCACAGCCTAAGGTTGACTCAGCCATTATTGCCCTCAAGAAGAAGGAAGTCATTGCAGAAAAGCCCCAAGATGAAAAACACTTCAATAAGTTAGTACGTGGAGCTTTCATGCACCGGAGAAAGAGTCTATGGAATAACCTTCAAGGCCTTTATGGAAAAGATTCAGAAGTTAAAGCGACGATGACTCAAGCCTTAGAAAAAGTAGGGATTGCTCCAAGTGTGCGGGCGGAAAGACTGACCATTCACGATTTCATTATTTTGTCAGATGCCTTGTTGGCGCTTGGAATTGCTTAAAATCAGTCTTTTAGTCTCAAAATCCGCTAGTAAAAAAACTAGCGGATTTTTTGAATTATAGATTGAATTCAATAAGTTGGTATGGTATAATTTTACTTTTTGATTACTCTGTGGTAAAATGTTTTATTAAAGAGGTGATATCATGCCTACAAATTTGGCACAAATCAAGCATAATCTCGATGAGCATTTAGGCCAGCCTTTGACCGTAACTATCAAGGGCCGTAGTAATACCGAAAAGGTTCACCATGGGACCTTGGCTAGTACCTTCCCGGCAATTTTTATTGTGGAACTGGTCGGTGAAGAAGAAAGCATCGAAAGAGTATCTTACAGTTACCGCGATGTGTTGACTAACACTATCAAGTTAGATTTTGAAGCATAATCTTCCAGTGGTCGGCGGATTTAATCCGGTGGCTTTTTTGTTGCATTGCAAAAAAAGTCCTGGCGAAGCAGGACTTTAGCTAAGTTGGATGGGTCTGACCAAGTAGACTTCGTTACAAAAACCACGAAGACTATTATAGATGTGTTGGGCTCGGCTGTGTTTTTGGCTGACACCAAAAACAGTAGGCCCCGTACCACTCATTTGGGCAAAGTCAGCCCCAAATTTGAGGCATTTTTCCTTAATCCGGGAAATTTCTGGATGTTTTTGGGAAGTTAAACCTTCCAAGGCATTCCCGGCGTGGCGAGCCAAGGCTAGGTAATCCTTGGTTTTTAGGGCGGACACAACTGCATCCACATCTTGGTGGTCGATATTTTCCTCAACAATTTGTCGCAAAATCGACGGTGTGGAGACACTATCTTTGGGCTTAGCGATGACAATCCACATAGGAGGTAAGGTATCCAAAGGGGTGATAACCTCACCACGGCCGGTAACTAGAGCGGGTTCGCTATAAATACAAAATGGGACGTCGGAATCAATTTGCAACCCAATTTGCGCTAACTCAGCTTTAGATAAGCCAAGTTGCCAGGCGCGGTTTAGGCACGTAAGACGGCGGCCGCATCAGCGGACCCTCCTCCCATGCCGGCGGCAACAGGGATATTTTTTTGAATTGAAATGGCTACCCCTTCATTGATGTCGAACTTGCTTTGTAAGTATAGAGCTGCTTGATAGGCTAGATTACGCTTGTCACAAGGTAAGAAACCGGAATTAGTTTGGACCGTGATTTTACGACTTTGTGGGATGGTTTTAACGGTTACATAGTCCGCCAGGTCCACCGCAATCATGACCATCTTCCATTCGGGTTCGCCGTCTGGGTGGCGAAAAGGGGTATCTAAGCTTAAATTCAGCTTAGCAGGGGCTTTTTCTATAATTTCCACTCCGGGTTCACCTCCAAGTACGATAAGTTATATTGCTTTCATTATACTTGTAAAAGAAAGAGGGCGCAAACTAGTTGAGGACATATTTTTCGATTGCTTGAGCTAAACCATCATCATTATTGCTAGCCGTGGTAACTTTTGCGGCCGCTTTGACCAAATCGTTACCATTGCCCATGGCAACGCCAAAGAAGTCTGGTGTTAGCATGGAAAGGTCATTTTGTTGATCGCCAACCGTCATTACTTCTTCTGGTTTGATGCCAAGGTGTTCTGCTAGTTGGTAGACGGCTTGACCTTTAGTGGCTTTGGCATTTTGAAATTCGAAAAACCAGTCTTCACTGCGAACAGTGTAGAGACCGTTTTTGAGTTTAGCAGGTAAAATCTTTTCCCCGCGGTCGAGATTTTCTTTTTGATCGGCCCACATAAACTTCGCACAAGTCAAATCTTGGGGTAAGCCGGCTTTGGTACGTACATGTAGTGGCATGTGCGTATAGAATGCGTCGAGCACGGTGTAGGAGCTTACATCAAAATCACAAGTATAAATTTGGTTGTCAGGAGTAATGATTTGGTGCTTAATTTGGTTGGCTAAGCTAAAGTCCAAGAGTTCTTGGAATTCATCGAATTCTAAAGTGTGTTTGAAGAGCACTTCTTGACTGGCGACTTTTTGGGCTGCTGCTCCGTTGAAGGTGATAACATAATCATCATCACTGGTTAGACCTAACTCTTCAAGATATTCAGCGACACCGCTGAGGGGACGACCAGTACATAAAACCACATAAATTCCAGCTTGACGGGCTTTTTTGATGGTAGCAATAGTTTTGGCGCTAAGCTTTTTATCATCATTGACCAGGGTACCATCAATATCAGTTGCAATTAATTTAATCAAGAAAATCAGCTCCCATATATTTTTAAATTTATTATAAGAGAAAACGCCTCCACTTGCAAAAATAATTACCAAAGGTAAGTAAAAAACCTCCTGATAAAACAGGAGGTTAAGTCATAATATAAACGATAAGCGGGTGACGAGAATCGAACTCGCGACATCAGCTTGGGAAGCTGGGATTTTACCACTAAACTACACCCGCAATAACAGGTACTATTATAGAGTAGAAAGGTTTAAAAATCAAGCTAAAATAAAATTTTTTTCCAGAAAAGATTGACGCTCAGGGATGAGAATGATATTCTAATTAGGTTGCTTATTGACGAACATTAATTTTTTTAGATGAAATGAAAAATTTAGCTAGTCAAAAGGTATCGAAATTTTACATAAAACGAACGTTGTGTTTATTTTTTAGGAAAAAACTAGGAAAACAACGAAAGATAACGTATAATAGCAAGTGTAATTAATAAAAAATGCAGATGCTACTAAAGGAGGATAAATTTGAAAACCAAACGAAGTGATCGCTTAATTGATATGACACGTTACTTATTAGAAAGACCACACACCTTAATTTCTTTAACGTTCTTTTCAGAACGTTATGAATCGGCCAAATCATCAATATCTGAAGACTTGGCGATTGTGAAACGGACTTTTGCTCAAAGAGGAATTGGAATTTTAGAAACTATTCCGGGAGCTGCTGGAGGAGCGCGTTTTATTCCCTCTATTTCTGAAGATGAAGCGCGCGATTTTATTGCACAAATGACCAGTGAATTATCAGAACAAGATCGGCTTTTACCAGGTGGTTACGTTTACTTATCTGATCTTTTAGGACGCCCTGATGTCTTACGTAAAGTTGGTCGTGTAATTGCCCGTCAATATATTGATAAGGAAATTGATGCTGTGATGACGGTAGCTACTAAAGGTGTGCCTATTGCGCAAAGTGTCTCTAGTTATCTTAATGTACCTTTTGTGATTGTTCGTCGGGATTCTAAGATTACCGAGGGCTCTACGGTTTCCGTAAATTACGTTTCTGGTTCTAGTGAACGGATTGAAAAGATGGAATTATCTAAGCGTAGTCTTAAGCGTGGATCTCACGTCTTAGTCGTCGATGACTTTATGAAAGGCGGCGGGACAGTTAATGGGATGAAGAGTATGATTGAAGAATTCGAATCTGAACTCGTCGGAATTACTGTTTTTGCTGAAGGTTCTTTCGAAGGCAAGCGCATGGTTGATGAGTACACCTCTTTATTGAAGGTTGACCAAGTTAATACGGTGGACAAGACCATTTCTGTGAGTGCCGGTAATTATTTGGACAAGGTCTTTGGTCCTGAAGAAAAATAACTGGTTAAGCAACGACAGCTGTCGTTGCTTTTTTGCTTGATGAAAGTCAAGGTTAAATGCGCTATAATAGGGAGGTAAAAATTAAGTGTTTAGAGAAATGAGTGAAATTTGATGAAAAAATTTGCCGTTATCTTGGCAGCGGGTAAAGGTACCCGGATGAAATCCAAATTATACAAGGTTTTACACCCTGTGTGTGGTAAGCCGATGGTGGATCATGTCTTAACCCAAATCGAAAAAAATGATATGGATGAAGTGGTAACGATTGTCGGCCATGGGGCACAAAAAGTAGAAGAAACTTTAGGTAACCGGACTAAGTATGCCTTACAAGCAGAACAACTAGGGACCGGCCACGCTGTCTTACAGGCTGAAGATATCTTAGGTGATCAAGATGGGATGACTTTGATTGCTTGTGGTGATACGCCTTTGTTTACCGCCCAAACTTTCCAAGAATTATTCCAATATCACCAATCTAAAGGTGCGGTGGCCACGGTTTTAACCGCCCACACGCCTAATCCTTTTGGTTACGGCCGGATTATTCGCAATGAAATTGGTATTGTGGAAAAAATTGTGGAACAAAAGGACGCTACACCTGAAGAAGCTGAAGTACAAGAAATTAATACGGGGGTTTACTGCTTCGACAACAAGGCGCTTTTTGAAGCCTTACACCAAGTCAAAAATGATAATGCTCAAGGTGAGTACTACTTACCTGATGTGATGGAAATTTTCCAAAGTCAAGGTAAGGTGGTCGCGGCTTACCAAATGAAGAACTTTGAAGAATCTATGGGGGTTAACGACCGTGTGGCTTTAGCTAAGGCTAGCCAAGTAATGCAAGCGCGGATTAACCAAAGTCACATGCAAAACGGGGTAACTTTAGTTAACCCTACAGCGACTTACATTGATGCTGATGTACAAATTGGAGCTGATACAGTCATTGAAGCCGGTGTAAGCCTCAAGGGTAAAACTGTGATTGGTGAAGATTGCTACATTACGGCTAACTCAACTTTGGTGGATACTGTACTCGAAAATCAAGTAACAGTTACTTCTTCTTATTTAGAAAATGCCATTATGCGTCAAGGCTCTAACATTGGACCTTACAGTCATTTGCGCCCACAAGCCGACATCGGCGAAGGTGTTCACATCGGTAACTTTGTCGAAGTCAAGAAGGCTACCTTGGGTAAGAATACTAAGGTTGGTCACTTAACTTATGTGGGCGATGCCACTTTAGGTCAAGATATCAATGTTGGTTGTGGGACGGTCTTTGTGAACTACGATGGGGTAAATAAGCACCACACGAATGTTGGCGACTACTCCTTTATCGGTTCCGGTTCTAACATCATTGGTCCTGTCAATATTGCTGACCATGCCTATGTAGCAGCTGGTTCTACGATTACCGATGATATTGATGCCCATGATATGGGAATTGCTCGGGGGCGTCAGATAAATAAGAAGGGCTACTTCGACCGTTACCCAGTGGCGCAAGCAGCCAAAGATGCAGAAACAAAAAATGAGTAATAACCCGAAAAGTTTTGTCAAAGAGCTTGATTTTAACCGGGAAAATGACTTATATTTATAGATGGATAATACTGAATTAAATTATGGAGGCTGTTATGTCTGAACAAAACGCTGGTTCACAGATGAAAATATTCGCTTTGAACTCAAATAAACCTTTAGCTGAAAAGATTTCTCAAACAGTTGGCATTCCTTTAGGTAAGATGTCAGTTGACCGCTTTAGCGATGGAGAAATCCGGATTAACATTGAAGAAAGTATCCGTGGGGACGAAATCTTTATTGTCCAATCAACTTCTGCACCAGTTAACGACAATTTGATGGAATTATTAATTATGGTTGATGCCTTACGTCGTGCTAGTGCGGCAACCATTAACGTGGTAATTCCTTACTACGGTTATGCGCGTCAAGACCGTAAAGCTCGTTCGCGGGAACCAATCACAGCTAAGTTAGTCGCAGATATGATCGAAAAGGCAGGGGCTGACCGGGCCATCGTCTTAGACTTACACGCAGCGCAAATTCAAGGTTTCTTCGACATCCCTGTTGATCACTTGATGGGAGCTCCATTGTTGGCGGACTACTTCTTAACTAACGGTTTGGAAAAAGACGCGGTTGTGGTTTCACCGGACCATGGTGGGGTAACTCGGGCACGGAAGTTAGCTGAATTTTTGAAGGCGCCAATTGCCATCATTGATAAGCGTCGTCCTAAGGCTAACGTGGCCGAAGTGATGAACATTATTGGTTCAGTTGAAGGCAAGCGTTGTATCTTAATCGATGATATGATTGATACGGCTGGAACGATTACTTTGGCAGCGCAAGCCTTAAAGGATGCTGGTGCAACAGAAGTTTATGTCTGTGCTACGCACCCTGTCTTCTCTGGTCCAGCCATCGAACGGATTGAAAAATCACCAATCAAGAAGATGGTGGTAACAGACTCCATTCAATTACCAGAAGAAAAACAAATTGAAAAATTGGTTCAAGTTTCCGTTGGTCCTTTAATTGGGGATGCCATTATGCGGATTCACGAAAACAAACCAGTTAGTCCATTGTTTAATACACGTTTCCGTAACCCAGAAGCAAACTAAATACAAAAAAATGAAGAAAGTCCGTGCTGTGCGGACTTTTTTTGTCAGGAGGTGAAAGAGTGCAAGTAATTAGTTTAAGAAGTATTTTTGAGGTAGACCGCCAGGAATTTTTTGAGGTCCTAGATCAAAGTCGTCAGGAGCTTAATCAGCAGCTCAGTTGGGTCGACGAGATTCAAAACCACCAGGATTTAGACCAATATCTAGAATACATAATAGCCAAAGAAGTATTGACCGATAATTGTCGGAGTTATCTGATTTATCAAGGCCCGAAGTTAGTTGGAATGATTGATCTGCATGATATTGATTGGCAAAAAGGTAAGGCGGACCTCGGTTATTGGTTAGCGTCTTCTGCCTGGGGTCAAGGGATTATGACGCGGGCCGTGGGAATTTTAGAAAAACTCAACAAAGAAAAGTTGAATTTACATGAAATTCATGCTTTAATCAGAGAAGATAACCAGCGAAGTCAGGCGGTAGTAAAACGTTGCGGATATCGGTTTTATCAAAAAATCCCCAGCTCTAGGGGCCGGGGATTTAATGAATACTTAAAAGAAGTTTAATGATCTTCGGGCGTGATACGAGAGACCACGTGATAAGCTTGTTGCTGTTTTTTGACAGCTTCTTCTTGTTTAAGGGCTGTGGCTTCATCAAAAATATAGTAAGGATGTCCGTCTTTACTTTGCACAATTAGGACGGGGGCTTGTGACTTTTGGTGATAGATTTGGGCGGCAATATAGGCTTTGTTATAGTCATAGTCACTGGCAATGGCTTGACCAGGGTTAAAGAAAACATTTTCGCTCATAATACTCATCCTTTCGTATCTTATCTAACTTTATTCTAGCACGGAAATGATAAAATTGAGTTAAATTTAAAGCCATTTGGTATAAATTTTTTAAAAATATAGGAGAAAAAAATGACTGAAAAAGATGAAAAAACACTACTTTCTCGTACTGAGAAGCGTCGGCGCGAAGAAGAGGCCAAAAACGCCAAACGTTCTGCGCAAAAAGAATTAATCATTGATATCTTCAAGCAACCTTCAGGTAAGCATTCACAGGCTAAAAAAGAAGAGTCACAAAAAGTTAATTTTGATGAGAATGACCGGATTTCCTTTGGAAGTACGCAAAAGCCTGAAAGAGAGGCATCTTCTGAGCATCTAACTTCAACACAAGAAGCGGAAGTTCCCGTGACGGGAAATGCCCCCCTACGGCGCGTTTCTCCCCACCATAAAGGACACAAGTCTTCCAAGAATAAGGGGGGTAAAAAAGGTGGCAAAAAGTTACTTTGGTTGGTGTTAGCCCTCTTATTAGTTGTCATCGGAGGCTACTTCTTCTTGAGCAAGAGTAACAACCAAGATGTTTCTGCCCAAGAAGCCCAAGATATTGTAGCTAGAGCTTTTACGAATGACCAAAGCGATTTAACTGATCAAGCAAGTCAAAGTGATATGAACAAGTTGGCAGCGTACGCTAAAAGTGGTTCTGAAACCTCTGAAAAACAAAAGTATGCGCGTTTAGCAAGGCAGGAAAGCAAGCCTTAGAAGATCGTGATGCTAGTCAAGATTTGAAAGATATGGCAGGATTGTATAAGTCATCTGTGGGAAGTGATGCGAGCCAGCTTAAAAATAATTTAAGTGAAACCAGTGTAGAAACGGTTTTACCAACCTATTATGCAAAACGTGTAAAATTCTATAATAATTTGGTAAGTAAGGCTGATGAACTAAGTAAATTAAGTGGTAAGGTAGATAATCTTTACAATAGCATGGTAAGTTAAAGCAGTCTGTTAGCGAAGATGACGTCAAGGACTTACAAGACCAACTTGCCGACTATCAAGCCTTTGCGCAAGCTAAGACAATCAATAAGAAGTTGACCAAGGCTCTAAAGGTGTTAGCTAAGCGGGAGGATTCCGCTCAAGAAGAAACAAGTAGTGAAGAGGTTTCTAGCGAAAGTTCTTCTGAAGCATCATCATCAGAATCAGAATCATCTTCTGAAGAGACTATCGATCAAGCAACTGAAGATACCACTACGACAACTACTACACCATGGGGGAGTGCAACGTCAAGCAATGGTGGTGTTGCAAGGAGAAGCCACAGTTCCTATGTTCCACCAACTAATCCAGTTGGTGGTAGTAATGATGGCAATCAGAGTAATAAAGAACCTAATGTAACACAGAGTGTTGAAACTGGTACTGATGAGGAAGCCATTCCAGTTGTAGATGAATAAAAATGGTATCAAAGGTCCTACGGGGCCTTTTTCTTTTGGAAAAATTTGCTTTTTGGGGGAGAGGTATGGTACTTTAAGGGGAGCAAAAAGAAAAAGTGAGGAAAATAAAGCGTGATTACAGTTAATGATTTAAGTTTAAACTTTTCAGGTCGTCTTTTATACGATGAAGTTAACTTAAAATTTACCCCGGGTAACTGTTATGGGGTAATTGGGGCCAATGGGGCTGGGAAATCTACATTTTTACGGCTATTAGAAGGCGAAATCAAACCCACTACTGGGACAATCAGTATGGGGCCTAATGAGCGGATGTCTAGCTTAAGTCAAGACCACTTCGGTTTTGAAGAATTTACGGTCATGGATACGGTGATTCAAGGACACAAACAGCTTTACCAAATCATGAAGGAAAAGGATGCCTTATACGCTAAGGAAGACTTCTCCGAAGAAGATGGGATTAGAGCCGCTGAACTTGAAGGGGAATTTGCGGAAATGGACGGGTGGAACGCCGAACCTGATGCCTCTCAGTTATTACAATCTTTAGGAATTGGTGAAGACATGCACTACCAAATGATGTCTGAATTAGCCGAAAAAGATAAGGTTAAGGTGCTCTTGGCGCAAGCCCTATTTGGTCAACCAGATATCTTATTGCTTGACGAACCGACTAACGGTTTAGATGTGAAAACTATTTCCTGGTTAGAAGATTTCTTGGCGGATTACCCTAACATTGTGATTGTTGTTTCTCACGACCGTCACTTTTTGAACCAAGTATGTACCAAATGTGTGACGTAGATTTTGGGAAGATTAAGATGTTTGTAGGGAACTATGATTTCTGGTTAGAATCAAGCCAGTTAGCTGCTAAGCTACAAGCGAATGCTAATGCTAAAAAAGAAGAAAAAATCAAAGGAACTCCAAGAGTTTATCGCTCGGTTTTCTGCTAATGCTTCTAAATCTAAACAAGCCACTTCCCGAAAGAAACAATTAGAAAAGATTACCTTGGACGACATCAAGCCATCTTCTCGGAAATATCCGTTTGTGAAGTTTGAAATGGAAAGAGAATTAGGAAATGACTTAGTTAAAGTTGAAAATGTTTCGAAGACCATTGACGGTGTGAAAATTTTGGATAATATTTCCTTTATCTTACGTCCGGGTGAAAAGACGGCTATCATTTCTCAAAATGACTTGGCGGCGACAACCATGATGCAAATCTTGGCAGGTGAAATCCAACCGGATGAAGGAACAGTGACTTGGGGGCAAACTACTAGTCGTTCTTACATGGGTCGGGACTTAAACGCCGCTTTTGATGATAAACATCAGTCCATCTTAGATTGGTTACGGCAATTTGCTTCTAAAGAAGAAAACGATAATACTTTCTTACGTGGTTTCTTAGGGAAGATGCTCTTTTCTGGAGATGATATCGAAAAAGAAGTCGGTGTTTTATCTGGGGGAGAAAAAGTTCGCTGTCTCTTATCTAAAATGATGCTCCAAAAGGCTAATGTCTTAGTCTTGGATGACCCAACTAACCACTTAGATTTGGAGTCTATTACTTCTCTAAATGATGCTTTGGTTGATTTCCCAGGAGCCATTATTTTGACTTCCCATGACCATCAAGTGATTCAAACCGTAGCGAACCACATTGTGGAAGTATCTGCTAAAGGTTGCGTGGACCGGATTGAAACAACTTATGACGAATTTTTGAACCACGAAACGGTTCAAGCACAAGTTGCTGAATTATACAAATAAGGTCAAGATCAGCTCAAAAAATGGGCTGGTCTTTTTGTTTCCGCTTGCATAAAAATTGGTCTAGACGTATAATTGGTATATACCAAAATGTACAAGAGAGGAAGAATGCTATGAAAGTGCTTGTTGTAAAAAATCAAAAAGATGCAGACCGTCAAGGAGTGAAAATTTTCCGCCAGGCTTATAAGCATGGAGCCCGGACGTTTGGTTTAGCCACTGGAGGTACCCCGGAGGGTTTATATCGGGAATTATGCCAAAGTGACCTAGATTTTCGGGATTGTATCGCTATTAATCTGGATGAATATGTGGGCTTAGATGGTAATCATCCCCAAAGTTATCGTTACTATATGCAAAGTAACTTATTCAACCAAAAACCTTTCGCTGAAACATATCTTCCTGATGGGATGGCCCCTTCAGCCAAGGTTGAATGTACTCACTATAACTGGATTATAGCCACAAATCCGATAGATCTCCAAATTTTAGGTATCGGGCAAAACGGCCACATTGGTTTTAATGAACCTGGGACACCATTTACCTCTACTACGCATGTGGTTAATTTAACTCCTTCCACCATTAAAGCTAACAGTCGTTATTTTAAAGATGAAAGTCAGGTACCAACCCAGGCCTTAACTCAAGGAATAGGTAATATTTTACAAGCCAAGCAGATTCTTCTAATGGCTTTTGGTCCTGAAAAGGCCCAAGCTGTCAAGGAAGCTCTTACAGGGAAGGTAACGGAGGACCTCCCAGCCAGTGTCTTACAAAAGCACCCCCACGTCACGGTTTTGTTAGATGAGGCTGCTGCTGCGCTTTTACCAAGCGAATGGGTTACTGAGCATGTGCAACATATTTATTGAATTTCTTAAGCTTTTGGTTAAAAATTAACCAAAGGCTTTTATTTTGCCTACGAGCGTGTTACTTTAGGCTTAGTTTGCAGTAAGGGAGTCTTTTTGTGTTAAAAAATAAAAGCGCACGTTTACTTGAAGTTGTCGCTTTGTTATTGTTGGGTTTGGTTATTTATGTTGTTACTAGCCATGATGCTTTTTTATACCAGCAACCAATTGGTCAGGTGGTTAAGGTAAACAATGGTCCCGGACAAGCGCAAAGCGATGAATTTGATAATCACGATCGCGTTACTAGTCAGTATTTAAAACTGAAAATCTTAAATGGAAAATATCGTAATTGGAGCGTAAATTTAAAAAATAATTATTCTAAATCAGGAGCATTGGACCAGAAATTCAAGGTTGGTCAACAAATATTCTTGGATGTCCATCAGGTTAAAAAGGGCAAGATTAATGCTAGTATCGCAACTTATAAACGAGATACTTACCTACTGATGTTATGTTGGTTAATTTTTAGTCTGTTGTTTTTAACCATGCGTTTTCAAGGTTTACGTTCCTTGTTTAGCGTGGCCATTAATTTTGTGATTTTCCTTGCTTTGGTTCAATTTGATGTCGCCTGGAATCAGACTTATTTCTTTTGGATTTTCGCTTTGGGAGCCCTGATTTTTACAGGTCTCTCTTTAGTGATTGTGCTGGGCTTCAATAAGCAATGTTGGGTAACTTTTAGTTCGATTATTATTGGGACGGGCTTAGGCCTCTTGTTAGGCTATGGAGCTTTGTGGTTAACTGATAGCAAAGGTCTTCATTATGAAGCTTTAGACATGGCGACTCAAGACCCCGAACAATTATTTTTCTCAATTACCTTAATTGGGTTGTTGGGGGCTGTGATGGATGCGGCCACTGACATTGTTTCGACTGTTTTTGAAATGAAGGCTTCCATGCCAGAAGTTTCTAAGACCCAATTATTTAAATCGGGTCACCAAGTTGGTAAGTCTATCATGGGTCCGCTAATTAATGTCTTGTTTTTAGTTTTCTTTGCGGAAAGTTTTGCCATAGGAGTGCTTTATTTTCGGACGGGTAATACTATTGCTTATACCTTTGAATGGACCATGTCACTTGGAGTAGTTCAATCTTTGATTAGTGGGATTGGTATTGCCTTAGTGGTACCGACAGCCGCCTTTTTGGCAGCTCAAGCTTTAGGAGGGAAAAAAGATGTCAGCCATTAGTTTATTAGCCCTAATTTTATTGGTGGTTATGACCATAGTGGGGGGAAAACAAGGATTAGTGGGTTACTTTAGTGTTGTATTGAACTTTGTAATTTTGTTTATCACAATTTTGTTGATAGCTAGTGGTTTTGCCCCCTTAAGTGTAAGTATTTTTGCGGGTGTCACCATCCTCGCGATTACCATCTATATGGGAAATAATAACGAAAATGTGACCAACTTAGCTTTTATTGCTACCGTATTGGTGATGGCTGTAGTTATGGTGGTGATTATTGGTTTTGATAAAGTTTTACAAATTCATGGTTTTGCCAATGAACAATCAGAAGAAATTGAGGCCTTTAATCTTTTAATCGGGGTTTCTTTTGAACAATTAGCAATTGCTACCACCATGTTAGCGACTTTAGGTGCAATTGCCGAAGCGGCGATTGCAGTGGCTAGTGGCTTGGAGGAGTTGCTAGAACAACAACCGGACATGTTGCTTCGTCAACTTTATAAAAGTGGACGCACAATTGGTTTTCAGATTATGGGAATGACTTTCAATACTTTATTTTTTGGGATGTTTGGAAGCAATCTCGCACTTTTTATCTTATTAGATAAATTGGGTGCTAAACCATCATACTATCTCAATTCCAAGATTTTTGTCGGCCAATGTGTTGAGGTCTTATATTCTTCCTTGGCGGTTATTTTGGTTATTTGGCTCACTACTTATTTAGTAGGTCGTCGCCACTATAAAAAACAAGGTCATAAAGCAGCTTAAAAAAAGCTCCACTTTTTTGCAGTGGAGCTTTTGCATTTGTCCTTGGTCTTTGCTACACTAAAGAAAAAATTAAGGATGAGATGCGATGATAGATAACTTTAAAAATAAAATCGTCCTCCCACTAACGGGAACAGTGGGTGCGGTGGCTTTTTTAGTGGCTTT
This sequence comes from Ligilactobacillus equi DSM 15833 = JCM 10991, assembly GCF_000615765.1. GTDB lineage: Bacteria > Bacillota > Bacilli > Lactobacillales > Lactobacillaceae > Ligilactobacillus > Ligilactobacillus equi. Next base: position 29,543 of record NZ_BAMI01000008.1, on the reverse strand, counting down.
AATTGGTCGTTTCACTAGTCAGGCCCGCTTACTATCGGATATTTTCTTCATGGGTGGCTTAACTTTGGTTTGTCTGGCGATTATTAATATTTTGCTATATGCCAGTTTAATGAGTGGCTGGTTTAAGAGCCAGCGCAAGGGAGAACGGGATGAAGATTACCAAAAACGTAAAATTGATGTGCATACCGTTGCTAGTAAGAAGAATAGTCCCATCCACTTTGATAAGTTTGCCGCTAATACTTTGTTCTTAGGGATTTTGGCAATTATTTTAGCAATCCTGTTGACAGTTTAAACGATATGGTCGTTTTTGATATGTTGAGCAAACTCTAAATAAACTGGCATGAAAATATCGAGATTTTGATTTTGGGCTAACATCTCTTTGGGAAAGAAGAAACGCTCATCTCCGCTTTGCCGTCCGGTAATAGCCTTAACTAGGGCGCTTTCCTGGGAAAGTTCGGCAGTGGAACCGTCCTTTTGGCGTAGGCGAATTTGAGTGGGTTTTTTATCCTTGCGTGGATTATAAACATCGTAAGGCAGGTCGAAGCTATCATTGACGGCGGTGTAATAAAGCGGATCAAACCCTGCATCGGTTACTAGTTGCCGTAATTCGGGTAAGAGGGCTTGCGTTTCCATAGAGGTCTTAACGCTCTTGAATGGTTGACGATCTAAGAAACGAGTGGCTAAATTGCTTAAAACGGGGTCGTCATGGTTACGCCAAAGCTCAAAGCAAGTGTTTAAAATACCGTCATCCAAGGCGAGGTAGTTTTGTAAGGTAAAAGTTCCATTAAAGAAGGGGTGCAGGAACTGCTGACTTAGTGGGTCATTTAACTTACCATCTTCAAATAAGTGGTGGGCACGTGATAAGAGGTGGTCTAGGATAACTTCCATCGCGCGAGAAACGGGGTGGAAGTAGACTTGTTGGTACATTTGAAAACGACTAACGATGTAGTCTTCGACGGCATGCATCCCATTGATATCAAAAATGATACCCTTACTATCGGGGCGCATTACCCGTAAAATACGAGTCAAATCAAAGGTTCCGTAATTAGCGCCAGTAAAGTAGGAATCCCGCAGGAGATAGTCCATGCGGTCAGCGTCAATTTGACTAGAAATCATTTGGACAACTTGGGGATTAGGATAGGTCTTGGTAATCACGGAGGCTACCTTTTCAGGGAAGTCTGGAGCTACGTTTTTTAAAACCTGATTGATTTGGGTTTCAGGGTTGGTGATAATTGCCACAGTCATTTCTTCGTGATTAGTTTTGAAGATGTGTTCAAAGGTGTGGGAGTAAGCACCATGTCCTAAATCGTGCAGTAAAGCGGCGCATAAGGCAACCAAACGCTCGTCGTCATTCCAAAGGCCATCGTTTGGACTTTTTGAAGGATAATTGCGTAAGAAGAGATCGCAAATCCGGCGGGTGATTTCATACACTCCGACGCTGTGGGTGAAACGACTGTGTTCGGCTCCGTGAAAGGTGAGATTGGTTGTGCCTAACTGCTTAATGCGTCGCAAACGTTGAAATTCACGGGTATTAATCAAGTCAACAATGACCTGATGTTGTAAATAAATGTAATTATGGATTGGGTCGCGGAGGACTTTTTCTTTGGTTAAAAGAATGGTATTTTGCATAGGCAACCTACTTTCTACTAAGAGTACTTAAGTCCATTATAAGCTTTCTAGCGGGTCCGTCAAAGTCTGATTGACCCGGTTAAGCTTAAGATGGTAACATTTGAAACAAAGTGAGGAAAAAAATGGAAGTGAAATCACAAAAAGTTAGGGTTCATTTACGAACCAAACAAGTTCAAGATGGCCAAACCACCTTGTTCAATCAAAAGTTTACAGGGGAATTAACCCAAAAAGATGATAAATATTATTTGCGTTATATAGAGGAAAATGAAAATGGGCAAGCCCAAGTGATACTAAAAATTAGTGCAGCAGAGGTTTTACTAACCCGGAAGCAAGAACAGTTGCGTTTGCAAATGCAATTAAGCGCTGGCCAAACTTTAGCGGCACGTTATCATACCGCGTTTGGCAAATTAGACCTTCAAGCACAAACACAAAAATTATTGATTGAGCTAGATGAAGTGGAAACCAAAGGTGTAATTAAGGCTGATTATCAGCTTTATTCTGGGCAAGAACTATTAGGTGACTATAAATTACGATTGCATTTTACAAATTAATATTGTAAGATGAAGAGTAGACTGTGGAAAGGACGTGTACCAGTTTGGAGCTTGAAGAATTTAAAAATGTAAACAAAAATGAATTATCAATGGTGGAAGTAGCCCACGCAGTTTTAAGACACGAAGGACAAACTATGTCTTTTGCGGACTTAACAAATGCGATTCAAGAATACTTAGGTAAAAGTGACGCCGAAATTCGTGAACGCTTGTCGCAATTCTATACTGACTTAAACGTCGATGGAAGCTTCATTTCATTAGGTGACAACACCTGGGGTTTACGTTCGTGGTATCCATTCGACTCAATCGACGAAGCGCTCGTGCATTCTGAAGATGACGATGATACGGCGAAGAAAAACACCAAAGTTAACGCCTTTATGGATGATGACGCTCAAGATGATGATGTTATCGACTATGATGACGAAGATGATGATGACGACCAAGAAGAAAACGACGTCTACGATGACGAAGATGACGATGATAATGAATTGAAAGATTACAGTCGTGATCTTGAAGGCATAGATGACGAAGATGATGATTTGGATGGCGGTTTAGAAGATCAACTTTCAACCATCTCTGACGAAGATGCCTTTGCATCCGAAGACGACGAATAATATATTTTTACTTGACGCAAATCCTTAAAGCATGTAGAATGCTATATGGGCGCTTCAGTTTTTGCTGAAGCAAGCGTACGGAAGATACAAGCTCCCTATTCATGAGTGGATAGGGAGCTTGTTGTTTTTATTTTTAACGTATCTTACCCAATAAAATCATAAATTATAAAGGAGTATTTTCTAATGACCAAATATATTTTTGTTACCGGTGGGGTTGTTTCTTCATTAGGTAAAGGGATTGTTGCAGCTTCCTTAGGTCGCTTATTAAAAAATCGGGGTTTAAAGGTAACAATCCAAAAATTTGATCCATACATTAACGTTGACCCAGGAACCATGAGTCCGTACCAACACGGGGAAGTTTTCGTGACTGATGATGGTACGGAAACAGACTTAGACCTTGGCCACTACGAACGTTTTATTGATATTAATTTAAACAAATACTCCAACGTGACGACTGGTAAGATCTATTCAGAAGTTTTAAAGAAGGAACGTCGCGGGGACTACCTGGGTGCAACTGTGCAAGTTATCCCACACATCACTAATATGATTAAAGAAAAAATCATGCGCGCCGGTACGGTGACTGATGCTGATGTGGTGATTACCGAAGTTGGTGGAACGGTAGGGGATATTGAATCCTTACCATTCTTGGAAGCTTTACGACAAATGAAGTCCGAAGTTGGGGCTGATAATGTAACTTATATCCACACGACTTTAGTGCCTTATATCAAGGCTGCTGGAGAAATGAAGACCAAGCCAACTCAACACTCTGTGAAGGAATTACGTGGTTTGGGAATCCAACCTAACATCTTAGTTGTACGGACGGAACAACCAATTTCTCAAAGTATGCGCAACAAGATTGCTAACTTCTGTGACGTGGAACCGGAAGCGGTCATCGAATCCATGGACGTGGATACTTTATACCAAATTCCTTTGAACTTACAAGCTCAAGGTATGGATGAGATTGTCTGCAAAAAGTTACACTTAGATACTCCAGCGGCTGATATGACAGAATGGACAGCTTTGAAGGATCGCGTCCAAAACCTTGAAGGTGTAGTCAAGATTGGGTTAGTTGGGAAGTATGTCCAATTGCCAGATGCTTACATCTCTGTGAATGAAGCTTTGAAGCACGCCGGTTACCAAATTAATGCCAAGGTGGAAATTGACTTTATTGATGCCGAAAACATTACGGCAGAAAATGCTGAAGAAGAATTACAAGCTTACGATGGGATTATCGTTCCTGGCGGTTTCGGGGACCGTGGTTTAGAAGGAATGATTCAATCCATTCGTTACGCTCGGGAAAACAACGTACCATTCTTGGGAATCTGCTTAGGAATGCAAATGGCATGTATTGAATTTGCCCGCGATGTGGCTGGAATTGAAGATGCCAACACCCAAGAGGTCACTCCAGATGGCAAGAATAATGTGATTGCCTTAATGGCCGACCAAGAAGATGTGGAAAACATGGGTGGTACCCAACGGTTAGGGCTTTACCCATGTAAGTTGAAGCCAGGTACGGTTGCAGCGGCAGCTTACGATAACCAAGATGTTATTCAAGAACGTCACCGTCACCGTTACGAATTTAACAACAAGTACCGTGACCTCTTGAGTGAAAAAGGCTTAACCTTTGCAGGGACCTCCCCTGACAACCGTTTAGTGGAAGTTGTGGAAGTTAGTGACCACAAGTTCTTCGTGGCCGCTCAATACCACCCTGAATTCTTATCCCGGCCACAACGTCCAGAAGGGCTATTCAAAGCCTTTGTGACTGCTAGTGCTAACTAATTGTATTTGAAGCGCAAAAAAGTTTTTGTTAAGCAGGAACTTTTTCGCGCTTTTTTTGTAATAAAGAAAAAATTTCCTAATTTTTACAAATTTAATCTGATATCCATTGAAAGAAAGAAATTAATTTTGTAAACTGAAGAAAGGTGCTTTCTTGCGCCTTGAAATTGCCGGCTGAAACGTGAGTGATTAATCCGGTAAAACGATTTATATTAAATACAACTTAGAAAGCAAAAGTGTTTTGTTGAGAGGAACATAAATGAAAAAAATGATTGTCAGAGGCGGGCAAAAACTCGCTGGTGAAGTGACGATTGGTGGTGCAAAAAATAGTACTGTAGCTTTGATTCCCGCAGCAATTTTAGCCGATACACCGGTGAAATTGGATTCGGTGCCTAATATTTTGGACGTCCAAAACTTGATGCGGATTTTAAAAGCGATGAATGTTGAATCAAGTTTTCGACATGGGGTTTTAGAAATTGACCCAACGCAAATTGAAGAAAGTTCCTTGCCAGGAGATGCCATTCGTTCTTTACGGGCCTCCTATTATTTTATGGGGGCGTTATTAGGTAAATTTGGTCAAGCTACGGTGAGTTTTCCTGGGGGCGATAATATCGGTCCCCGTCCGATTGATCAGCATATTAAGGGTTTTAAGGCCTTAGGAGCTAAAGTTGAAGAAGACGGTAACCAAGTACGCATCACGACGGGCCCAGAGGGGCTAAAGGGTGCGCGGGTCTTCTTTGACTTGGTTTCTGTCGGGGCAACGATTAATGTTTTATTGGCTGCGGTGCGCGCCAAAGGTACGACCATTATGGAAAATGTGGCGCGAGAACCAGAAATTATCGACTTAGCAACATTTTTGAATAACATGGGGGCTAAGATTCGTGGGGCTGGAACCAACGAAATTCGGATCCAAGGGGTGGATCGCTTAGAAGCCAAAAACATCCACACTGTTATTCCGGACCGGATTGAGGCGGGAACTTACTTGGCTTTTGCGGCCGCTAATGGTGAAGGTGTGACCGTAAAAAATGTTATTCCCGAACACTTAGATCCGTTTATTTCAAAAATGGTGGAGATGGGTGTTGAGTTAGAAATCGGCGAAGACCAAATTTATGTACCGGGTGGCGATAATTTGAAACCCATCACCATCACAACGTCACCTTTCCCAGGTTTTGCGACGGACTTACAACAACCAATTACGCCTCTTTTAATGAAGGCTAAGGGTCAATCAATGATTATTGACACCCTTTACCCCGAAAGGGTAAAACACATTGCAGAAATGAATCGTATGGGTGGTAACATTGCCAGTGCCAATGGCGTTATCACGGTCCAAGAATCAAGGGACCTTCATGGGGCCACGGTTGATGCTTGCGAAATTCGGGCTGGTGTGTCTCTCGTAGGACTAGGCTTGATGTCACATGGGACAACGGTGATTGAAAATGCTGAACACATTTTGCGCGGTTACGATCGGATTGTGGAAAAATTCAAAGGTTTGTCCGTTGACTTGGAAGTTGTCGGTAATTAGTAGGTGAAGGTGAGATAATGGTAGAAAAGCAGACCGATAATAGACGTTATTCTAAGCGAAAATCTGAGCGTGAGCTAACTGAAAGCGAACGAGCTCAAATTACGGAAGCACGCAAAGATGTTATCTCAACCTTACAAGCTAAGTCATTGGCGGCATTGTATGCGGATGCGGATAAGTATGGTCTAGATGCGTCAGACATGAGTCGTCAGGAATTAATTATCGCAGTGGCACAGGCCATGGCTGATCAAGACGGGCATTATTTTATCGAAGGGGTTTTAGAAATTATGCACCCTCAAGATAAGGATCCTTACGGCTTTTTAAGACCGGTTAACTATGGTCCTTCCCGAGAAGATCTATATGTATCGTATTCCCAATTACGACTTGGTTTACGCCAGGGAGACCTTTTATCGGGAATTGCACGTCCGGCTCGTCTGGGGCAAAATGGAGCTCTCCTTTGGGTAGATAAGGTCAATAATAAAGCACCGGGTCAAGCGCGCTTGCGCCCACCTTTTAAGGGCTTGACGGCTATTTATCCCGAAGAACAAATTAAATTAACCACGACGCCAACTCGTTTAGCAACGAGGTTGATTGATATTTTTGCGCCGATTGGTTTTGGTCAACGTTCCCTGATTGTGGCGCCTCCTAAGGCGGGTAAGACTTCTTTATTGAAAGAAATTGCTCAAGGAATTAGTAAAAACTATCCTGAGGCTCACTTGATTATGTTATTAATTGATGAGCGACCTGAAGAGGTAACGGAATTAGAAAGAACTATTAAGGGTGAAGTGGTTTATTCGACCTTTGATCAAAGACCAGAAAATCATTTGCGGGTGGCGGATTTGGTCTTACAAAGAGCGCAAAGGTTGGTCGAAGAAGGCGAAGATGTCATTATCCTCATGGATTCTTTGACGCGATTAGCACGGGCGGCTAATATTGTGGAAAAGCCTAGTGGGCGGACTCTATCCGGTGGGGTGGATCCGGCAGCTTTGTATCGGCCGAAGCGTTTCTTTGGGGCAGCACGTAATGTCGAAGAAGGCGGAAGTTTAACCATTATCGCAACTGCTTTGGTTGAAACTGGTAGTCGCATGGATGAAGTGATTTTTGAAGAATTCAAAGGCACAGGGAATCAAGAAATCCGTCTTGACCGTACTTTAGCGGAAAGACGGGTCTTTCCAGCGATTGATATTAAAGCTTCCTCGACGCGGCGGGAAGAATTGTTACTTGACCGGCAAGTTTTGAAAGCTAGCTGGGCGTTACGTGATCACTTCAGTCGTACTTATGATAGTCGTGAGGGTAGCTTTACTCGTGAAATCGATCAAACACAACAGATGCGTACGCTCTTAGCTAAACTCAAGCAAAGCTCTAGTAATCGGGTCTTTTGTCGGGAAGTTTTGGCACAAGAAAAGCAAAAATAAGATTGCACTTGCCTAAAAAACATGTTATGATAAGGCTTGTTGTAATATGACAGAAAATAACTCTGGTTCAGCAAATGAATCAGGGCACAAGGAGAGAATTTAAAATGAAACAAGGCATTCACCCAGAATACCACGAAGTTGTTTTCATGGACTCAGCTACAGGCTACAAGTTTGTTTCTGGTTCAACAAAGACTTCTGATGAAACAGTTGAATTTGAAGGTAAAACTTACCCATTGATTCGGGTTGAAATTTCTTCTGACTCCCACCCATTCTACACAGGACGTCAAAAGTTTACTCAAGCCGATGGTCGTGTGGACCGCTTCAACAAGAAGTACGGTTTTACTTCAAACAACTAGGCAACATAGTAAAAGGAGAGCTGAACGTAGGTTCGGTTCTTTTTTTGTGTTTTTAGCCTTGGTATTAGGACTTAATAGCTAAAAATGCGAAGATTAAATAAAATTAAGCTAAAATTTAAATGTTTTTATGAACATTGGCGTTGGAATATGGTAAACTCTTTAGGTGACACTTATCATAAATAAGGAGAATTATTGTGAATGCAATTAAAGCTTATTTTTTTAATGTAAAGGACGAACATGGTGACGTCCAAACATTAGAGACCAGTATCAAACGAGAATTTCTAGCAGGATTCACTACTTTTATATCCATGTGCTATATCCTCTTTGTTAATCCAACAGTCCTAGGGGCTTCAGGAATGGACAAGGGAGCGGTCTTTACGGCAACGGCCTTAGCGGCTGCTTTTGGTTCTTTTATGATGGGGATTGTGGCCAAGTATCCGATTGCCATGCGCCATCTTTAGGGATTAACGCCTTTTTCGCTTACTCAGTTTGTATCGGGATGAAGATTCCTTGGGAAACAACTTTGGCAGGTTCTTTTGTAGCGGCGGTTATTTTCGTGATTATTTCAGCGACTCCTTTGCGGGAAGCCGTGATTAACGCTATTCCCCGTGATTTGAAATTTGCTATTTCTGCCGGAATTGGGATGTTTATTGCCTTTATTGGCTTACAAGGTGGGGGCTTTGTCGTCAAAGATGCTTCTACTTTAGTAACTTTGGGAAGCTTTTCCGGGCAAACCTGGATGACTGTCATTGGTTTGATTGTGACAGCTATTTTGATGATTATCAATGTGCCAGGGGCCATTTTTATAGGGATGGTTATCGCCACGATTTTTGGCATTAGCACCGGTTTAATGCCCATGCCACACCACATCGTCTCAGCGGCCCCAAGTTTAGCACCAACTTTTGGGCAAGCCTTTACCCACCTTTCGGAAGTTAATTCTATTCAAATGGTAATTGTGGTCTTGACTTTTCTTTTGGTTTGTTTCTTTGATACAGCCGGGACTTTAGTTGGTTTAACCACTCAAGCTGGTATTACTAGCCGGGATGGGCGGATTCCACGGATTGGGAAGGCTTTGATTTCTGATTCAGTAGCGATGCTATTTGGTTCAATTTTAGGGACTTCACCTGCTGGAGCTTATGTCGAATCCTCAGCTGGGATTGCCGTGGGTGGTCGTTCTGGTTTGACTGCGGTGGTTACTGGGATTTTCTTTGTAATCGGGATGTTCTTCTCCCCACTTTTAACGGTTGTTTCTGGATATGTAACCGCACCGGCTTTGATTATTGTCGGGGTTTTAATGGCCGGTAACTTAGCGCGTATCGAATGGAATCAATTAGAGATTGCTATTCCTGCTTTCTTGATTATTGCGGGGATGCCCTTGACTTATTCCATTGCTGATGGTTTAGCATTAGGTTTTATCATGTATCCAATTACTATGTTGGCAGCTAAGCGTGGTAAGGAAGTTCCCGTCTTAATGTATGCTTTATTTTTTGTCTTTATTATTTTCCTTTGGGTTTTGAGTAAGGACTAAATCTTTTAGCCATAATTCGTAATCAGTGAAGATTACGAATTATTTTTTTACAGATATAAAGCAGGAAGTAGTACTTGTGCGTCCCTACGAAAATAGTGCCTTTTTATTTGGCTCAGTACGGAGGTGTTTTTCGTAAAGAAAAAACAGAGCTTTAAGCAAAGTTTATTTGCCTTATAGAGGATAAAAGATATACAAATATACATATATATTTGTATATAAATATATACTGTGCGTGGTGCTAGTTAAAAATTGTAAGATAAAAAGTCTAACATGGTGTAAACTCTTAAGTGATCAAACTATAGGAGTTGTTACATACCATGTTAGACCACTTAAATTTTAAAGAAAAACGCGCGACATTACTTTGAGAAAATTGCTCGTTTCTTGTATGCCAACCTATGTCCCACTAGCTTAAAATCTCGTAAGAGCAGTCATTTAGCACTAAATTCCGATACTGAGGTATTGACACTCATGCTTTACCAAAATGCAATTGGTGTTAATTCACAACGTAAATTTTATCGGGTATTTAGGACGTCTTTCCCAGAAAAGACATTATTAAGCCGTTCACGTTTTAATCGGCGTTCTCGTTAACTCTTACCGGTGCTTGCTATAATGCGTCGCAGATTAGTTGAAATTAGCGGACCTGGAGCTGACATTGCCATTATAGATAGCTTCCCGATGCCTTTATCAATGTCACATAGACGGTACACCACAAAAATTTTCAAGGATATTGCAGATGTCGGTAAAAACACGACAAAGAACGTAAAGTTCTACGGTTTTAAAGCTCATGTAATGACATCAGCTACAGGTATAGTTCTGAATTACAGTATCACCAAAGCATCAATTCATGATGTAAGGGTAGCACCTGAACTAATCGCTGAAAGGCCATGCAAGAATATCCTTGCGGATATGGGCTATATTGGTGAAGCTTATGCCAAGGATTTAGGCTATAATTTCTGGACCCCATATCGCTCTAATATGAAGGGTGCAAAGGGGCAAAATAGTTACGATTTAATTCGCTGTAGAGGTAAGATAGAGCGTTGTTTTTCGATTTTAAACAGTAATTATGACATCGAAAAGAATCGCGCCCGTTCTTTGACAGGTTTTCAAATTCTTTATTGATGTACAATTTAGGATTCTATGACTTGCCAATCAACTAGCACCACGCACAACCTTTATTATCATTTATAATAAGGGTGACATCTGTGTCAAACATTGGATTCTTTTTTATACTGCTGTAATCCACCTTATAAGATTTCATTTTATCTGCGTACGGAAAATCCTCTTTATTTCGTTTATAACTTTCAAGACACTCATCAAACGCCTTATGCGCTTCCTCACTCTTCACAATTTTGACCATTTGATAATGTTGATATCTGTCCACTGCGTAGATTCCTCCTATTAAAAGCACCCAAAAGGCCACTACTCCCGCTAAAGCTATTAATACTCTTTTTAACATAAAATCTTCCTTTCTTGGGCACCTTTAATATAGCAGACAATCAATTTATATATCAAAGAATTTATTCTTATAAACCTTGATATATAGGAACTTACGGATAATTAACTTATCTTATAATTTATGTATAGTCACGACTTTTTGTTATAATAACGTTTGCGTGAAACGACAAAAAAAGGCACCTCACATTACATGAAGTACCTCGGTCTTTATCTTAGAATCTTGCCCAACCTAAGGCGTGTTGTGCCGCCAAATTCAGTAAACTCCATTGACGGTCGTAGCCTGGTTGGAAGAAGAAGTCGGCCTCAGCCAAATCTTCCAAGCTTAATTTATGTTCAATCGCTAGTGATAAGACATTGGTTTGGGCGGTGATATCATCACTAGATAAGACTGCCCCACCTAAAATTTGGTGACTATCTGGATCAAAAGTTAAGCTGACGTATACTTTGGCATTGTCTTTTTCTGGAACGTATGCCGGACGTTTGGAATCTTCATAAAGTGAAGTCGCAATCTTCTTGCCAATTCTTCCAGCAGAAAAGGTGTTTAACCCTGCTGAAGCCCCGTGTAAGTCAAAGACACCAAATGCTGAAGAGCCCACCACTCCTTTAAATGGACGGGATGGCTTACTTTCAAAGAGGTGACTGGCAAGATACATGGCTTCACGGCGTGCGGTTGTTGCCAAAGCGACGGGCATGTGAGCTTGACCTGGGATGGACCATGGTAAGATAGCATCCCCAATTGCGTAAACATCAGGGAGATTAGTGCGCAAGTAAGCATCTGTTTGGATAAAGCCCCGATCAGTTAAATCAACGGTGCCCTCAAGCCATTTTGTATTTGGTTTAACTCCGGCTGCGACAATTACTAAGTCTGTATCAACTTGACCCTTGTCCGTCTTTATAGCTGTGACCTTACCATCCCCTTCAAAGGCTTCAATTTTAGCCCCTAAGACCTGGGTGACATGGTGCTTTTCAAGTTCAGCTGCGACAAGGTCTGCCAATTCATCGTTGACATAATTGCCCATTGGTTTGTCAATCATATCTAAGAGCGTGACATTACGCCCAGCATTGGCGAAGACTTCGACGGCTTCAATCCCGATATTTCCGGCCCCAATCACCGCAACATTCTTGATAGCGGGATTGTTCAAAGCAGATTTAATCTTGCCGGCCCAGTCATATCCACGCATGAGGTAGATATTTTCAAGGTCATTTCCTGGGACAGGTAGCGTTTGAGGGGTTACCCCAGAACTAAGAATTAACTTATCGTAGGAAACCTCTTCTTCTTGGTCAGTTAAAACGTCTTTAACGATTACTGTCTTCTTATCAGCGTTAATCTTTGTGACTTGGTGATTGTTGAAAATTCGCCCTCCCTTAGCTTCAAGGTCAGCAGGGGCGAAGTTTCGCACATCATCTTTAGCGGTTGCCTTATCTTCCAAGTACAACTGCATCCCGCAAGACATGAAAGAGACAAAATCACCCGCTTCATAGATTGTGACATCAACATTATCGTACTTGTCTAAAAGTTCAAGTGCGCTTTGGTGGCCACCATGTGAGGCTCCGACAATGATAACTTTTTGTTTTTCCATAATAAACACCTCTTAATCTTGACGAAAAAACATTGTTTACAACTTAAATATAGTTCTTCTCGAAAGCGATGTCAATTGTTTTCGTAAGACAGATTGCAAGAAATAAATTGAACAAATTATGAACGGTAATGCTCCATAAAGACTTCAAGTGGTGTTCGCCAGTTTAAACACTTGAGTGGCATCGTATTCATTGTCTAGTTAATCCGCATTAGTTCCTCATCACTAACTTCTTCAATTGGACATCCCTTAGGGATAAAGCGGCGTAAAGCACGGTTACGATTCTCGTTAGCTCCACGTTCATGTGGCGCGTAAGCGTGGGCAAAGTAAACGTCAATATCAGACTGTTCTTCGACTTGCTTGTAACCTGAGAATTCCTTCCCATGGTCTACAGCAATCGACTTCATACCTTTAGTTCCTAACTTTTCAGCTAAGTTAAGGATAGCTTCCGTCATGGCAGCACTATTACGGTCGCTTAAACGTGTCACAATATAGAGGCGACTCATACGCTCTAAAAACGTTCCTAAAGCTTGTCCTTTAGTCTTACCTGAAAGAACTGTATCGCCCTCAAAATGGCTAAAAACAAGTTGCTTATTAACATCTTTAGGACGGACTTCAATGGACTTACCTTGTTGAGTAGCTTTCCCTCTAGTTTCAGCTGCACGTCTTCTACGAATTCCTTTATCTAGAAGGTTTTCTAGCTGAATATCAAGTAAGTTATTATCAATCCAGTTATAGATTGATTTGAAGCAAAATTTACTCTTAGACATAGCCGCAACTGTTTCGGGAGCCCAATGAGAGTCCTTGATTTTACTTTCGATATCATCCTTTTAGGATTCTATGACTTGCCAATCAACTAGCACCACGCACATACTAACAATTAGTACATTATGATAATCAATATTCCTTATTGTGGACATCTGTTATTAACTTTTACCTATAAGAATTAAATTTAAAGTTTGCTAACTTCCTTAGTATCATATCTTCTATCTAGTTATAGTTCGTTTCATTCCTTTATAGCTATAATTATTGCTATTTTATTCTTTACAGACTATAATCAGCCTTATAAGGGGGTAATATTGATGATGAATAATGAAGTTTTTCTCCAAGTTATGGAAAATGAAGGTCCAGTTACTATTATTACCGTTAATGCTCAGCCAGCTAGTGTTGTTAATACATGGATGTCTTATATAAAACTTGATTTAGCTAATGACAATCTTTATATTCCTGCAGCTGGTATGCACTCTATTGAACATGATTTTGAAGGCGATTCCACGCTTACTTTGACTGTCGGTAGTAAGAAAGTTATTGGTACAGAGGGGCCAGGTGCAGGTTTTCATATTTATGGTCAAGGATCATTTTTGGAAAATGGTGCTATTTTTGAGGAAATGAAAGCTAAATTTCCTTGGATTCGTAAAGTTTTAAAGGTTAAAGTTACTGATATTCAACAAAAAATTTAAGTTAAAAAGCATAAGAAGTTGCGTTTTTAATGAAAAGTCTCAAAATTGAAAAACCGCTAGATATTACGTTACTAAGAACGTTGATATCTAGCGGTTTTTATTGTCAGTATTTCTTAAATTTTATCCAAAGAGCTAGTTTTTTTCCAGTCTCCCCTTGATTTTTCTCATAAAACACAAAAAGCTGCAGACACCCATATTAGGAATCCACAGCATCTCGTAAAGAACCGCAATTTTATACTAAATCCACTTTACATTATATTCATTTCAAATTAGTTAATCATAACTTGAAGCCAGGTAGCTAGTAAACCACCAATAATGGGCCCCATAATTGGAATCCAAGCATATCCAAAATTAGCGTTTCCTTTATTTGGAACTGGTAAAAGGTAATATGCTAATCGTGGTGAGAAATCTCGCGCAGGATTCAAAGCAAAGCCTGTGGTTGCCCCGAGTGCCTGACCAATAACCATAATTAAGAGACCAACAATTAACGGTTTTAGTCCCTGAGTAAAATCTCCAAGATTTAATAGCGTGAAAATAAAGAAGAAGGTTGCGATTACTTCACTTAAAAAGTTAAAAATGGTATCAGAAACCGCCGGACCGGTAGCAAAGATTCCTACACTATTACCCTCATTATTTTTAGTTTCTTTAAAATGTGGGTAATAATGTACTATAACAAGTACTGCACCGAGAAACGCACCGAGAAACTGTCCAAGTAAGTAGGGAACTACATGAGACCATGAAAAGAGTCCAAAACTTGCAAAAGCTAAAGTTACCGCTGGATTAAGGTGACCATCAGAGCCCAGTTGTCCTGCCACATAAACACCAAATGTTACTGCCATACCCCAAGCGATAGTAATAAAAAGCCACTGCTGATTTTTTGCATAAGATTTATTTAAATTAACTGCAGCTCCTGTCCCCGTTCCGAGAACTATCAAAACCAATGTTCCTAAGAATTCACCGAGAAAGCCATTCATAAGCGGGTCCTCAACTTTCTATTTTAAGTAATCTAAACGAGTATTTGAAATTTCTCTTTCTAAAGCGTCTTTTTGTGCTGCTTTTTCTTGTGCAGACCAGCCCATAATCTTAGCCATTTCATTGACAAAAGCATCTTTTTTAGGAGCTAATTCATCTTCATGGAATAAAATGTAGTTGGTACGCCGTAATAAGAAGTCCACTAAAGTATATGAGGCTTCTTCATTAACAGAATAGTGCAAACTTAAAGTATCAGCTAAACTCAAGCCAGGAGCTGCCTCAACTTGATCTGCGTAAGAGACCACACGCCCTGTGTTTGAACCATAACGGTTAGCTAAATCTAAAGCTTCTGCAGCTGGAATTCCTTTACTCATGGCAATATTTTGATAGAATTTCATGGTTGCATCCACGTTGGTTGGATCAAAATGTCCACCTGAAACTTGAAGTGTCTTAGAGTCGATTTCCGTAAGTTCCATACCGTATTGTTCAGCAAAAATTTGACGCAGTAAATCCATAGCTCCAGCAGCCATTTTACGGTAGTCAGTAATTTTACCACCCGATAAGGTTACCAAGCCATCAGCAGCAACATCTAAAGAAGAACCTCGAGAAACTTGTGAAGGACTTAAGGTTTTTTCAGCACTGGCAGTTTCTAAACTAGAGATAGCTTTTTCTACATCACTACGACTTGCTTTATCATCACTATATTCATTAGCTATTTTAATTAAGTTGTTGAAACTTTCATCAGAAACCTTACCAACGTTAGCACCACCACCATTGTAGTCAGAACTACCATTATCTGAAAGTAGTGGTCGTAAACCAACCCAACTGGCTTCAATATCATTAATCGTAATATCAGCGCCTGGGAAACGATTGTTAATAGCTTTAAGAAGGTAGTCGACATCAGCTTGTTCGACACGTGGGTGAGCATAATCCCCGTCAAAGTCGGTATCTGTTGTCCCAAAATAAGTTTTACCTTCTCGTGGAACAACGAAGAACATCCGTCCATCACCCATGCCTGAGTCAGAATAAGTTGGTTGCGGTACACTCAAACGAGAAGCATCAATTACCAAGTGAACCCCTTTAGTTGGGCGAATAGTAGGGCCCTCCGCCTTACTATCAATATTTAATAACTTGGAAACCCAAGGACCGGTAGTATTCATAACTACTTTAGCGTGAACTTCAAATTCTTTACCGGTTAGAACATCTTGAGCTTTAACCCCATTGGCTTTCCCATTTTCATCGTGTAAGATTCCGACTACTTTAACTCGACTAGCTACAGTAGCCCCCATTTCTGCGGCTTCTTTAACA
Organism: Ligilactobacillus equi DSM 15833 = JCM 10991; assembly: GCF_000615765.1. Taxonomy (GTDB): domain Bacteria; phylum Bacillota; class Bacilli; order Lactobacillales; family Lactobacillaceae; genus Ligilactobacillus; species Ligilactobacillus equi. The sequence continues at coordinate 13,386 of NZ_BAMI01000008.1, read as the reverse complement.
TTCTCAATTACTAATCGGGCATCATTATTAACGAAGTCCAAGTAAACCCCGGCACCTAGCAATTTTTCACTTTTTAAATTTGGTTCACGTTGCAGAGCTTCTTGTGCTGAGATTGTGTAGTTAGCGTATTGCGTCCCTGTAACTCCTGCTAAACGGTCATAGAGATCCATAGCGATTTTAACACTGAACATGTCAAAAGTTGATGATGGATCATCATAGATTGGTAATAACATTGGAAATGGGCGTGGAATATGCGGAGCAATTCCTTGAACTACGGCTCTTTCTGTCACAGTGTCAGCTACCACTCCGACATCAAAAGTCTTGAGGTAACGAATCCCACCATGCACTAATTTAGTTGAACGTGAACTAGTTCCTTCAGCAAAATCTTGCATTTCTAAGAGGGCAGTTTTCAAACCTGAAGCCGTTGCTTGTAAGGCAACCCCTGCCCCGGTAATACCACCACCAATGACCAATAAATCATATTCTTCGTTCTTTAAATTTTCTAAAGTTGATGGACGTGTTTTTAATGATAGAGACATAATGAACTCCTCCTAATAGTTTTCTTTTACTTGGTGTTTAAAGACGCGGGTTGCTTTCACTGCATTTTGCCAACCAGCGTATAAATCATTGCGACGTTGTGGTTGCATCTTAGGTTCAAATTTGTGACCTACTTCAAAAATATTTTTTAATTCAGAAATATCTTTCCAATAACCAACAGCTAAACCAGCTAAGAAGGCAGCTCCCATTGCAGTAGTTTCTAAGTTTTTAGCTCTTTCGATAGGAGTGTTTAAAATATCTGCTTGGAATTGTAAAAGATAATCGTTTTTAGCAGCTCCACCATCAACTCGTAATGTTGGAATTTTTATTCCTGTATCTTTTTCCATAGTATCCACAACATCACGTGTTTGGTAGGCTAGAGATTGTAAGGTAGCTTTGATGAAGTCATCTTTTGTTGTTCCACGTGTTAAGCCAAAAACAGCTCCACGTGCATCACTGTCCCAGTAAGGTGCTCCAAGACCCGTAAATGCCGGTACTACAAAAACTTCATCATTATTTCTAGAGTTATATGCTGCTTGTTCAGATTCTGGCGCATTTTCTAACATCTTCATACTGTCACGTAACCATTGCAATGCCGAACCCGAGACAAAGACGGAGCCTTCTAAAGCGTAATTTACTTTACCGTTAATACTGTAAGCTACTGTTGTCAAAAGGTTATTTTTAGATAAAGTTGGCTTTTCTCCCGTATTCATCACAATAAAGGAACCAGTTCCGTAAGTATTCTTTACTGTGCCATCTTCTAAAGCTAATTGACCAAATAGTGCAGATTGTTGATCACCGACTAATCCAGAAATTGGAACGCTAGAACCATAGAAATGGTAAGCAGCTGTTTTACCATAAATCTCTGAATTTCCTTTAATTTCCGGTAGGATAGCCCGGGGGATATTTAATAAGTCTAAGATTTCTTGATCCCAATCTAAGGTTTCTAAGTTAAATAGCATGGTGCGACTAGCGTTGGAATAATCCGTTACATGAACTTGTCCCCCAGTTAATTTCCACGTTAACCAAGTATCGATTGTTCCAAATAAAAGTTCACCTTTTTCAGCACGTTCTTGGGCTCCAGCTACTTTATCTAAAATCCACCGAATCTTAGTAGCAGAAAAATAAGCATCGATTAACAAGCCTGTTTTTTGGTGAATCATTTCTGAATGTCCGGCATCAATTAATGCCTGGGCAATCTCATTAGTTTGACGTGATTGCCACACAATTGCATTGTAAATAGGCAGACCTGTTTTCTTATCCCAAATAATCGTGGTTTCTCGTTGGTTAGTAATTCCAATTCCAGCAATCTGATCTGGTTGAATCCCTGATTTAATAAATGCGTTAGCAATCGTAGAAAGAACCGCATTCCAAATTTCGTTTGCATTATGTTCCACCCAACCTGGTTCTGGGAAATATTGGGTAAATTCTTTTTGTGCGTCAGCTACTTTTTGCCCCTTATGATTAAAAATAATTGCTCGAGTGCTTGTTGTACCTTCATCGAGGGCCATAATATACTTCTCTGTCATAGCAAGACCTCCATAGTTATTCAGAAAACGCTTTCTTAACACAACAAAGTATAACACGATTTTTATGTTTTGTACAATGTTTTTTTAAAAAAAGGTAGATTGCAAGAAATAAATTGAACAAATTATAAACAATAATGTTCCATAAAGACTTCAAGTGGTGTTCGCCAGTTTAAACACTTGAGTGGCATCGTATTCATTATCCTGTTAATCCGCATTAGTTCCTCATCACTAACTTCTTCAATTGGACGTCCCTTGGGGATAAAGCGGTGTAAAGCGCGGTAAAGATCATTATGGTTTTTTTGTTCACGCAATGTTCAACTTAAATTATACAATCCGACCTTTTAAAATAATGTTCGTTTTTAATGTGAAAAAAGTATACCAAATCTAAGTATTATAATTAAATTTTCTTTGGTATAAAAAACGAACATTAATTAATAATAAAGAAGGTATTTACACTTTTTCCTGAATGTTGTATATTAAAAGTATGAAATTATTAGTTCTTTAATTCAATGTTTGGAAAAAGGAGTCTTATTGTGAACGCAATTAAATCTTATTTTTTTAATGTCAAAGACGAAGATGGGAACATTAATACCTTAAATACTTCGGTAAAGCGCGAACTTTTAGCGGGGTTCACCACTTTTATTTCTATGTGTTATATCCTCTTTGTTAACCCTACGGTTTTAGGGGCAGCGGGGATGGATAAAGGTGCGGTCTTTACGGCGACAGCGTTATCCTCGGCTTTTGGGTGTTTAATGATGGGGATTGTGGCTAAGTATCCCATTGCCACAGCCCCATCCTTAGGAATTAATGCCTTCTTTGCTTACTCTGTTTGTGTAGGGATGAAAATTCCTTGGCCAACAGCGCTAGCAGGGGCCTTCATCGCAGCCATTATCTTTATCATTATGTCCGCTACTTCTTTACGGGAAGCCATCATTAACGCTATTCCGCAAGATTTGAAGTATGCCATCTCGGCTGGGATTGGAATGTTTATTGCCTTTATCGGTTTACAAGGTGGAGGGTTGATTGTTAAAAATAGTTCAACCTTAGTTACTTTAGGAAGTTTTGCAGGACAAACTTGGATTACGGTGGTTGGTTTAATTGCTATTGCGATTCTAATGGTGCTCAATGTACCCGGGGCAATTTTTATTGGGATGGCGATTGCAACGGTTTTTGGAGTGGCGACTGGTCTGACTCCCATGCCATCTTCGGTGATCTCAGCTGCACCTAGCCTGAAACCAACTTTTGGGCAAGCGATTTTTCATGTGACTGATATTAATAGTTTTCAGTTAGTAATTGTTATTTTGACCTTTTTACTGGTGGCTTTCTTTGATACAGCGGGGACTTTAGTTGGTTTAACGACCCAAGCCGGTTTTATCGATAAAGATGGTCGAATTCCAAGAGTTGGGAAAGCTTTAATTTCTGACTCATCTGCCATGTTAGTCGGGACCGTGTTAGGGACTTCACCGGTAGGAACTTATGTGGAATCATCTGCCGGAATTGCCGTAGGGGGACGTTCCGGTTTAACGGCCGTGACGACTGGTTTGTTATTTATCTTTGGGATGTTCTTTTCCCCGCTTTTGGCTGTAGTTACGACCTATGTAACAGCACCAGCTTTGATTATTGTTGGGGTTTTAATGGCGGAAAACTTAGCCCGGGTTAACTGGGGTAAAATTGAAATCGCAATTCCAGCATTCTTAATTGTAGCTGGAATGCCTTTAACTTACTCGATTGCTGATGGCTTAGCCTTAGGGGTTATTATGTATCCAATTACGATGATTGCTGCTAAAAGGGGCAAAGAGGTTCCTATTTTAATGTACGTACTATTCTTTGTTTTTTTAGTATTCTTCTGGGTATTGAGTCGCGGCTAAATTAAAGGATAAGTTAATGAGAAAAACTCGCTTGCTGGCGAGTTTTTTCTTTTTGTTTGAAAAGGTGGCAATTTAAGGTTGCACCAAAGATATAATCAGTGCATAATAATGATAATGAAAAATGTTTTAAATTTAAATTAGGGGATGATTAAGATGTTTAGCCGAATTGGTCAGTTAATCTTCGATAATGAGGCTGTTGCACAAACCTCAGATTTCACCATGGGATTGGAAATTGAGATGCAACGGATTGATGAAGAAGGAAATTTTAGTAAGGAACCATATCCGGCTGGGATTGGTGATGAAAAAACGAACCCCTGGATTACTACTGATTATTTAGAAGTGATGACTGAAGTCGTAACCCCCTCAGCTGAGCATGCGATTGATGCCATGCACTACCTATATGGGATTAATACAGCTTTACGGGTGGCCTTGGCTCCGGGAGAAATGTTGTGGCCTCTATCAATGCCACCAGCCTTGCCCGCTGACAAATCACCGGAAAATTTAGCTAAGGAAAACCTAGTCTTTGCTAAAGCTGGTCCAGCTAAAGAAGCTTATTTAGTCGAGTGGGCAAAACGTCGTGGCTGGTCTCAAGGCACGCCATGTGGAGTACATATTAATTTGAGTATTAGTGAGCACATTATTAAATTAGTGCTTCAAAATTTTCCAGAACGCTTCCGAAATGAGACTGAAGTTCGCAATCACTTGTACACCGTAGTGGCGCAAGGTTTTGTTCGTTATCGTTGGTTTATCACGTATCTTTTTGGGGCCAGTCCCGTAGCAGAAGCTAATTACTTTGAAAAAGATAAGGAATTACCGCATGCAGTCCGTTCACTTCGCCAAAGTTCCCAAGGCTTTGGGACCAAGTTTTCTGGTGATTATTCTAGTGTTAAAGCTTATGTGGCACGGATTGAAGCGGGAGCAAAAGATGGAACACTGATTTCTGACTATGAATTCCATGGACCTGTCCGCCTTAAAGGAGGAAAGAATCTCCAAGATCTTAAGAAAAATGGAATTGATTACATTGAATTACGGATGCTGGATTTAGATCCTTCTAGCTCCGTTGGGGTACGGACTAGCACGCTACGTTTTATTCGTTTATTGGCGAGTTACTTTATCATGAATCCGGCTATCAAAGAAGACGAAGTCAACGCTATTATGTCGCGGGCAGATGAGATGAATAATGAGGTGGCGTTGGAAGCTCCAACTCAACCAACCCGCTACCAAAATAAAGCTCTAGCTTTCCTTCAGACCTTAGCAGCTTATGCTAATCGGATTCAATTGGGTCCGGAATATCAGGAGTTATTGGATGATTTAGAAGATCGGATTGAAAATCCGCGTACGACACCGGCGGCTAAGTTAATGAACTATGTCGAAGATGGTTCACTGCGAAAATATGCAGTGCGTAAGGCACGCCATTATCAAAACGCAGCTTTACAGACAATTTCGCCTTTCCAGGGGTTTGAAAGAGAAGAACCACTGACAGCGACGGAATTGCGGCAAGGGCTCTTTAAGGGGAACTGGTAAACAGAAAGGAATTTTTAAAATGAAAATTTTTATCGTTGGTGGGACTGGTCGTGTGGGCCAAAGCCTCGCTAAACAATTATTACAAGCAGGGCATGAAGTTATTGTGGGTTCGCGCCATGAAGTTGCTGAACTGGTAGCTTTAGGTATAAAGTTTAAAAAGTTAGATTTACATGCTTCGGTAGTGGAAATTGCTCAAGTAATTGGGCAGGTAGATGCTATCTACTTTACAGCGGGTTCGCGAGGAAAAGACTTACTTCAAAGTGATGCTTTTGGAGCGGTGAAAACGATGGAGGCAGCCAAACTAAATGGTATTAATCGTTACATTATGTTAAGTGCTCAAAAATCGCTTGAACCTGAATTTTGGGACCTTGAACCTTATGTTCATATTAAGGATTATTACACAGCTAAATTTTTTGCTGATAAGTACTTAATGGATAGTACAACGTTGAATTTTACAATTTTACAACCGGTGGCGTTAGTCGAAGAAAAGGGGACGGGACAATTTGCTAGTGGCGAAGTCATTAATAAGACAATCGCGATTGATGATGTGGCGTTAGCGCTCTTAGTAGCATTAGAGCAGCTACTACTTTCAAAAAGGTGCTTCCAATTAGCAATGGTAATCAAAGTCTTTCGGAAATTTGGAACTAAAGAAAAAATCTCTCCACATTTTGTGGGGAGATTTTTCTTTTAGCGTTGTTTTTGAGCGACAATTGCGGCGCGGTTAATTAAGTCTTGGAAGAGGTTTTTAGAATCTTCGTAATGTTTGAAGGTGTTTTCGGGGTGCCATTGGACCGCTAAAATTTGGTCATTATCAATTGATTCAACGGCTTCAGGAACACCATCATCAGCTTTAGCAGTTACCTTTAAATCTGGAGCGATGTCGTTTAAAGCTTGGTGGTGACGGGAATTAACAAAAGTTCTTTCCCCGACTAATTTCACTAATCGGCTGTCTGGTTCAACACTAGCATGGTGACTTGGAAGGTTACCAGCAGCTGCTTGGGAGTGTTTAATCGTCGCGTCGGGGTTTTCAGATAAATCTTGGTATAAGGTTCCCCCTAAACTAACATTAATTAGTTGCATACCACGGCAAATCCCCATGATGGCTTTCCCTGCCTTGTAGGCTTGTTTAAGCAGTTCATCTTCGAAGAGGTCGCGCTTACGGTTAGTGGTGCCGAGTTGTTGGCGTGGTTCTTGACCATAGAAGGTAGGATCCACATCAGAACCCCCAGCAAAAATCACTCCATCAAAAAGTGGTAAATAATGCTTAACCAAGTCGGGGTTAACACTAGGTAAAATAACTGGCACCCCACCAGATTTAACTACGGCTTCGATAATAGGTTTAGGAGCGAAGGCCGCATTTCTTTCGTTAATAATATTGGTTGCTTCTGCTAAAGTGTCGGCAGGAATCGCAATTCTTGGTTTCATAATATTATCTCCTCCTAATCGTTTTATCATAAAACATGTGCCTGCTAATAAGTTACCATATTTCGGCTAAAAATGTAAAGAAAAATGCAAGTTGGTGATTATTGCTTGCCGAATAAAAGGGTTTCATGATAGAATTAAAATTAGAAAAGAATTAGAAAAAATTAGAGAGAACTGGCGGTGAAGTTGGTATGAGTCAAAAACAAAGAAAAATAAATCAAGCTTTGGGGCATAAGGCATTGAATATTTATCAAATTGAAAGTCGGCATTTACGTCAATCTTCAGAACTTATCACTTTTCAACCGCCAGAACAAGCAGCCTATGGTCATAAACCAGCTAAAATCTATGTTGAAGAGGAAAATTTATTGGCACGGATTTGGAAAATTGACTTTGAACGCAAAGTGGGTTGTATGAATTTTGCTAGTCCGATGGAACCGGGTGGGGGATTTTTAATGGGATATGACGGTCAAGAGGAGACAATTTGTCGTAATAGCTTCCTTTATCCAGAGTTAAAGAAGTTTAATCAAAGTTTCTATGAGTTAAATCGCAAGGTGCCCAATCAAGGTTATTTTAGTCCTAATGTGATTTATTCAAATCAAGTCAAGGTTTTGCGAGATCAAAGTGAAGGGAAAATCCTACCTTACCGACGTTTTATTGATTTTGCTAGCGTAAGTGCTCCCAACATCACTTATATGAAATTACGTCAACACCCGCTTGATTTTCGACGCATTCAAGCCGATTTACATGAAAAAATTTTGCGTACTATTCGTATGTTTAAAAATAATGAAGTAGAAATTTTAATTTTAGGAGCTTTTGGGTGTGGGGTCTCTCAAAATGACCCATATTTAGTCGCTCAAACCTTCAAGCAAGTTCTTGATCGTCCCGAATTTCTCGGCGTTTTTAAGGAAGTTTACTTTCCCATTTTAAATAATAAGAGTGCACTCAATATTTTTAATCGGGTATTGGTTACCCCAATAACTAAACAAGAAGCATAATAAGAAGATTTAAGTCGGATTTAAAATATCTGGCTTTTTTGCTTGCCAAAAGTTAGTGATAGGAGTATTATGACAATATGTCATATGACAACTTGTCACAAAAAGGAGGGGTCGCTATGCCCAAACAAACATTCTTCAACTTACCTGTTGAAAAGCAAACGCGGCTTTTGGAAGCAGCTCATCATGAGTTTAGTCGGCGTGGCTTTAACGAAGCTTCAATTAATCAGATTATTAAAGAAGCTGGGGTATCACGAGGTAGTTTTTACCAGTATTTTGAAGATAAGCATGATTTATATCAATATTTCGCCCGTAAACTGGGGGAAAATTTAGAGGCAGCTCAAAAAGCCATCTTGCCCCTCGCAGGCCAGGATTTATTTTCCTATTATCAAAAATCTTTTACTTTGATGTTAGAAGATTTTTATTTGGGGGAGAATCGGGAGTTTTATCGTACGATGATTGCGAATCGCGATTACCGTCTGTTATCTAAGGATGAGCACCACCAAAACATTGAGAAAAGGTTGCAGGAAGTCTATGATAGTTTGTCGGAAGAAAAGTATCGTTTTGAATCTTATGGCGACTTTAGACTTTTCAATATAATACTTGAGGGGGCGGTCTTTCGGATTATTGGTGGTAAACTCAGTCATGACGAAGTGACTGCTGAAAAAATTAGCCAAATTGAAGCACAAATCACAAAGGTGCTAACGTGGTTTCAAGATGGTGTGTTAAAAACAGAAAGGAAGTGACCAGCGTGCTACGCTTAGTAAAGAAAAATCTTGATTGGTGGGCGGTTTTAGGTTCTGTTGTCTTTATGGCTATCCAAGTTATCTGTGATTTAAGTTTGCCTAATTTAACTGCAGATATTATTAACAATGGGGTGGCTAAAGGTAATACCGATTATATTTGGCAAGTAGGTGCCAAGATGATGGGCCTGGCCTTGCTTGGTTTGGTAGCAGCTGTCGGTAATGTTTACTTTGCCTCCACCCAGGCGCAAAAGATGGGGATGCGTTTACGCAGTAAAATCTTTAAACATACAATGGCTTTGGGAAACAAAGAATTTGATGATTTAGGAGCTTCATCTTTGATTACGCGGACGACTAATGATGTCTTGCAAATCCAAAACGTAATTATTATGATGTTACGGATGATGATTCAAGCTCCTCTAATGTTGATTGGGGCTGGGATTATGGCTTATCAGAGCGAAAAGCAATTAACCTGGGTCTTTTTGGTGGCAATTCCGTTATTAGTGATTGCCATTGGAGGAATTATGGGTTCTGCCGTACCACTTTTCCAAAAGCTTCAAAAGCAAATTGATAAAATTAACCTGGTTTTTCGGGAAGGTTTGACAGGGGTGCGTGTCATTCGTGCCTTTCGTCAAGACCAATTTGAACAAGCTCGTTTTGAAGTCGCTAACAAAGATTATACCCAAACTGCGATTAAAGTCTTCTCGATTGTTTCTATTATGATGCCAATTATGACAATCATTATGAATGGGACTAATTTGGGAATTGTTTGGTTTGGGGCTAACTTGATTGGAGAGATGAACATGCAGGTCGGAGATTTAGTCTCTTTCATGACTTATGCTGCCATGTTACTTTTTTCCTTTATGATGCTATCCATGATTTTTGTTTTCCTTCCTCGGGCTCAAGCGGCTGCTGTACGGATTATCGAAGTTTTAGATACTAAAAATAAGGTGCAAGAAAAAGCTGATGCCCAAGTAGCTAAGCAAGATGTGGTGGCAAGTTTAGAATTTGACCATATTGATTTCCGCTATGAAGGTGCAGAAGAAAAGGCCCTAGAAGATGTAGATGTGAAATTAACCGCCGGCCAAACTCTAGCAATTATCGGGGGGACAGGTTCTGGGAAGTCTAGTTTGATTGCCTTGATTCCTCGGCTCTACGATGTTGAAGCTGGGGCCGTACGGGTCGATGGTCAAGACGTTCGTGATTTAACCAAAGTTAGCTTGCAAGATAAGGTTTCCTATGTTCAACAAAAAGCTGTGCTCTTTAAGGGAACTATTCGTTCTAACTTAGCTTTTGGAAAGGCTGATGCGACGGATGAAGAAATGTGGCGTGCGTTAGAAATTGCCCAAGCTAAGGATTTTGTTGCCGATTTGCCTGACGGCTTAGATGCAGTTGTTGAACAAGGTGGGGACAACTTCTCTGGGGGGCAAAAACAAAGACTAGCCATTGCGCGAGCTTTAATTAAGCCCGCTTCCATTTATGTCTTCGATGATTCTTTCTCAGCTTTGGACTTTAAGACCGATGCGGCCTTGCGGAAAGCTTTAAAAGCTGATCGCGATATCAGTCAAAGTGTGGTGGTTATTGTTGCACAAAGAGTGTCAACGGTGACGAATGCGGATCAAATTATTGTCTTAGATGATGGTAAAGTTGCCGGAGTGGGTACTCACCAAGAATTGCTAGCTGATAATGAAGTTTATCAAGAAATTGTTCACTCACAAATGAAGGAAGGTGAAGTTTAATGGGTCCAGGAAGAAATCACGGTCCAAAGCAAGGTGCGAAAAACTTTTGGGGGACGTTGGGGCGCTTAGCTAAGTTTATGGGGCCATGGAAATGGGGCTTTTTAATGGTACTTGCTTTCGCTGTTGGCGGAACGATTTTCCAAATTCGAGCACCTAAGATTTTAGGGGAAGCAACCACGGAAATTTACAAGGGAATTAAGACCGGATTTGTCGAAATGAAAATGGGTAAACATTTGACTTCTTATCCGATTGATTTTGATCGCATTAAGCAAATCCTCTTAATTGTGGCTGCTATGTATGTCGCTTCGGCCTTACTGACGTTCATGCAACAAATTATCATGGCCAATATCTCACAAAAGATTGTTTACAAATTACGTAAGCAAGTTAAAGAGAAGATGCAACGTTTGCCAATCAATTACTACGACACTCACCAAAACGGGGATATTATGTCACGAGCGGTCAATGATATGGATAACATTGCTGGAACCTTACAACAAAGTTTGGCACAATTAGTTACGTCATTGGTAACCTTTGTCGGGGTTTTCTTCATGATGTTATCCATCAGCTTGAAGTTAACTTTGATTGCTCTGATTACAATTCCTTTAGGGTTAATTGTAGTTGGAATTGTGGCACCACGTTCACAAAAATATTTTGCCGCCCAACAAAAGAGCCTAGGTTTGATGAACAATCACGTTGAAGAAAATTACGCCGGTCACACTGTCGTTAAGACCTTTAACCGCGAAGATGAAGCTATCCAAGTTTTTGAAGAAGAAAATACCCGCTACTACCAAAACTCCTGGAAGGCCCAGTTCATTTCTGGTTTAATTATGCCTTTGATGAACTTGGTCAAAAATATTGGTTATATCTTAGTTGCGATTGTTGGGGGAACCGGGGTGGCTAATGGTAGCTTAACTTTAGGGAACGTACAAGCCTTTTTACAATACGTGAACCAATTTACCCAACCAATTACTCAATTGGCTAACATTGCCAATACCATTCAATCCACTGTGGCTTCAGCTGAACGGATTTTTGAATTATTAGATGAAGAAGAAATGACTAAACCTCAAGCTGTTGCTAGTGTTCCAGCTGATGGTAAGAAAATTAGTTTCGAACATGTTCAATTCGGTTACACTGATGATAAGTTATTGATGACAGATTTTAATTTCGATGTGCAAGCTGGTCAAAAAGTCGCGATTGTCGGACCAACCGGTGCTGGGAAGACAACCTTAATTAATCTTTTGGAACGTTTCTATGATATCAAAGGTGGGGTTATCCGTCTTGATGGGCAAGATACCCGCGCCATGAGTCGCCAAGAACTACGTCGTCATTTCTCCATGGTATTACAAGATACCTGGTTATTTACGGGGACGATTTACGACAATCTTAAATATGGTCGTGAAGACGCAACGGAAGAAGAGATTATCGCAGCTGCGAAAGCCGCGCACGTAGACACTTTTGTTCGTCAATTACCTCATGGGTATGATACAGTTTTAAATGAAGATGCTTCCAATATTTCCCAGGGACAAAGACAGCTCTTGACGATTGCTCGAGCTTTCGTAGCTGACCCAGAAATCTTGATTTTGGATGAGGCTACCAGTTCAGTTGATACACGGACAGAAATTTTAATCCAGCAAGCTATGGAACGGCTCCTCAAGGACCGGACAAGTTTTGTAGTGGCGCACCGTTTATCTACGATTCGCGATGCAGATAAGATTATTGTCATGAATCAAGGAAGTATCATTGAAACTGGGAACCACGATAGCCTCATGGCAGCCGATGGTTTTTACGCGAACCTTTACAATAGTCAATTTGCCCAATAGGCACAAAGACACCCGCAAGAAATTTCTTGCGGGTGTCTTTTGGTCTAAATTGATGTCAGTTGCGCATTAGCGTAGCTTCTTGGCATCTTCATCAAGCTTGGCGAACCCGGATTGCGTCTTAGCTTGCGGGTGCTTTGCTCGTTCAGCCATAGCCTTCTTAGCTAAAGCTTTACGTTCTTCCTTGCTTAATCTGCTAGCCATTATTCTTCGCCTCTTTTGCAAATTCTATCAAAATGTAAAACTATTTTACGGTAATTATTGTAGTCTTCTTTTGGGTAAAATTCAAGGACCACGGGGCGGAAATCCATAGTTTTTAACCCATGGAGGGATAGCCCCTAACAAAAAAAGCCCTTACGGGCTTTTTTAGTTTTTCATCATAGCATTATATTTCTGGTCATTAATATATTTTTGCACTGTTTCTTTACTCATATTACCTAATGAACCTAAGTAATAACTAGAAGACCATAAATGTCCGCTCCAATACTGATGTTCTTTAATCTCTGGGTGTGCTTTTAGAAATATAAATGCACTTCTACCTTTTAGTGCCTTAATAACGTCAACTGCTGATTTCCTAGGTGGAAAAGAAATTAGCAGATGTACATGGTCAGGCATAACCTCCATATTTTCGATGGTTATTTCATTATCATCAGCTACTCGTTGAAGGATATCCTTCATTTCATTAGATAATTCATCAGTTACAAAAGTTTTGTTTCTGTATTTAGTACACCAAATAAGATGAAAGTGCAGATTATAAATGTATCTTTGAGTATAAATTGCATCCTTAATTCTAGTTTTTTTATCAGTCATTGCACAGAACTCTTTTCCTTTTATTTATACATGTTTATTTTTTATAATACCACTCATTGTGATATAATAAAAGCATAGAAAGTGAGGTGAAAATCGATGAAGAAAATGTGTGATTTAGCATATCATTACGGATTAAAAATGCGGATATATCCTAGTACTCAACAAAAGCAAATTATTAAAGTCAATTCTGATATTAGTAGAACTGTCTATAATAAGATGGTTGCGATTGACAAAGAATTATACCGACTAAAACAAGTTAAGTTATCTCTTGATACGGTTGTTGACCGTATTAGTGAGTTAGAAAGTCGTAAAAACGCTAGAAATATGGCTAACCATTACCAGTACATGCAAGATAAACGTGTTGATAGTGATATGATGCGAATGCCATTAAAAATTATAAAAACG